>NZ_JBFOCU010000062.1:0-486756 GCF_040907945.1 Aeromonas sp. s11 | reverse complement strand
CCGCATCTGCGGGGCCTTCTCTATTTCAACATGCAACCATCAGGCGCTGAGGCGGAAGCGCTTGACCAGGCTCTCCTGCTGCTCTGCAAGGGAGTCCAGCTGCTGGCTGGTCTCGGCTACCCGCTCGATCCCCTGATAGTTGAGATCCGAGATATCGGAGATGCGGTTGAGGTTGGTGGCGATATCGGCGCTGGTGGCCTGTTGCTGCTCGGCGGCAGAGGCGATCTGGCTCGACATGTCGCTGATCAGCACCACAATCCCCTGCACCTCCTCCATGGCGTTGTTGGCGTGAGAGCTCTGATCCACGCAGCTGTCCATCTCGCGAGAGCACTCCTGCATTACGGTCACTGCCTTGGCAACCCCCTGCTGCAGGTTCTCGATCATGGTCTGGATCTCGCTGGTGGACTGAGCGGTACGACCCGCCAGACTGCGCACCTCATCGGCCACCACCGCAAAGCCACGACCCTGCTCGCCGGCCCGCGCCGCTTCGATGGCAGCGTTGAGGGCCAGCAGGTTGGTCTGCTCGGCAATGCCGCGAATGACATCGAGGATATTGCCGATCTGGCTGCTCATGGCGCTCACATCACCAATCACCTTGCCGGTCTGTTGCAGCTTGCCCGCCAGTTGATGAGTGGTGGTGATATTGCCTGCCATCACCTTGCGTCCCATCTCGGAGGCCTTCTCCACATCCTGCACCCGCTCCAGGGTCTGGTTGGCTGCCTGCGCCACTTCCCGCACCGAGGCCTCCATCTGGGTCATGGCGGCGGCGACCGAGGCGGTCTCCTGCCGCTGTTTCTCCAGATCAGCCCGCACTGATTCGGTGGTGTGGCGATTGCCGTGGGCGGCATCGTTAAGCTGGGCAGACGCTTGTGAAAGCTGTGCCAGCACCTCCCCCATCTGGGCAATCAGCAGGTTAATCTGGCTGCCCAGCTGGCCGAATTCGTTCTTGCTCTGAAAACCGATGCGCTGGGTCATATCGCCCTGGGTCACTTCGGTCAGCACCCGCAGCAACTCCCTGAGCGGACGGCGAATGGCCTTGCCGAGGGTATAAGCCACCAGCATGGCGATCAGAATGGCGACGACGATGCTGGTTCCCTGGGTCAAGGTGCTCTGGCTCTGTGTGGCTTTGGCGTGCTGAATGCTTTGACTCATCAGCTGCTGACTCTGGCCGGTGATCCGCTCAAGCCGGTTCTGGATCTCGACGATGAGAGCGCTAGCCTGCTTGCTCTTCTCCCGCATCTGCTCCTGCTGCTTCATCAGCGCCAGATACTGGGAGAGCACGCCTTCGCTTGCGGTGGTGTCGCGCACGAAGCCGTGAACATAGTGGCCCATGTCGTTCTCGAAGTTCTTGAGCTCCCCCTGCAGATCCTTGATGGTGCTGTTGAACCCCTCGATCTGCATCTTGTTGCGCTTGAGCGCCCCTTCGATGGGAGCTGGAATGGTCTGGTTGAGGGCGTCCATGGTGGAGAGTTCGATGGCGGAGAGCTTGGTGGTCAGGGTCTCGGAGAGCATCTTGATAAAGCTGTCGTCGATGGTGACCATCATGTCACCCAGACTCTTCTTGAACTGGGGCAGACTGACCTGAAACTGCCCCTTGGCCAGATTGACCTTGTGCAGTCGGGTGAGCAGCGCCTCGTGTTCGCCGGGCAGGGTATCGGTCAGTTGCAGGTAGCTGTCGACCTGCTGGCTGAGGCTGCTCATCTCCCCTTGCAGTTCGGGGTGGTGGGCCACCTGCTGGCGCAAGACGTCGAGGCTCTTGCCCACCGCGGCCTTGGCCTGTTTCAGTTCGGCCACTTCGGCCGGCAGCTGTTTGGGATCCTGCTCGGTGAGCACATCCCCCAGCCACTTGTTGGCACTGAGCAGGGTGATCTGGGTCTGACTGCTGGCAATCACCAGCGGCATAGACTGCTGGGTAACCTGCTCCAGTGCGTTCCCCAGGGTCTCCTGACTACGAAATGTGAGCAGTGAACTGGCCACCATCACGGCCACCAGGATCGCGAAGCCAAGGTAGACTCGCTGCAAGATGGAGAGATCCGACATTGTTTGTTTCATTATTGTCCCGCTGTATATGCAAAAGTCCCTTGCCTGAGTACCCCGTCCTTTTGATACCCTGCAGACCACCCTGAACAGGCGCTGCAGATGACGTCCCTCTGGCTATCGGTATTTTTAACAATAACTGAAGGGAATGGGACATCAGCTGTGTCAAATGTCGGCTTGTGTCACACTTGGCGTGCTGCTCGCCCCCCTTTCGGGAGCCGCTTGGGGTTCTAGTTCAATTTTCTGTTTCATATAAGGGAGTTAGCCATGGCGCAAGAAACCATTTTCAGCAAAATCATCCGTAAAGAGATCCCCGCCGACATCCTTTATCAAGACGATCTGGTCACCGCATTCCGGGATATCCAGCCCAAGGCCAAGACCCATATTCTGATCATCCCCAATGTGCTGATCCCCACCGTCAATGACGTGGAAGCCGAACATGAACTGGCCCTTGGCCGGATGTTCACCGTGGCCCGCAAACTGGCCGCTGAGGCTGGCATCGCCGAAGATGGCTACCGCCTCATCATGAACTGCAACCGCCACGGCGGGCAGGAGGTCTACCACATCCACATGCATCTGGTCGGTGGCCAGCCGCTGGGGCCGCTGCTCAGCCTGTAATGAATCGCCACGCCTCAACCTGCCGCAGCGCCCTGTTGCTCTGCGGCGCCCTGCTGTTGCTGGGAGGCTGCGCCTCCCGCTGGCAGGATATGTTCGTCTCCTACTCCGATCAGATGGTGCCCCTGCGCAACCAGCTGCTGCTGGGCCATGCCGCCGAGGCGCTGCCCGAGGTGCGTGACTCCACCCTTGGGGATGACACCTTTGTGCTGGATCGGCTCGAACAGGGGCGCATTGCCTGGCTCGCCGGTCAGGATGCGGGCAGCAAGCTGGCGTTCACCGCCGCCGACAGCCGCCTTCAGTGGGAAGACAATCAGGCCGAATACCGGCTGAGCCACGGTCTGGATCAGGTGGGCAGTCTGCTCACCAACGACCAGTCGATGGCCTATCGTACTCCCGATTACGAACGCACCATGCTGCACCACTATCTGGCCCTCAACTACCTGCAACGGGGGGATGCCGATGGCGCCCTGGTGGAGGTTCGCCGGGCCAATCAGGTGCAGGAGCAAGCCCTGAAACGGCGAGCCGACGAGGTGCGCAAGGCGAAGGATGAGAGCGAAGAGGCCGAAGCAGAAGGCGAGATGCGCCAGCTGATGTCGCGCGGCGCACCGGATCTCGACCGGTTGATCGGCAAGGTCAAAAACGGTTTTCAGAACGCCTACACCTTCTATTTTTCTGCCGTGCTCTATGAGGCGGCCGGGGATCTCAACGATGCCTGGGTCGACTATCAGCGCGGCTACCAGATAGCGCCGGACAACCGCAGCCTGCAAGATGCCTTGCTGCGTTTGGCGCGGCTGCGTGGCTCACCGGACGAGATCCGCGAGACCGAGAAAAAGATAGGCCGCAAAGCGCCGCCACTTGCAAAAGATCAAGGCCAACTGGTGGTGCTGTTTGAAGATGGTTTGATCCCGGCACGGCGAGAACTGTTCCTGCCGCTCCCCATCTCCACCTCCCGCGGCGATTTTCGCACCTTTACCGTCGCCATCCCCTATTACGATAATCGGGCCAGCGACACCGGCCCGCTGACGGTGGAAGTCGGCAAGCGGGTCGAGCAGACCAGCGAGCTGGTCAGGCTGGAAGCGCTGGCCGCCAAAGATCTGCAGGAGCGGCTGCCCGGCATGCTGACCCGCCAGGCGCTGCGACTGGTGGCCAAGGAGCAGATGCGCCGTACCGCCGCCAAAGAGGGAGGGGATGTGGGCAATATTCTGGTGGGGATCTTCAACACCCTCTCGGAGCGGGCCGATACCCGCAGCTGGCTGACGCTGCCAGCTCAGGCATCGAGCTGGCAGGGGATGGTGCCGGCAGGTGACATCAACCTCACCCTGAGCGCGGGGGCGGCGCAGCGGCAATTGCCGCTCACCATCCACAAGGGACGCACCACCCTGGTCTGGGTACAGCGCCTCGGCGCCGGTCTGACCACCCGGGTGATGCCGCTCTGAGCAGATGGCGAAGAGAGATGATCAAGACAATTAACCGGGCAGGCACACACGCGGCCCCACTCACCCCGATTAAGGAGAGCAAGATGAAAGCATACGGGTTGGCCCTCGGGCTCGCGCTGCTGCTGACCGGCTGCGCCACCAACACCTCCGGCGTGGCGCTCTATGGCCTGGCGGGCGGTGCTCCCACGTTGGAGCAGCATCAAAACGTCAACGTCACCCTGACCGAGCTGAGCCGCCGCCAGCAAAATGGCCTGCTGCAGGTCAATGTGGCCGCCGCCAGCACCCAGCGCGGCGATAACAAGCTGCAATATATCTTCTATTGGTATGATGAGGCCGGTCAGGAGGTCGCCAGCGATGGCCGCGGCTGGACTCCCATCAAGCTGCATGGCTATCAGACCCGCACCCTCTCGGCCCTGGCGCCCAGCCCGGCGGCGCAGGGTTACCGGATTTACGTACGCGAAGTGATTGAGGAATCCTACTGATGAAAATGAATCATGCCCTGCTGATATTGACCTCTGCATTGCTCTTGGGCGGCTGCTCCAGCACCACGGTCAGCTACGGTGATCCGACTGAAACCGAAACCGTCACCGTCGATTACGGCTCAAGCGATCTGCAGGCCATCGCCGACAAGATGGCGGACTCCATGCTCGCCTCCCCTGCCACCAGCGAGATCACCGCAGGCGGTCGTCCGGTGATGTTTATGGACTCTATCCGCAACAAGACCTCCGAGCACATCGATACCGAAGCCATCACCGATACCATCCGCACCAAGTTGCTGCGGGCCGGCAAGTTCCGCTTCGTCGATATGAGCAAGGTGGCCGCCGTCAAGCAGCAGCTCGAATACCAGCAGAGCAGCGGCATGGTGGATCCTGCCTCCATGGTGCGACTGGGCAAGCAGACCGGTGCCCGCTACATGGTCTATGGCAACCTCGCCAGCATCGTCAAGGACAATGGCAAGGTGAAGGATGTCTACTACCAGATGACCATGAACCTGATGGATCTGCAAAACGGCGAACTGCTGTGGGCCGATCAGAAAGAGATCCGCAAACAGGCGAAGAAATCCACCTTTGGCTGGTAACAGGCTCCTGGTGACAGGCAACTGTGATCCGCTGCTGGCCAGCCTGCCCGCCCCCTGGCGGGAGGGGCAGCTGGAACCACTAGGGTTAGGCCTGACCAACTGCAACTATCGACTGCGCCTCCCCTCGGGGCGCAGTTACTTTTTGCGTCAGGGCCACTCCGACCCGTTGCGCCTTGGTATCGACCGTCCCACCGAGTGGCAGCTTTATCAGGGGGCGATGGCCGAAGGGTTGGCACTGTCTTGCCACTATGGCGATCCCGCCAGCGGTCTGATGCTGCTCGAATGGTGTGATGAGCCAAACTGGGTGCACGCGGCGCCACCGGAAGCCGATCAGCCCCGTCTGCTGGCAGAGGTGCTGCGCAAGCTCCATCGCCTGCCGCTGCCTGCGGTAGTGATGGCGGTGCGGGCCCACGCCGCGGGCTATCGCGCCCGACTGGCCCACATTCCCTCCTGGCTGCCCGCACTGGAGCGGAGCTTGCTCGCCAGCAGTGAGCCAAATGATTGCTGGCGCCCTTGCCACCATGATCTCAATCCGGCTAACTTGTTGGGAAGCAAACCCTGGGTCATCGACTGGGAGTATGGCGCGGCAGGTCACCCCGGCTTTGAGCTCGCCAGCATCCAGCGCACCCATGAGTGGCCCGCCGAGCGGCGCGACGAGCTGGAAACGCACTATCTGCAGGCCGTGCCGCGCCACCAGTGGCCCGATTTTCAGAGCGAGGCTTTTTTACCCTGGGTCGACTATATCGGCCTGCTCTGGGCCCTGCTGATGGCAGAGCAACAGCCCTCACTCGACTATGACACCCTGATCGCCATCAACCGGCAACGACTGGAGTAACAGATGATAAACAAGGTGCGCTGGCACAAGCCGAAAACCTGGGGTCTGCTGCTGATCGGCCTGCTGCTGACCGGCTGCTCCACCCGGGTGATCTACTACTGGCTCGATACCGCCATCATCTGGCAGCTGGATGACTACTTTGCCCTCTCCTATTCGCAGAAGGATCTGCTCAGCCGCGAAGTGAAGGGGCTGATGGCCTGGCACCGCCAGCACGAGCTGCCGCGCTACGCCAGGGATCTCGATGCACTGGCCAAGGCGGTGGCCAGCCCCATGACGCCGGAGCAGATCTCGACCAACCTAGATGCGGTGCAGCAGAGCCTGACCCGCACGCTGGAAAACACTATCCCCCGTGCGGTCAGGCTGGCGCGCACCCTGACCGACGAGCAGGTGGCCCGCTTTATGACCGATCGGGTCAAGCGGCAACAGGAGCGGCAAAAGGACTTTGCCACTGAGCCCAAAGAGCAGATGCTGGCGGAGTTTCGCGACAAGATGAACAAGCGGCTCGAGTTCTGGATTGGTGAGGTGAAACCGGCACAGGCGCCACTGGTGGCCCAGTGGGCCGAATGGCAATACGAGCTGATGCCCCCCTGGCTCGAGTTTCAGGAGTCCTGGACCCAGGAGCTGGACAGGCTGATGAAGCAGCGCCAGAGTCCCGACTTTACCCGCGAGCTGACTGACCTGCTGGCCGAGGGGGATGGGCTGATGGATGGCCGCTTTACCGGCTATACCGAACAGTCGCGCCAGCGTACCGTCAACTGGCTGAGCGCTATGAGCCAGTCGCTGGATATCTCTCAGCGGGCCCATCTCTACTCCCTGCTCAAGGGTTATGCACGCGACTTCAAGCAGATGAGCGGCAGCTGACGAGCGGCACCGAATGGTGCCATGCGCCCGGGGCTACCTTGTTCAAACCGGGCGCTTATGGTAGTTTGCCCTTTCTATTTATCGGGAATTAACTTTTTGCGCCTTATCGACAAAGTAAAACTGGTGCTGGTAACTCTGGTTATCGCCCTCACCCTGCTTTGTTCCATCGCCCGAATGGAAGGCCCGCTGCTGCCCGCATCACCCCAGAGTGAACAGCAGCAGACTCAGGTGTTCAATCAGCTTAGCGACAGCGATGATGGCATCATCAAGTTTGTCGGCAGCCATCAAAATCACCTGCTGCGTCTCGAACAATCCCTGCGCAGTGACAACCAGCCCAAGAGTGTGGTCTACGAGCTGATCCAGAGCTGGTCGGCCCAGGCCATCCTGCTGTTGCTGCTCGGCTGGCTGATGCTGGCCCCCGAGCTCTATCACAAACAGAGTTTTCGCGATCGCTTCGGTGCGATCCACCGGCGCCATCTACAGCGCCAACATCTGCAATATCGCTTCACCCAGAGCTATCTGAGCGCCTGACCCCGGAGGGGATGGCACATCCACTGTTTGCTCATCTCCTCTTCCTGACGGATCCGGCGGCTGCCTGATCCGCATCTGATGCATCCCATTTTTTGCGCCTTGCCGAGCCTTGTTGCTATCGGCCCGGGCACCATTCTCCTGACAGAGGCTTGTTTGCCATGAGAAAGAGCAATCGCACCGTTCTCAACCGCATGAGCAAGTGGCAGTACGCACTGCTGTTGTTGATGCTGTTGACCTTTACCTTTTACTCCCTGCCCACCTTTTTCGGTGAGCAGCCCTCCCTCGGCCTGCACGGACAGCAGCGCCTGACCACCCAGCAACAGATGCTGCTGAGCGACAAGCACCTGACCCCAGTCAAGGTGATCGAGCAACCTGAGCGGGTCGAGCTGGTCTTTGCCAGCCAGGGCGAACAGCAGCGCGCCAAGCAGTTGCTGGAGCAGCAAGGGGTCGACAGTGCCGCCCTGACCCTGGAGTTTCACTCCAATGCGCCGGCCTGGATCACCCGCCTCGGCGCCGACCCCATCAAGCTGGGGCTCGATCTGCGTGGCGGCTCCCAACTGCTGATCGGGGTGGACGTGGACTTTGTCATCGACAATCAGACCAAGAATCTGGTGGATACCCTGCGCACCCGTTTCCGTGAAGCCAACCTGCGCGGCGCCAGCGTCGTGCGCACGGCACAGGGCGCCGTAGCCGTCACCCTGCCGGAGGTCGCCGAACAGGAGAGCTGGCTCTCTATCATCAAGGAGAGTGCCGGTACCCGTCAGGATCAGTGGAAGCTGACCCGCTCCGGCAATGATCTGAAACTGGTGCTGAGCGAGGCGGAGCGTACCCTGCTGGTCAACAACGCCGTGACCCAGAACCTGTCGATCCTGAAAAAACGGATCAACGAGCTCGGCATCGTCGAAGCCTCGGTGGTGCGTCAGGGGCAGGATGGCATCCGTATCGAACTGCCCGGGGTACACAACCCCAAGCAGGCGAAAGAGGTGATCGGGGCCACCGCCTCGCTGGCCTTCTACGAGGCCAAAGCCGACAGCCACTTCTATATCGCCGATCGCAACGGTCAGGCCGTCGGCATGGCACGCAAGCCGGTACTGACCGGCGAGCACATCGTCGATGCCCGCGCCAATATGGGCGAGATGGGTCAACCCCAGGTCAATATCGTGCTCGACACCCTGGGTGGCAGCAAGATGAACCAGTTCAGCCGCCAGCATGTGGGCAAGCCGATGGCGACCGTCTTCACCGAGTACAAGACCAACGCTCAGGGCAAACTGCGCGCCCAGAGCGAGGTGATCAACGTCGCCACCATCCAGACCGCCCTTGGCAACCAGTTCCGCATCACCGGTATTGGCAGTCTGCCGGAGGCGCAAGAGCTGGCCATGCTGTTGCGTGCCGGCGCCCTCACCGCCCCTCTCAAGATCCTGGAAGAACGCAGTATTGGCCCGACGCTGGGGATGCAGAATATCGAGGCGGGCTTCACCGCGCTGGCCTTCGGCATGGCAGGCATGATGCTGTTCATGATGGCCTGGTACCGCAAATTCGGCTGGGTTGCCATCACGGCGCTGGTCGCCAACCTGTTGATGCAGGTCGGCATGCTGGCAGTGCTGCCGGGCGCCGTGCTGACCCTGCCGGGGATCGCCGGTCTGGTGCTGACGGTGGGCATGGCTGTGGATACCCATGTGCTGATCTTCGAGCGGATCAGGGACCGGCTGCGAGAAGGGGGCTCACTGGCCAACGCCATCGACTTTGGCTATCGCTCGGCCTTCCACACCATTTTCGATGCCAACATCACTACGCTCATCTGCGCTGTGGTGCTCTACTCCATCGGCTCCGGGCCGCTGCAGGGCTTCTCCATCACCCTCATTCTGGGTCTGCTCTCCAGCATGATCACCGGGATCTGGGGGACGCGCGCCATCATCAACCCCCTCTGGGGACGCAGCAGCGAGCGCACGCTGAAGGTGTAACGAGACAGCAGTCCTTCTGATGAGCGGCTTTGGCTGCGCCATCGGCCATGGATATGGCCGGAGCGGCCAAAGCAGAACACTATTTCCCGGCGTGTCGCGACACGTCGTGATGGGCCAACAGCCTAGTGCTGGCTGGCCAAGGAGAGAATTATGTTGAGAATGATCGTTGCCATGGGGCTGACCCGTTGGCGTTATATTGGCCTGTGGGCTTCCATCCTGCTGACCGTGGCCAGCGTTGCCATCTTGCTGGTGAACGGCCTGACACTGGGGCTCGATTTTACCGGCGGGATCCTGCTGGAGTTTCATATCCAGACCCTGAAAGAGGCCCATGAGCTCAATGCCATGCTGGTCTCCCCGCTGGCGGGAGCCGTTGAGCTGAGCTCGGCCGGTATTCCCGGCGAGTGGCTGATCAAGCTGCCCCCCCACGAACTTCCCTGGCCCGCGGCAGATCTCGCCACCATGCTGACCCAACAGCTGGGGATGCCGGTCGAGTTGCTGCGCACCACCATCGTCGGCCCTCAGGTGGGTGCAGAACTGTTCCAGCAGGGGATGCTGGCGGTACTGGTCGCTTCGCTGGCGATGTCGGCCTATCTGGCGTTTCGTTTCGAGTGGCGTCAGGCCATCGGCATCCTGCTCTCGGTGGTCCATGACGCCATCGTGGCGCTGGGGCTGCTGTCACTCTTTCAGATTGAATTCGATCTGAACATCATCGCCGGTTTGATGGCGGTGATCGGCTACTCCCTCAACGACAGCATCGTCATCTCGGACAGGCTGCGGGATCTGCTGAGCTCGCGTACCCAGATGGGCATCCACGAGTGCTCCGATGTGGCCATCAAGGCGACCTTCAGTCGCACCATGATCACCTCGGGCACCACCCTGTTTACCGTGGGCGCTCTGTTGTTGTTTGGCGGTGACGCTCTCTACGGCTTCTCCTTCACCCTGTTTGCCGGGATCCTGGTGGGCACCGTCTCCTCCATTACCGTCGCCTCGACCGTGCAGGAGCTGCTTGGGCTCACCCCGCAGGCCTACCAGAAGAAGAGCGAGGAGCCACTGGCCAACGCAGCCTGAACCTTGTTAATCAGACCCGGCTCAGGGTCTCAACAAACCGGGCCCCTGCCAACCATTGGCAGGGGCTTTTTCATCCCTCCTCTCTCGCCGCCCATTTTGTCGTTCGGCTCGCCTCAATTGACAACTGACCATATTGAAAGCAATGACGGATCAACCCGTCATTTTTAATAACAAAAAGGTCATTTTATTACGTCAGAAACCATAAAATGTGACTGAAAGCACTTTCTTGAGGGCTCAAAGGAGGCAACATTGTAGTGATTTATCTACAAAGGGATATGAGATGTTGTTACAACCTGCCAATACAGCAAAATCCAGACAGTTGCTGAACGAGACCATGGCTTTGGTACTCGCAGGAGGGCGGGGTAGTCGCCTCAAACAGTTAACCGACAACCGTGCAAAACCTGCCGTTCATTTCGGCGGCAAATTCCGCATCATCGATTTCGTGCTCTCCAACTGCATCAACTCCGGCATCCGTCGGGTCGGTGTCGTGACCCAGTACAAATCCCACAGCCTGTTGCGCCATCTCCAATCGGGCTGGTCTTTCCTGCGCTACCAGATGAACGAGTTTATCGATCTGCTCCCTGCCCAGCAGCGGGTGGATGAGGTGAACTGGTATCGGGGTACCGCCGATGCGGTCTACCAGAATCTGGATATCATCCGCGATCACGCCCCCAAATATGTGGTGGTGCTGGCAGGCGACCACATCTACAAGATGGATTACGCCGCCATGCTGCTCGATCACGTCAATATGGGCGCCAAGGTGACCGTTGCCTGCATCGAAGTGCCACGCAGTGAAGCAAGCGCCTTCGGGGTAATGGCGGTGGATGATGATCGCAAGATCAATGCCTTCGTCGAAAAGCCCGCCAACCCGCCCGCCATGCCGGGCAAGGCCGACACCGCGCTGGCCTCCATGGGCGTCTATATCTTCGATGCGGAGTATCTCTATCAGCTGCTGGAAGAGGACATTGCCAACGAGCAGTCCCATCACGATTTCGGCATGGACGTGATCCCCCGCGTGGTGAAAGAGGGCACCGCATTCGCTCACCCGTTTGGCATGTCCTGTGTCGGCTGCTGTCCGGATCGCCGCCCCTACTGGCGCGATGTGGGCACCGTGGACTCCTTCTGGGAGGCCAATATGGATCTCGCTTCCGTCACGCCTGAGCTGGATATCTACGATCAGGACTGGCCCATCTGGACCAGTCAGAACATGACTCCTCCCGCCAAGTTCGTGCAGGACCGAAACGGCCAGCACGGCATGACCATCAACTCCATGTTTGCCGGGGGCACCATCGTCAGTGGCTCTTTCATCCTGAGTTCGGTGCTCTTTACCAATGTGCGGGTCGACTCCTTCTGCACCCTGGATCAGGCCGTTATCTTCCCGGGAGTGGAGATAGGTGCCGGTTGCCGACTGCGCCGGGTGGTGATCGACAAGGGGTGCAAACTGCCGGAAGGCACGGTGATCGGTGAAAACGCCGATGAAGATGCACGTCGCTTCCACCGCTCCGAGCAGGGCATAGTGCTGGTCACTCAGGGGATGCTCACTCGCCTGAACAAAGAGCTGCAGGGAAAACAGAAGTGCTGATCCGCAGCCAGACGGGATCCCCCTTCCTACCGCAAAGGGAGCCATAATGGCTCCCTCTTTCTATGGCTGACCTAGCCACCTCACACCATCATTGCCATCGCGTTGCAGTCTCCCAGAGATACCATTTACTGTGGGTAAACAGCTGGGCAACGCAGCCTTCACGCCCTCAAGTCGTAAACATTAAATTACACAAAAACCATTAACCCTCCGAAAAATCCTCTGTATTATTCCTGTTCGCGCTATATAGCAGCTCCTTTATCTGACTTTTTAGCGGTAAACCCACTAGTTTCACTTGATTGTTTGTTTTTCCTTGGTAAGGTGATGGCGGTTGCGTAACAAAGCAGGTACCAGTGTAAATATATAGGTACAACCGCTTTTGGCTTAATACAGTAGAGAGAATGAAATCATGCAAAGAGACCCCCTGAACAACATCCATATCCAGTCCGAACAAGTGATGATCACGCCTACCCAGCTCAAGGAGAAGTTACCCATCTCCGACAAGGCGCTGGCATTCGTGCAAGGGGCCCGTAATACCATCGCCGATATCATTCACCGCCGCGATCACCGGCTGCTGGTGATCTGTGGTCCCTGCTCCATCCACGACATGGACGCCGCCAAAGAGTACGCAACCAGACTCAAAGCGCTGCATGATGCCTATCAGGACTCTCTCTACATTGTCATGCGGGTCTACTTTGAGAAGCCGCGCACCACGGTCGGCTGGAAAGGCTTTATCAACGACCCCAATCTGGATGGCACCTTCGATGTGGAGCTGGGGCTGCACCGTGCCCGCGAGCTGCTCTGCTGGCTGGCGGAGCTGGAGTTGCCGCTGGCCACCGAAGCGCTCGACCCCATCAGCCCGCAATACCTGGCCGAGCTCTTCTCCTGGTCAGCCATCGGCGCCCGCACAACCGAATCCCAGACCCACAGGGAGATGGCGTCCGGCCTCTCCATGCCGGTCGGCTTCAAGAACGGCACCGACGGCAACCTGGGGACCGCCATCAATGCGCTGCAGGCGGCCTCCTCCCCTCACGCCTTTATGGGGATCAACCAGCAGGGTCAGGTTGCGCTGCTGCAGACCCAGGGCAACCCGGATGGCCACGTGATCCTGCGCGGCGGCAAGCACCCGAACTACGACTCGGTCAATGTGTCGCTGGCGGAAGAGGCACTGGAAAAGGCGGGCCTGCTGCCCGGTCTGGTGGTAGATTGCAGCCACGGCAACTCCAGCAAGGATCACCGTTTGCAGCCCAAGGTGGCCGACAACGTCATCCACCAGATCCAAGAGGGCAACCGCTCCATCATCGGGGTGATGCTCGAATCCAACCTGTTCGAGGGAAACCAGTCCAGCGAGCAGCCCAAGGAGCAGATGCGCTACGGGGTCTCCATCACAGATGCCTGCATCGACTGGGACACCACCGCCACCCTGCTGGCTCGCTGCCACAACCAGCTGGCTGACCCCCTCAAGGGCAGAACTGCACGGTAAGCCGTGGTATCTTGTCGTAACCTATTGAACAATCTGGGTATCACCGCTGGTGGCATCAAACCGCTCATGCCGTGATACCTTGTTGCATCTTGATTTTCAGGGCGCCGCCGCTCGCGGCGCCAGCAGGGACTGGATATGGCTGAAGAGTTGAATGTACTCAGGGACAAGATAGATGCGGTGGACAAGCAGCTGATCGATCTGCTGGCCGCCCGTCTGGCCCTGGTGGGAGAAGTGGGTGAGGTAAAGAGCCGCCACGGCCTGCCCATCTATGCACCGGATCGGGAAGCGAGCATGCTGGCCCGCCGCCGCGCCGAGGCCGAGCAGTTGGGAGTGCCCGGCGATCTCATCGAAGACGTACTGCGCCGGGTGATGCGCGAATCTTACGCCAGCGAGAAAGATACCGGCTTCAAATGCATAAAGCCGGACCTTGGCAAAGTGGCCATCATCGGTGGTCAGGGCCAGCTTGGCCGCTTGTTCGGCCATATGTTCAGCCTCTCAGGCTATCGGGTCGAGACGCTGGAACAAGCCGACTGGCCGCGCGCTGACGAGATCCTCGCCGGCGCCGGTCTGGTGATGGTGGCGGTGCCCATCGATATCACCTGCCAGATCATCGACCGCCTCGGCAACCTGCCCGCCCACTGCCTGCTGGTCGATGTCACCAGCGTGAAAGCGGCGCCACTCGAACATATGCTGGCGGTGCATCAAGGGCCGGTACTGGGACTGCACCCCATGTTCGGGCCGGATGTGGCGAGTCTCGCCAAGCAGGTGATCGTCTGCTGTCAGGGGCGTGACCCCGCCGCCAGCCAATGGCTGCTGGATCAGATGACCATCTGGGGCGCCCGCTTGCAACAGGTGGAAGCCAAGGCCCACGATGAGGCGATGACCCTCATTCAGGCACTGCGTCACTTCGCCACCTTTGCCTATGGCTGGCACCTCTCTCGGGAGCAGGCCAATCTGGATCGCCTGCTGAGTTTGAGCTCCCCCATCTACCGGCTGGAGCTGGCCATGGTGGGGCGGCTGTTCGCTCAGGATCCCCACCTCTATGCCGACATCATTTTGTCGTCACCGCAGAATCTGGCGATGATCCGTCGCTACTACCAAAACTTCGGCGAAGCGCTGGGGCTGCTGGAGCGGGGGGACAGGGACGGTTTCATTGAGGCCTTCTCGCAAGTCTCCGGTTTCTTCGGCGAGCATGCCGACCAGTTTCTGCGTGAAAGCCGCATGCTGCTGGCCCAGGCCAACGACCGCCGCCAACACGGCTGATCCTGCAAAAGCAGTAACGCTCATATCACCAAAAAGGGGAGATACTCAGGCATCTTCCCTTTTTGTTTGTTACTCATTTAACGCTAACTCAGTCGCGAGCGGCGACACATCAAGTACCTACCGCTGATTTGCCTCACCTCACAATACCCTCCCCCTGCGCTGCATCACATCCACCAAGCATGCCCCTTCCATATCCGCACAATCCGCGCAAATAGCACCGGGCTGCCAGATTCTCACGGTCAAGCCAAGCTGTTGCGAGCAATGACTGTATGGCGTAAAAGAGAGCAGTGCCCTCCCCATCAAAGAGATAAGCAGGAAGCAGGAAGCAGGAAGCAGGAGAGATTAACTAAGACAGATGGTTTGCCAAACATCACTTAACACAGCAATCCGGCGGTTCATCATGGCGCCAATACGCTGGTGCCCAAAAAAGAAAATGGCCGAGATATCATCTCGGCCATTCGTAGCTTGGTCAAAGACTCAAGCCTGGATATTACTCATGTGCAACTTATTAGAAGTTGTACTGCAGAGCAACAGTCCACTCGTCGTCTTTGTCATCCAGACCAACGATTTTGTACTCGGTGTAAGCTTTCAGCTTCGGAGTAAAGGCATATTGAACACCCAAATAGGTGTAATCAGCAACATCTGCAGGCTTGACAGTAGAGTTAGCAACGCTGTCAATTTCAGAGAAGTTATAACCAGTCAGGAAAGTCCAAGCATCAACGTTATAGCTAGCAGCCAACTCATAACCGTTGAAATTCACTTCTTCGTTACCACGAGTGACCTTGCTTTCGTTGTACAGACCAGCGAAGTAGAATCCGTTGATAGAGTAAGAAGCGGCCAGAGCCCAGTCTGCTTTGTCACTATCAAGTCCAGTAGTAGTGTTGGACTTGTAATCATTCTTGGCGTAACCGGCAGCCAGACCTAGACCAAAGTCGAAGTCATAACCGATGCTGGTGGCATAACCTTTATCCAGCTTTGATGCCAAGTTAACAGTATTACCGTTATTGTCAGAACCGAAGGTCAGCTCAGCCTTGTCATCGTTGGTCTGATAGGAAGCATTAGCAAAGAAGCCACCCCACTTACCCATGTAAATGATCTGACCTTCTTGACGACTACCGTAAGCGTTCGCTTCAGAACCCCACTCGTTGAAGATATCGGTTTTTTCAATCAAGCCCGTGTAGTAAGCAGTATCGGTCTGACCAAACAGCACTTTACCATACTGGGAACCATCGAAACCGACGTAGATATGACGTGGGTCGATATCACTAGTTTTGTAACCGGAGTTTTCAGCAGTAACTTGCCACTCGGTTTTAGCAAAAGCAGACCAAGTGTTGTTCAGGGCAACTTTGCCAGACCAACCCAGACGGGTTTGACCTTGCAATTCACCATCGACGTCATCGTGCTCGCCGTAGTAGTTAGCCTGTACACGACCGTATACGTCGAAAGTGGTACCGTCTTTGTCATAGATCACTGCGGCGTTAGCGGCGGATGCAAACAGAGCCGGAATAGCAATAGCCAGAATTGTCTTTTTCATAGTTTCCAATGCCTACTGTAATTAAACACTAAGTTGTTGTTATTCCCTGTGTTAGCGATGTTCTTTGCATCACTATGCCGCCGAGACTAGCACCGGATTTTTTGAACCGCAATGAAAAAACTTGGAACTTTTTACGCAAACCATAGTCATGGAGGCAAAAATGTGAGCCAAGTCTCACCTGACGGCAAGGCAAAAGGAAAACGTTTACAATGAATCCTGCTGATTATTTGGACTCGAATAGTCTGTTTTGCATGCAAATGACGCTAACTACCTGATAAACAACCAAAGTGGTCTGATCAGCGTAAAACTGCCGTGATAATGGCTGTTGCCTCGACCTCACCAAGGGGTTGCGGGTATCCTTGTCCTTCGATTAACACCTAACTGGCCCTCTCTTCATGCTCTCTACTCGCCTTAAAGCCACCATTCGTCAAACCTATCGCCAGATTTCGGATGGATTACCCGGTTTTGTGCCGCGTAAAGAGCAGAACTTTCTGGTGGCAGAGATAGCCAAAACCCTGACCGGCGAGTACGACAAACAGCGCCGTATTCTGGTTGCCGAAGCAGGAACCGGTATCGGCAAATCTCTTTCTTATGCTCAGGGTGCCATCCCGGTGGCGCGACTCACCCAGAAGAAGCTGGTGATCTCCACCGCCACCGTGGCCCTGCAAGAGCAGCTGATCCACAAAGACCTTCCTTTTTACCACCGCCATAGCGAGCTGCCGTTTCGCTTTATGCTGGTCAAGGGGCGTCAGCGCTACTGCTGCGAGCATCTGCTGGAGCAGGCAGCCAGTGGCGCCGAGATGGCCAACTTCGAGCTCGACTTTGGCAGTCTGAGCAAATCCAAACCATCTGACAGCGACAAAGATCGCTACCAGGCTCTGTGGCAGGCCTACACCAATGGCAAGTGGGACGGGGATCGGGACAACTGGCCGGAGCCCATTCCCGACACTTGCTGGGATCGCATCGCCGCCGACCGCCACACCTGCAACAAGGCGCTGAACCATCACCAGCACTGCCCCTTTCATCGCGCCCGCAACGACATGGAGAGCGCCGATGTGCTGGTCGTCAACCATGCGCTGCTGCTCTCCGATCTCACCATGGGCGGAGGCATCATTCTGCCGCCCCCTGATGAGTGCATCTATGTGCTGGATGAGGCCCATCACCTGCCCACCATCGCCCGGGATCACGGCGCGGCGTCGGCCAGCGTCAAAGGCTCACGTCGCTGGCTGGAGAAGCTGGTACAAAGTGCAGGCAAGCTGGCGCGGACTCTTAATAAGGAGAGCCTGCTCGACCCCCAACTCAAACTGCAGGATGCACTGGCCTCCATCCAGCCTGATCTGAAGGCTGTCGAGCAGTGGCTCAGCGCCAACGATCGGCTGTTTGGCACGGAACCCCACTACCGCTTCGCCGAAGGGGTATTGCCGGATCCCCTGCCCATGCTGGCAGAGAATCTCAAGGAGTCGAGCAAGAAGGCGCTGCGGGCGCTGGATCGGATGCAGGGGGCCATAGGTGAAGCGCTGAAAGATGGCGAGATCCGCCGCAAGGAGGCCGAACCCCTGCTGGCCGAGAGCGGTTTTCATCTGCAGCGGCTGGAGAGTTTCTGCGCCCTCTGGGAGATGCTGGGGCGCCATGTGCCGACCGGCAAAACCCCGCTCGCCCGCTGGATGGCCAAGAGCGATGACGGCGATATCTGGCTGCACGCCTCACCGATTGAAGTGGGCTATCTGCTGGAGGAGTGGCTCTGGTCGAAATGTTTGGGGGCCGTGCTGGTCTCCGCGACCCTCACAGCACTCTCTTCCTTTAGTTATTTTCGCCATCAGGTGGGGCTCAAGGAGCACGACGGTACCCGCTATCTGCGCCTGCGCTCCCCCTTTGACTATCAGAAAGCCGAGCTCTATCTGCCCAAGATGGAGCACGAACCCAACTCGCCGGCCTTTACCAACGAACTCATCAGCGTGCTGCCACGTATTCTGGCGGGCAAGGAGGCGAGTCTGGTGCTCTTCTCCTCCTACCGCCAGATGAATGAGGTGGCCGTTGGCTTGCGAGCCAAGGGGCTGTCACTGCTGGTGCAGGGGGAAGCCTCCCGCAATGCCCTGCTCACCCTGCACAAACAGAAATGCGATGGCGGTCAGGCCAGCATTCTGTTTGGTACCGGCAGCTTCTCGGAAGGGCTGGATCTGCCGGGTCACTACCTTACCAATCTGGTGATCACCAAACTCCCCTTTGCCGTGCCCAACTCGCCGGTCGAGGAGGCCACCGCCGAGTGGGTGGAGCAGCGAGGCGGCAACCCTTTCCTGCAACTGACAGTGCCGGAGGCATCGCGCAAGCTTATCCAGGCCTGTGGCCGCCTCATCCGCAAAGAGGCTGATCGGGGACGGGTCACCATTCTGGACCGCCGCCTGCTGACCAAACGTTATGGCAAGGGGCTGCTCGACGCCCTCCCACCGTTTACACGGCGGATCGAGTAAATAAGCCGGCCGCTATTGATAAACAAACTGACAGCCGCGCGAACATCGACCACCAGAAAGAGCCATTGCCGCAGTAGGCCAAACCTGTAAAAATGAGCCCCTGTTTTCAGTGGGCAATCGCCTGACTGTTCAAGGAGATGAAATGAAACTGACTGTTCTGGTACCGGCGCTGGCTGGTCTGTTGTGGGCCGGTAGCGCCCTTGCTGATGCCCAATTGGAAGTGACCACCCCGTATGTCGTCCAGCTGATCGATGGTCAATCCATCAACCCCAAGCTGCTCGACAAAACCAGCACCTTCCCCCTCTCTGCCGGCAAACACCAGTTGGTCGTCGCCTTTGAAGGCAACTACTCCAGCCGTAACGAAATCAAGCTGGTGACCGCAGAGCCGCTGGTGCTGAACTTCACCGCCGCCGACAATCAGCAACTGGTGCTGGACTACAAAAAGCCCCGCAACGAAGCCGAAGCCAAGCAGTTTGTCAAAGATCAAAAAGTGGTGCTGAAAGACAAGGTCACAGGCCAGCAAGTGAGTAGCGAACAGTTCGTGATGCCGAAAGTAGAGGGCTTCCAGCTAACCCGTGACTATCAGCAAGAGCTGATCAACATGGGCAAAGCCTTCAACCAGCCCAAAACCGTTGCCGTCTCTACTGCTGCCGTGATGGCTGCCGCCAGCGCACCGGTTCAGGTTGCCCCCAGCAAGGCTCAAAGCAATCCGGAAGCGCTGACCCAGTTGCAAAACTGGTACAACAAGGCAGATGCGGAAACCCGCAAAGCCTTCCAGATCTGGGTTATCCAGCAGCAATAAACCGAGCTGAGATATTGACTGAAAGGGGAGCCAAGCTCCCCTTTTCCATATCTTGCGATCTTACTCACGACGCGTCTTGATTCATGCGCTGCCACTTCCCCTTTATATAGGGAGTACATATATGGATTCATCTGCTGATTTCATATATAGAGAGCGCCACCTTGCCAGGGAGAATGGCACCATGTCGTTGCGCATTTTCTATCACCCCCTCTACTCCTCCCTGACGCTACCCGAGCGCCATCGCTTCCCGCTGGCCAAGTATCAAGGGCTGTTTGAACGCCTGCTGGTGCAGGGTTACCCCCTGGGCGAAGCGCCCGCCGCTACCCGGGAGCAAATCTGTCGTATTCACGATGCCGATTATGTCGCGGCCGCCCTAAGCGGCCAGCTGGAAGATCGCGCCATCCGCAAGATCGGTTTTCCCTGGTCACCCATGCTGATAGAGCGCACCTTGCGCTCGGTGGGTGTCACCGTTGCCGCCAGCCGCCATGCACTTGAGCAGGGCTGCGGCTTGCAGATCTCCGGTGGCTACCACCACGCCCATCGGGATCACGGCAGCGGTTTTTGTCTGTTCAACGATCTGGTGATTGCCGCCCAGGCTTGCCTCGACGAGGAGCGCTGTGAACAGGTGCTGATCGTCGATCTCGATGTGCATCAGGGAGATGGCAGTGCGACCCTGTGCGCCGGACGGCGCGATATCATCACCCTCTCCCTCCATGGGGAGCACAACTTTCCCCATCACAAAGCCGCCTCTCACCTCGACTTTCCATTGCCAAGCGGCATGACGGACGATGCCTACCTCACCACACTGCAACAGGCGCTCTCACTGGCACTGCGGCTCTATTCGCCGGATCTCATCCTCTATCAGGCGGGCGTCGATGTGCATCATGCCGACGAACTTGGTTATCTCTCCCTGAGCGATGAAGGGGTTCGCCTGCGCGATGCCATGGTATTTGACTGTGCAATCAAGCATGGGTTGCCCATCGCGGCGGTGCCCGGTGGCGGCTATCGCCGCGACTGGCAGCAGCTGATCCCGCTTCATATGTCGCTGTTTGAGGCGGCGCGCCACCGTTTTGGTTGATGGCATGGCTTTATAGCGCGGCCCCCCATCAGAAGTGGGCGGGCACTTCACCAGATAAAACAGAAGAGGCGCCCCCTGGGGTCGCCTCTTCGTGTTTCGTCATCTGGGTCACACAAGCTCGCTCGCAGTCAGGCAAGCTCGGGACACCTGAGGATAATTATTTCTGACGCTTGCGGGCGTACTTGCGACGGGCGCGGGCCTGACGCTCCTCTTCCCGCTCGGCCTTCTCTTTGGCTTTTTGCTCGGCTTCTGCGGCGGCTTCGACAATCTCGACACTCACCATCTCCGGCGTCTCCAGCGAGATGCGGCCAAGCAAACCGGAGCGGAACTCGTTGATCAGGATCTCGGACGCCTTGTGCAGGTCGGCCAGCCCCCCTTTGCGCATAAACGCCCGCTGGCGGGCGATCATCTCCAGCAGCTCGATCTCGGTCTCGGGCAGCTCGTCAATCTGGTAGCGCGCCTTGATCCGCTCCGGATAGGACTTGATGAAGTAGTCAGCGGCGAACATGGCGATATCGGCATAGTCGAACACCGTGTCCTTGATGGCCGCTGTGATGGCCAGACGATAACCGCAGGAGGGCGGGTTGAGCTTGGGCCAGAGAAAACCCGGGGTATCGGTCAGGATAACGTTGTTATCCAGCTTGATCCGCTGCTGGGACTTGGTCACCCCGGCCTCGTTGCCGGTACGGGCGATGATGCGCCCCGCCAGGGTATTGATCAGAGTGGACTTGCCCACGTTGGGGATCCCCATGATCATCGCCCGCACGCCGCGCAGCTCAAAATTGCGCTCCGGCAGCATCTCGTGACAGAGAGTCAGCAGTTGCTTGATCTTCTCCGGCTCTTGTTGCGTCAGCGGCAGCGCCTTGATCCCCTTCTCTTTTTCCATGTGCGCCACCCACAGATCGGTGATCGCCGGATCGGCCAGGTCCGCCTTGTTCAGCACCTTGATCACCGGGGTATCACCACGCAGCTCGGGCACCAGCGGGTTTTCGCTGGAGAAGGGGATGCGGGCATCGAGCATCTCGATGATCACATCGACCTGGGGCATGACCTCGGCAATCTCTTTGCGGGCCTTGTGCATGTGACCGGGGAACCAGTTGATGGACATATCCGTTACTCTCTGTGGGGGCTGCGGGCGGGCGCATGGAACAACAGGCGCTCTGCCGCGGGCATCGAACGAAGGGGGCGCATTTTACCTGCTGCGGGCACATTTTGACAGGTCATTCTAGCCATCACTTCATCAAATCAGCAAACCGCCGAGGTGGAGCGACCTTGCCGGAAACGACCGGGCCAACTCGCCCAATTGACAGATAACACATTGATATGGTGTAACATTTTTATCACTTTTTCACACAACCGTCACCGATAGTCAGTAAAAGTGTCATCTGCCCCCTCTAGGCTGCGCTCAGGTTTTACAAGGAGCGAACCCCAATGAGAAAAATGGCAGGACTTGCAGTGATGATCGGCGCCGCCCTGGCTGCCGGCTGCAAATCAGACAATGACACGGTGGCGACCAAGCCCGCAGCCCAACCCACCAACGTCATCTTCTTCCTCGGTGACGGCATGGGCCTCAACACCCTGACGGCCGCCCGCATCTACGGTGTCGGCGAAGAGGGTGATCTCACCATCGATACCCTGCCAGAGACGGCCTTTATCAAGACCTTCTCCCACGATGCCCAGGTCACTGACTCGGCCCCCTCCATGGCGGCCTACATGACCGGGGTCAAGAGCAACAACGGCGTCATCAGCATGGACGGCGACGCCACCTATGAGAGCGACTGCAGCAAGAGCGCCGGCAAGCCGGTGACCACCCTGCTGGAGCTGGCCAAAGCCGATGGCCGCGGTACCGGTGTGGTAACCAGCACCCGGGTAACCCACGCCACCCCGGCGGCTACCTATGCCCATATCTGCAACCGGGACCTGGAAGCGGATATCGCCGTCCAGCTGGTACCGGGCGGCAAAGGCTACAACAGCGCCCTCAAGGAGGGGCTGGATGTGGTGCTCGGTGGCGGCAGCAGTTTCTTCCTGCCCAAAGCCGACAAGGGCAAGCGGGAGGATGGCCGTAACCTCATCAGCGAAATGCAGGCCAAGGGCTACCAGTTTGCCAGCAATCTGGATGAGCTGAACAAGGCCGATGCGGGCAAACCGCTGCTGGGTCTGTTTGGTTCCAGCCACATGAAATATGACCTGGACCGTCCCGCCAGCGAGCCGTCACTGGCCCAGATGACCCTGGCCGCCATCAAGCAGCTCAAGGGCAAAGAGAAGGGTTACTTCCTGATGGTGGAAGGGGGTCGCATCGACCACGCCCTGCACGACACCAACGCCAAGCGGGCGCTGCAGGACACCATCGCCTTCGACAACGCCATCAAGGCCGCCATCGACGAGGTAAAAAAGAGCGACCCCGAGCTGAAAAACACCCTGATCGTGGTCACCGCCGACCACGACCACACGCTCGTGCTCAACGGCTATGCCAAGCGCACCGGCAAGACCACCGCCGACAACCCCGGCGTACTCGGGCTGGTGAAGAACTACGAGACTGGCGAGCCAAGCAAGGATAGCGAGGGCATGCCCTACACCATCATAGGTTTTGGCAACGGCTACAACCGGGTAGATGGCCCGCGCAGCAGCGTCGCCCCGCTCGACGATGCCACCGTCTCCGCCAATGACTACCACCAGGAAGTGGTGGTCAAGGTGGGCGAGATCGGCAACGAGACCCACGGCGGCACAGATGTCTTCCTCGGCGCCATCGGCAAGGGGGCTGACAGCTTCCATGGCTCACTCGATAACACCGCCGTGTTCGGCAAGATCAAGGCTGCGGCCAAGCTGTAAGGAGCACTTTCATGAGCAAACAGATGAACACATCCATCAAGCACACGCTGGTCTGCGCCGCCCTGTTCAGTGCGCTGGGCGCAACCTCCCAGGCACAGGCCGGTGATGCCAAAAACGTCATTCTCTTTATCGGTGATGGCATGGGGCCTACCGTGCTCACCGCCACCCGCCTGTTCAAGGTGGGAGAAGAGGGCAATCTGGAGATGATGAAACTGCCGCGCAGTGCCCGCATCAAGACCTTCTCCAACGATGCCCAGACCACCGACTCGGCCCCCTCCATGGCGGCCTACACCACCGGGGTCAAGATGAACAACGAGGTGATCGCCATGAGCAGCGACACCAAAGCCGTCGCCCCCGGCAAAGACGTCAATGGCAACAAAACCGTCAACAATTGCAGCAGCGATAACGGCAAGCCGGTGCCCACCATCCTGGAGCTGGCCAAGGCAGCAGGCAAATCGGTCGGGGCCGTCACCACCACCGAGCTGACCCACGCTACCCCGGCGGCTACCTACGCCCACATCTGCCATCGGGATGCCGCCTATGACATCGCCGCACAAGCTGTTCCGGGAGGAACTGGTTTCAACCAGGCGCTGGGGGATGGGGTCGATGTACTGATGGGCGGTGGTGCCAACCACTGGACCCCCTACAGCGCCAGCAACAAGGGCGGTCGCAATGACAACCGCGACCTGACCGCCGAGATGAAGGCACAGGGATACAGCTATGTCACCACCCAAAGTGAACTGGCCAAGGTCACCAGTGGCAAGGTGCTCGGTTTGTTCAGCAGCAAATCCCACCTCGACTACGAACTGGATCGGGTCGCCAAAGGGGCTGCCAATACCCAGCCGTCCCTCTCCGAGATGACCGCCAAGGCGATCGACCTGCTGAGCAAGAACAGTCAGGGTTATTTCCTGATGGTAGAAGGCGGCCGGATCGATCATGCCCTGCACGGCACCAACGCCAAGCGCTCGCTCACCGACGCGGTGGCACTGGATGAGGCGGTCAAGACGGCGCTGGGTAAAGTGGATCTCAACAATACCCTGATCGTGGTCACCGCCGACCATGACCACACCATGACCATTAACGGCTACTCCGCCAAGGGCAATCCGGTGCTGGATCTGGTGAAAAATGGCGATGGCTCGACCCAGAACGACGTGGATGGCAAGCCCTTCACCACCCTGGTGTTCGGTAACGGCCCCAACCGCCCCGATGTGCGTTCCGTCCTCACCAGCGATCAGGTGATGGCTAATGACTATCTGCAGGAGACCGGCGTCAAGCTGACATCGGAAACCCACGGCGGCGGCGATGTCATGCTGTTTGCCGATGGCGCCGGCAGCAACCGCTTCAAAGGCACGCTGGATAACACCAAGGTGTTTGGCAAACTGCGGGAGGCGCTCGGCCTGTAAGCAGCAGGGGCCCGGGTGCATCTGAGCAATCGACTCAGCGGCCCGGGCCCCAGCTCTTTCGAGCGACAGATGATGATGCGACTTTTGCTTTCGTTATGGCTGCTTGGCAGCACCCTCGCCTTCCCTCTGCATGCTGACGACACGCCCCCGGATCTCGCCGCCCGGATCAGCTATCACGACCGGAATACCGGCAGCGATGGCATCGCCAGAGAGAGTGTCTGGCAAGAGAAGTGGCTGCGGGTGGGCAATCAGGTGTGGAGCCAGCGGCTCATTCCCCTCCCCCTTGCCCGTGCCTATCACGCCACTCACGACGCCGCGCCCGGCCACAAGCACTTTACCCACCAGATGGCGGCCCGCTGGGTCAGCCGCAGTGATGAGGGTGAACTTCAGCTGCGCTATGCCGACAGCTGGCACAACCAGCTGGTTGAAGTGCCGGTGGAAGAGTATGGCCAGGTGGCCTTCAAGCCCGACTGGCTGCGGATCCGCCATCTCGTCAACCCGGTGCTAATCGAGGGGATGACTCCACTGGATGAGGCCGCCCCCGAGCAGGCCCGCTGGTATGAAAAGCGCGAAGGGCAGCAACGAACCCGCATTCTCTGGTCGAGTCAGTGGCAGATCCCGCTGGTGGTGGAATCCGCCAGCCTCGATGGCTATCGCAGCTACCGGATGGAGGTGACCCTGCGCAAGCTGCCTGCTCAGCTCCCCTGGCAGCAACTCGCTGATTACGAAGTGCGCGATCTGCGGGATTTCTTCGACTGAGATCCCAAACCCTCAGCGAGCCCAACGACAACGCAGGCAGGAATGTTACACTCTGCTCATTCGACTCTGACTCACGACCTTGATGCGCGCTCTCTGCCTGCCCTTTTTTGCCCTGCTGTTATTGCTGGTGAACACCGGTGCCCAGGCTATTGTGCTGGTGGCAGCCGAGCTACCCCCCTATGTCATTCGCTCCTCTCACGGCAAACCAAGCGGTGTCGCCATCGAGATCATGGAAGAGGCCGCGCGACGCCTCAAAGAACCGCTCACCATCGAGCTGATGCCACTGGCCAGAGCCCTGACTCAGGCTATCCACCGCAAGGATGTGCTGCTGATCCCGCCGGTACGCAGCACTCAACGGGAACACCTCTACTACTGGGTAACACCGATACTCGATGACGATTTTGTCATCGTCAGCGATCGCCGCTTTCATCCTTCTCCCCTCAAAGTGACAGATCTCCCACCGCTGCAGATCGGCACCTTGCGCTACTCCTTCGGTCAGCATCTGCTCAGACAACGACTTAAGCTTGAAAGTGATACCGTGGCCACCGAGAAGCTCAATGCACAGAAATTGCATCGGGGCCGTATCGATGCCTGGGTGGCCGCCTGGAACGCCATCCTCTACAACCAGCGCCTTGGTGATTTGCCAACCGACCGGCTGGTACGTGGGGAGACTCTGATGCGTACCCAATTTTATGTCGCCGCCAGCAAGGAGTTCCCCTTCACCGAGGGACGTCGCTGGCAAGCCGTAATCGACGAGATGCGCCATGATGGCACACTGGCGCGGATCATCCGTCAGTACAACTATCAGGCTCCTGAGTAGTCACTCAATCGCGGTTGCCAAGGCCGGCCAGAATGGTTATGGTAGCCCCATGAAAATACTCGCTATTTCCTCGCATTTGCTCACACCCTGCTGAGCCCCCGCCTCGCTCCTTCGGCCGCGAGTCGCTTGGGGGCATGGCATTTTCAATCGATTGAACCTGTTGAATCCATTTTTGTAACACTTTGCGTGATGGCCAACCTGCTCCAGCCGGTATGGGCCTATCCGCTATTGATAAGGAATATCTTATGAAACAACCTCATCTGGTTATCTCCAGCCTTGATCTGGACCGTATCGAACAACTGCTCGGCAACCACCCGCAGCATCTGGCCCTGCAAGAGGAGCTGGACCGCGCCGAGATCCGCGAACCGGCCGACATGCCGCCGGACGTGGTCACCATGAACAGCAAGGTGCGCTTCAAGATGCAGAGCAGCGGCAACGAGTTCTGCCTCACCCTGGTCTACCCGCGCGATGCCAAGGGCGACGAGAGCAACATCTCGGTACTGGCGCCGGTGGGTAGCGCCCTGCTCGGCCTGAAAGTGGGCGACAGCATCGCCTGGCCGGGCCCGGCCGGTCGCACCATCGAGGTCGAAATTCTGGAAGTGGTTTATCAGCCGGAGCGCGCCGGCGAGCTGCACCGCTGAGTCCCCCGGGCTGGTCATCCCCTGTTGATCAGCCCGCTTGCTCGCCCTTGCCAGCTGATCCCGATCAAGCTTTGCGCACCTTGCCCCCCGGTTTTTAGCCCCTTTTCCTGCTGCTGCTTGAGCCTGACTCGGGGGGCAGGTATCTTGTTGGCCGCGTCATGGTCATGACGCACCGAATTTCAGGCTGACATCATGATAAAAATTGCCCTCATCGACGATCACCAGATCGTCCGATCCGGTTTTGCCCAACTGCTCAATCTGGAGCCAGACCTGCAGGTGGTCGCCGAATTCGGCTCCGCCAGCGACGCCCTTGCCGGCCTGCCCGGCAGCGGGGCGCGGGTCTGCGTCTGCGACATCTCGATGCCCGACCAATCGGGGCTGGATCTGCTCAAGCAGCTCCCCTCCGGCCTTGCGGTGGTGATGCTCTCGGTGCATGACAGCCCGGCCCTCATCGAGCAGGCGCTGCAGACCGGCGCCAAGGGATTTCTCTCCAAGCGCTGCAGTCCGGACGAGCTGATCGCCGCCGTACGCACCGCCGCCCAGGGGGGGTGTTATCTGACGCCGGACATCGCCCAGAAGCTGGCCAGCAGCAGCCGGGATCCCCTCACCAATCGGGAGCGGGAGATTGCCCAGTTGCTGGCACAGGGGCTGGAGGTGAAAGCCATCGCCGAGCAGCTTGGCCTCTCCCCCAAGACGGTCCACGTCCATCGCGCCAACCTGATGGACAAGCTCAAGGTCAGCAACAACGTCGAGCTGGCCCACCGCATGCTGGATAGCTGGTGATCTCCCGTTTTGCCAGCTATGTCGCCATCGCCCTGGCGGCCTGTTTCATCTTTGCCGCCGGCTGGTTTTGCCTCTGGAGCATCAGCCTGCATCTGGCGGGCGGCCCTGCGCTGGCGGTGCTGCTGTTCCCCTTCGGCCTGCGCCTCGGGTTGCTGCTGCAAAGTCCCGGCCACTACTGGCCGCCGCTGTTGCTGTGCGAAGGACTGCTGCTCTACTGGCTCAATCTGGAGGTGGGGCTGCCCCACTGGCCTTGGCTGGTCGCGGGCAGTCTGCTGACCCTGCTACCGCTGCTGATTGCCCGTCGCCAACAGGTGCGCAACGACTGGCAGCAACTGTTGCTGCTGCTCGCCACCGTCACGGCGGCGGCGCTGCTGCAAGCCCTGCTCTGGCATCTGGCGGGGGAAGATGGCCTCTCGGCCCTGCTGCTCAGCCTGACCGGCGGGCTGACGCTGACCTCCACCTGCATGCTGATCTGGCACTACCTCACCCGCGCCACCTGGGTGCCGCTGGGGCCTGCGCTGGTGGATCAACCGGTGGAGTGGCGCTTTCGCCATCTGGTCTGGTATCTGTTGCTGTTCGTATTGAGCCTCTGGCTGCAACTGGGATTGCCCAACTCGCTGGTACGCTTCACCCCGTTTTGTCTCGCCATCCCCATCATCGCCATGGCGTGGCGCTACGGCTGGCAAGGGGCGCTGCTCGCCACCCTGATGAACACCATCGCCCTGCTGGCCAGTCAGGCCTGGCATGATCACCCGCTGGATCTGCTGCTCTCCCTGCTGGCCCAGAGCCTCACCGGCCTGCTGCTGGGTGCCGGGATCCAGCGCCAGCGCGAACTCAATCAGGCGCTGACCCGCCAGCTCGCCCACAATCGCCAGCTCACCGAGCGGCTGCTGGAGACCGAGGAGAGCATCCGCAAGGAGGTGGCGCGCGAGCTGCACGACGACATCGGCCAGACCATCACCGCCATTCGTACCCAGGCCGGGATCGTGCGCCGCCTCGCTCCCGACAATGCCGGTGTGGGCCAGAGCAGCGCCCTGATCGACACACTGTCGCTCGGGATCTATGACGCGGTGCGCGGCCTGCTCGGGCGGCTGCGCCCGCGCCAGCTCGACGACATGACGCTGGAACAGGCGGTACGGGCGCTACTCAGAGAACTGGAGTTGGAGCGTCACGGCATCGTCACCCGGCTGGAGTGGCAGCTGGCGGATGGGGATCTCTCGGATGCCCAGCGGGTCACCCTGTTTCGGGTCTGTCAGGAGGGGCTCAACAACGTGGTCAAACATGCCAACGCCCACTCGGTCACCATTCGCGCCCGTGCCAGCGGCGAGCAGTTGCAACTGGTGCTGGAAGATGATGGCCGCGGTCTGCCGGAAAGCCGCCCGCAGCAGGGCTATGGCCTGCTCGGCATTCGCGAACGGGTACAGGCGCTCGGGGGCAGTCTGCAACTCTCCTGCATCCACGGCACCCAGCTGACGGTCAACCTGCCCAGTCGCAGACGGGAGGAGAGTCATGGCTAATCACCACCAGAGGGCCTGCCTGTGCTGAGTTTTATGAGAAGCGCGCCGCCCCGGCCCCTTATCCGGGATCAGGCCGAGATCGATGCCACCTATCGCCACTGGCGGCTGCACCTGCTGCTGACCATGTATCTGGGCTACGCGGTCTTCTACTTCACCCGCAAGAGCTTCAACTTCGCCATGCCGGACATGCTGGCAAGCGGCATGCTGGACAAGTCCGATATCGGCATGCTTTGGACTCTGTTCTATATCACCTACGGCTGCTCCAAGTTCTTCTCCGGCATCATCAGTGACCGCGCCAACCCGCGCTACTTTATGGGTGTCGGACTGATGGCCACCGGCGTTATCAATATCCTGTTCGGCCTCTCGTCGGCACTCTGGATGTTTGCCGCCCTCTGGGTCGCCAACGCCTTCTTCCAGGGCTGGGGCTGGCCCCCCTGCTCCAAGCTGCTCACCAGCTGGTATTCGCGCACCGAGCGCGGCGTCTGGTGGTCGGCCTGGAACACTGCCCACAACGTCGGCGGGGCGCTCATTCCCCTTATCGTCAGCACCATTGCTCTGCAACATGGCTGGCGCTACGGCATGATAGTGCCCGGCCTTATCGCCATCATCGCGGGGTTGTTCCTCTGCTGGCGACTGCGCGATACCCCGAGTGCCATGGGGTTGCCGTCGGTGGGCGAGTGGCGCAAGGATGCCATGGAGCTGGCCCAGCAGACTCAGGATGCGGGGCTCTCCCACCGCCAGATCCTACGCAAATATGTGCTGGGCAACCCCTATATCTGGCTGCTCGCCTGCTGCTACGTGCTGGTCTATGTGGTGCGTACCGCCATCAATGACTGGGGCAACCTCTACATGACCGAGCAGCGCGGCTTCAATCTGATGAGCGCCAACTCGGCCATCTCCATGTTCGAGGTGGGAGGCTTTATCGGTGCGCTGGTGGCGGGCTGGGGATCGGACAAGCTGTTCAACGGCAACCGTGGCCCGATGAACCTCATCTTTGCGGTGGGGATCCTGCTGGCGGTGGGGTCGCTCTGGCTGATGCCCTTTTTCAGCTATGTGATGCAGGCGGCCTGCTTCTTTACCATCGGTTTCTTCGTGTTTGGCCCCCAGATGCTGATCGGCATGGCGGCGGCGGAGTGCTCCCACAAAAACTCGGCTGGAGCGGCCACAGGCTTTGTCGGCCTGTTTGCCTATATGGGGGCGGCGCTGTCAGGCTATCCGCTGGCCAAGGTGATGGAGATCTGGCACTGGAACGGCTTCTTCGTGGTGATCTCGGTGGCAGCGGGCGTTTCGGCCCTGCTGCTGCTCCCCTTCCTCAAGGCGCAGGCACCGAGAGCCGCTCAAACGAATGCAGAGTAGCAGGTGGCAGCTGACAAGCTATATCCGGCAAACAGAAACAGACAGGGCGCGGATCAACGCGCCCTGCTGTTATTCCTAAACCTATTCCTGCATCAGGCCGCCTGACAGACCCGGTTCTTCCCTTCCCGCTTGGCCCGATAGAGAGCGTCATCCGCACGGCTGAACAGGCTGTCAAAGTGCCACTCCCCCTGCCAGTGAGCAATACCCATGCTGACGGTGATATGGATTCCCTCTACCTCGCTGGCCGCAAGCTGAACCCGCAGTGACTGACAACGGGCGATCGCCTCCTCTGCGGTGGCATGACGAAACAGCAGCACAAACTCCTCGCCTCCAAAGCGACTGGCCAATACTCCTTCCAGCTCGCGCAGTGCCAACCCGACCCGCTCCAACACCCGATCCCCTACCTCATGACCATGCCGATCGTTGATCTGCTTGAAGTCATCCAGATCGAGCACCACCAGCGCCCCCTGCTGTGCAGGGCGTCCACGGGCCAGACGTTCCATAAAACCACGGCGATTGAGTAACCCGGTCAGCGGGTCATGACTGGCCTGATAGCGCAGCTCCAGCGCCCGGTGCTGGTTGCAGAGCAGCAGCACCCCGAAGGTGAGCATGGAGCTACCCACCAGCATGGAGACATAGGGCAACACGTTGAACAGCTGACGCTGGAACGGGCTTTCGATCACCTCGCCCCACACGGTAAACATCCGCATCAGGGTCATGGCGATCAGCACCAGATTGAGGCCAATCAGCACCCATACCGCCACCTGATAATCGGGTCGACCGTGCCGCCAGAGCTGCCAGATGATGAGCGTACTGAGCACGATGAAGGTGGCGCTGCTTATCATCACCCTTACCGCAATCCGGCCATCGATGGCGACCGACCAGGTCATGATGGAGGCAAACAGCAGGATGAATCCCCAGCAGACAGGCCAGCCCGGCGATTGCCGGAAGAAACAGCGTTGGGCGACCAGCAATAACGACACATGAAAAATCAGGAAGACATTACCCACCCAGGAGCCATAGGGGGTGGGTGTCAACAGCAGACTGGCAAATCCCGCCTGACCCAGCATGGCAAACAGACTGGACCACCACCAGACCCCGACGCCGGGAATATCGTTGTGGGTAACACGAATGATGGTAAGAGTGAGGAAACCGAGACAATAGCCACACAAGGCCATGATCATCAAGGTAAAAATATCCAGCTTAAGCAGTAGTGAGGCGTCCATACCAAAGCCATGCAGAGAGGGTAACTGAGTATATGAGAAGCGTTTGCCAAGACCCAGTACGACTTGATGGTTTTCACAATAAAGCCCGTTCGTTTGCTGACAAACAGAGCAATGCGTGTGATATCCCACCAATGCGTATTCGTATCAACCCCATAAAAAGCCTCTTACGGAGCCCATCAACTCAATAAGAGCCGCAAGCGGCGCCCTGACTTTGTAACAAAATGTCTTGGGGATAATTTGGGCTTGAACCCACTCAATTAGATAGATATGTTGTTTTCGTGTGATTTTATGAATGAAGCCATGAGCAATAAATGTCTCTAACCTGTTGAGTCTTCTGACACAATCTGTTTTTGGTACATTTTTCACTCAACCACTATTCATAGCATCTCATATGGGGCTTTTGTCCCGCTCAAGACATTCATCCTGTCTTGCCTGTTGCCGGATGCAGCAGTCTCTTGTGCCACGGAGTCGCACGGGATCAGGTTCAAGGCCGAACACACCACCGACAGAGACGTCACTTATGATCAAAAAACTGATTCTTTCTACCCTGCTGTTTTGCGGGATCGCCACGGCGGCCCCGACCCCTGCCCCCACCTCCACCCTGGATGCCGTGCTCGAACGCGGCGTACTGCGAGTCGGCTTCGATGCAGGCTATCAACCCTTCGAGATGACTAACAAGCAGGGCCAATACATCGGCTTTGACGTGGATCTCGCCAAGATGGTCGCCAAAGAGATGGGCGTGAAGGTCGAGTTCGTCAACACCGCGTGGGACGGCATCATTCCGGCGCTGCTGACCAACAAGTTCGACGTCATCATGGGCGGCATGACCGTCACCCCCCAGCGCAACCTGCGGGTCAACTTTGCCGATCCTTACATCGTGGTCGGCCAGACCATAGTCCTGCGCAAAGAGAAGGCGGGCGAAATCAAATCATTCACCGACCTCAACGACCCGAAATACAAGATCGCGGTCAAGCTCGGCACCACCGGCGAGCAGGCGGTCAAGCGCCTCATCCCGAAAGCCACCCTGCTGCAGTTTGAAACCCAGGATGACGCCAAGCTGGAAGTGATCAACGGCAAGGTCGATGCCTTCGTCTACGACCTGCCCTACAACGCCATCTTCGCCTCCCAGAACAAGGGCGCCGTGGTACACCTCGACAAGCCGTTCACCTTCGAGCCGCTGGCCTGGGCCATCCGCAAAGGAGATCAGGACACCCTCAACTGGTTCAACAACTACTTGCGCCAAATCAAGGGCGATGGCAGCTACGACCGCCTCTACAAGAAGTGGTTCGAATCCAACGCCTGGCTGAGTCAGCTCAAATAACCTCAAAAAGGGGGCGCCTTGCCGCCCCCTCTCGCAACACCCCACACAATAACGAGAAGAGGTTGTGACTGTGCACACACCCAAACCGACAAGACAGATGGAAAAGCAGCCCAATCAGCTGCTCTGGCATGGGGTTTTCCTGCTGATGCTGCTGGTTGCCGTATTCGGCATCTACAAGGCTGTCCAGTCTGTGGATTACACCTGGCGCTGGGAACGCATTCCCCAGTACATCGCTTATCAGGCGGAGCAGAAGAATCTGGCCGAATTTGACGGCACCGTGATTGCAGGTACCAGCGAGGCCGAGAAGGGCAAGCTGTTCCTGCAAGACGATCTCGACCCCAATGTGCGGCAAGCCATTGCCAGCACCGGCGTACAAGTCGCCGAAGGGGATACCATTTTTCGTGGCGATACCCTCGACACCCAACTGAGCTGGACCGCAGGCCCCATCGCCTGGGGCGTCTGGGTCACCGTCAAGCTCTCGCTGGTAGCAGGCATCTTCGCCATCCTGCTCGGCACCCTGGCCGGGCTGGCGCGCCTCTCCCCCAATCCCGCCCTGCGCAATCTGGCGGTCACCTACGTTGAGCTCATCCGCGGCACGCCGCTGCTGGTGCAGATCTTCATCGTCTACTTCTTTATCGGCACCGTGCTGAACCTCGATCGCTTCACCGCCGGGGTCGCCGCGCTGGCGGTCTTTACCGGCGCCTATGTGGCGGAGATCGTCCGCGCCGGTATCAGCTCCATCCACAAGGGGCAGATGGAGGCGGGCCGCAGCCTGGGTATGACCTCCGCCCAGACCATGCGCTACGTCATCCTGCCGCAGGCGTTCAAGCGGGTGCTGCCACCGCTGGCGGGCCAATTCATCAACCTCATCAAGGACTCCTCGCTGGTCTCGGTCATCTCCATCACCGACCTGACCAAGGCGGGACGCGAGGTGGTCAGCTCTACCTTCAGCCCGTTCGAGGTGTGGTTCACCGTGGCCCTGCTCTATCTGGTGCTGACCGGCACCCTCTCCTTCCTGGTACGCCGTCTCGAGGTGAAATATGCACGCAGCAACTGACCCCATCATCAAGGTGCAACAGGCGTCGAGAAGTGCAGCCATCACCGACACCCTCTTCGCCTTCCCGGTTCGTTTTCTGGAGGTGAAATATGCACGCAGCAACTGATCCCATCATCAAGGTGCCACAGGCGTCGAGAAGTGCAGCCATCACCGGCACCCCCTTCGCCTTCCCGGTTCGTTTTCTGGAGGCGAAATATGCGCGCAGCAACTGATCCCATCATCAAGGCGACCGGCGTAGAGAAGTTCTACGGTAGCGAAGTGCACGCCCTGAAAAATGTCAGCACCCAGGTGGCCGAAGGGGAAGTGGTGGTGATTGTCGGCCCCAGCGGCTCGGGCAAATCGACCTTCCTGCGCACCCTCAACCAGCTGGAGACCATCAACGACGGCAATATCGTGGTCGATGGCATCAGCCTGACCGAGCCGGGCGATGTCAACAAGCTGCGGGAAGAGGTGGGCATGGTGTTCCAGTCCTTCAACCTCTTCCCCCACCTGACGGTGCTGGATAATATCTGCCTCGCTCCGCAGAAGGTGCGTGGCCTGTCGCGCCGTGAGGCCGAAGACAGAGCCAAGGCGCTGCTGCTGAAAGTGGGGCTGTCGGTGAAAGCGGCCAGCTATCCCTCCCAACTCTCCGGCGGTCAGCAACAGCGGGTGGCCATCGCCCGGGCTCTCGCCATGCAGCCACGCATCATGCTGTTTGACGAGCCCACCAGTGCGCTGGACCCCGAAATGGTGGGGGAAGTGCTGGATGTGATGAAGGGGCTGGCCCGCGAAGGGATGACCATGGTGGTGGTGACCCACGAGATGGGCTTTGCCCGCGAGGTAGCGGATCGGGTGCTCTTTATGGAGAGTGGCGAACTGCTGGTGGATGAAAAACCGGCCGATTTCTTCGACAATCCTCCCTCCCCACGCCTGCGCCAGTTCCTGAGTCAGGTGCTGTAGCCAACATGCTCTGCTGGCTAAACGAAGAGGGACCGCAAGGTCCCTCTTCTTGTGTGTCACGCTGAGCAGGCTTAACCCAGCTGAACCCGAGTGCCCCTCTCATCGGCTCAGCGCGGGGACTTTCCCAGATAGCGCTCCACGATCACTTTCACCCCGTCACGTTTTTTGAGCTGATAGAGCTCCTTGTCAAACTGGTCGATAAAGGCCTGTTTGTAGGGGTACTCCCCCTTGCGGCTGTAGCCGAGAAACCCCTGCTCCTTGCTGAGCACCGGCCCCTGTTTGAGCAGGGACATATCGGCCACCGCCAGCTGATCGGCCTTTATCATGTTGAGCAACTCATAGAGCAGGGAGAGGCGATCATTGATGGTGCAATCGACCCGGCCGCGGACAATCTTGAGCAAATTTTCCCGGTTGCTTTTTACCTCCTCTATATCGATTTTTTTATCCTTCACTGCCTGCCAGAAGGCATCTCCGCCGATAGCAAAACCGGCGTTGATACCAAATCGCAAGCCGTGATAGTCGGCAGGGAATTGGGCTTCCGGGGTATTGGCAGCCACTGTGGCACCACACATCACCACCAGCTCCTCATCGAGCAACGGCTGGGAGTAGGGCCACATCCAGGGACGATTGTCAGGCTGGTAATAGGGAGGGAAAATGGCAAAGGCAGATCCCTGCTCTATCATGCTGAGCCCCCGCCGCCACGGCATGGGCTTGAGCACTACCTCATAGTCAGGCATGGCAGAGGTTACCTCGCGGATGATGTCGGCATAGATCCCCCTGACCTCCTCCCCTTCCTGCCAGGAGTAGGGGGGATAGGCGGCATCCGCCAGGATCTCGACCCGGGTCTTGGCGTGCGCCATCATGCACAACCCCAGCAACAAGCAACACCAGACGCGCATAAGCCAGCACCTCCTGAAAAAGCCTGCATCAAGCATAGCCATCCAGCGCACCTTCCTCTGCTGCCGCGCCATATTTCATGCCATCTCTTCGTTGGCAGAAAAATGTTAATGAATTATTAAAGCCATCCTTTATGCTGGAGAGCAATTGCTCTGAATGGATGGCCGCATATGGATGTGCAACTGCTTTTGCTCTACCTCTCCCCGGTTTTTCTGGCCTTTATCGGCTGGGAGATGCTCTACCTGCGCAAACATGGCGCGGCCTTTCCCACCGCCACCTACCAGTGGCGGGATCTGTTCGCCAACGCCGCGCTGGCCCTGATGCATCAGGGGGGCGATGCGCTGGCGGCCATCGCCATTGCTTATCTGTATGACACCCTCTGGGGCTGGCGACTGTTCGACATCGACCTCACCTTCTGGAGCGTATTGCTGCTCTTCCTGTTGCAGGATCTCTGCTATTGGCTGTTCCACTTCACCAGCCACCATGTGCGCTGGCTGTGGGCCTCCCACGTGGTGCACCACAGCTCGGAGCGACTCAATCTCTCCACCGCCTTTCGCCAGAGCCTGATGTATCCCATCTCCGGCATGTGGCTGTTCTGGATCCCGATGATTGTCATCGGCTTCCCGCCCGAGGCGGTGGTCGCCACCGTGCTGCTGAGCCTGGGTTTTCAGTTTTTCGTCCACACTCAGGTGGTGGGCAAGCTCGGCTGGCTGGAGTGGATCTTCAACACCCCCTCCCACCACAGGGTGCACCACGCCAGCAACGCCAAGTACATAGACCGCAACTTCGCCGGGGTGTTGATCATCTGGGATCGGCTGTTTGGCACCTTTGTCGAGGAAGACCCGGCCGAGCCGTGCCGCTTCGGCATCACCAAGCCGATCCACAGCTTCAATCCCCTCACCCTCACCTTCCACGAGTGGCGCGACATGCTGCGCGACGCCCGTGGCCTACCCTGGCGACAAAAACTCGCGGTGCTGTTTGGCAAACCGGCTGGGCCTGCCAGCCGCTAGGCCTTCGCCCCGAATCGCAACACCCGGATAGCAAGCCCCTGATAACCAGTCCCTGATAACAAGAGAGCGCCACGGTGGCGCTCTCTTTTATGGTCAGCCATATCTTCGGTGTCAAAGATGGGCGAACGACCAGACGGCGGGGATCAGGCTCAGCAAGGTCACTCCGGCCAACAGCCGCTCGCGACCACTCAGGCAAAGATCTGCGCCCAGCTGACGACGGCTGTAGAGAAACAGCAGCAGACCCGGCCCGTAGAGCAACAACGACAGCAGCAGATACTCCACCCCGGCGGCATAGAGCAGCCAGAAGCCGTAACCGCTCGACACCAGTGCCACCGCCCGCATCAGACCGCGGCACTGCCCGCCATCACCCTTCTTGCTGAACGAGAGCTTGAGCAAGAACAGGCCGATCAGCAGGTAGGGCACCAAAATCATCGAGGTAGAGATAAGCAGCAGGCTGGTGTAGCCCTTGCCGAGCAGCCACACCAGCAGCAGGCATGTTTGCACCGTCAGGCTGGTGAGCCAGAGCGATGCGATAGGCGTCCCGTTGCGGTTCTGGCGCCGGAAGATAGCAGGAAACGCACCGTGGCGGGCTGCGCTGAACGGTACCTCCGCCGAGAAGAGGGTCCAGCTCACGTAGGAGGCAAGCACCGAGACGATCAGGCCGACGCTGATGAGCAGCTTGCCCCAGGAGCCGGTCATCTGGGCCATCAGCCCTGCCATGGAGGGGTTGGGCAGCGCCGCCAGCTCGGGTCGGCTCAATATTCCGAGCGCCAGCACCGAGATGAGCACATAGAGCAGCAGCGCCAGCACCACGCCGAGCACAGTGGCCGTGCCCACATCCCGCTTGTTTCTCGCCCTGGCCGACAGCACCGCCGCCCCCTCGATACCGGTGAAGACCCAGAGGGTGATCAGCATGGTGTTGCGCACCTGCTCGGAAACCGGCACCGCCAGGCTACTGCCCTGCTGATCCGCCGCGAAGGTGACCGGGTCGAACCAGTAGCAGGCGAACAGGATAAACAGCAGCAGCGGCAGGCTCTTGGCCAGAGTCGCCACCAGATTGAACAGCGCCGCCTGCTGCACGCCGCGGGCCACCAGCAGGTGCACCGCCCAGAGGATGCAGGACTCGCCGACAAACGCCGCCAGAGTATTGCCGTCACCAAACCAGATCTGCTCAGGGGTATCGATAAAACTGCCCAGCGCCGCAAAAGCGATCACCAGATAGCCCACCACGCCGATGGTGGCGCAGAGCCAATAACCCCAGGCGGAGAAGAAGCCCACCAGATCGCCAAAACCGGCGCGGGCGTAGCTGTAGATGCCGCCGTCGAGATCCGGCCTGAGTCGCGACAGATAGAGAAAACTCATGGCGAGCGCCACTATACCCACTCCAGTCACGCCCCAGCCGATCAGCACGGCGCGGGCGCCTGCCACCTCGGCCATGTTCTGGGGCAGGCTAAAAATCCCCGCCCCCACCATGGAACTGAACACCAGCGCGGTGAGGGACCAGAGCCCAATCTTGCTCTCTTTCATGGAAGCTCCTTAGCGCAACCGGCTGCTCAGCGCCTGAATATGCTCGGGGCCGATGCCGCAGCAACCGCCGATGAGGTTCGCGCCGGCCGCGCGCCAGCGCTCGGCCCAGCCGAGATAATCCAGCGGCCCCAGATCGGCGCGTATCTCGTCCAGCCCGTCATTGGCGGTGGCCTCTTTGGGCTGCGGCGGGAAGGCGTTGGCGTAAGCACCGAGGCGAATGTCTGCGCGGCCCAGCGCCTGCAATCGGGCGCGAGCAACCTCGAGGGCCCCCTCGATCACCTCGGGCTGACAGCAGTTGAACAGGATGGCATCGACCCCGGCCGCCACCAGCGCGGTCACCGCATCAGCCACCTGCTCGCCGGAACGCAGTCGCGGCTTGTTGCCCGGCGCCTCATCTTCCAGCGTGAAGGAGACCCAGAACGGCTTGCCGTCATCAGGCAGCAGCGCTTTCAGGGCCAGTGGCTCGGCAATCAGGCTCATGGTCTCGGCCAGCCAGATATCCACATGGGGAGATAGCGCCCGGATAAGCGGCATCGCCAACTCGCTCACCCTGTCCGCCTTGAACAGGTCAGCACGGTAGGAGCCAAACAGCGGTGGTAGGGAACCCGCCACCTGCACGGCGCCATACTGCTCGTCAGCCACCTCACGGGCCAGCTGACCGGCCAGCGCTGCCAACCCCTCCCCATCGGCAAAGAAACGCTCATCGCCGATATGAAACGGCACCAGCGCATAGCTGTTGGTGGTAATGACCCGGGCACCGCTAGCCACATAGGCCTGATGCACGTCACGCACCGTCTCTGGCGCCTCCATCAAGGCCAGCGCCGACCACTCGGGTTGACGAAACGGTGCCCCCCGCCGTGCCAACTCGCGCCCCATGCCCCCATCCAGCACCCACAATTCCCTGGTTTCCATCTGTCGTGTCTCTTTGTTATATGCGTTGTTTATTTGCGTATTTATCTGTTTGTTTTGTTGATCTGCGGTTTCGCATCGAATCGCAGCAGATCGTCCAGCTTCATCTTGGGAAGCCCTTTTATTATGCAGCCATAAAAACATATAGATGTTTAGATGGCCAAATAAAGATAAAACAAAGTGCCACGGGCGGCAATCAGTATCAGCAGAAATCAGCGTGCAAACGGCGAGGCAAACGCAGAAATGCAAAAGGCCACCCGAAGGTGGCCTCTTCACAATCTTGATCAGCTGGTAACTTAACGCCCGGCCAGCACTCGCTTGATCTGTTTGACCCAGTCGGAGACCCGACCCTGCTGCGGCAGGCCACGCCAGATCTGCTCCCACTGGGCAGGGCTGAGAGGACGACCGAGGCGACGCTGCACACCCGCATAGAGGTAGTCATGGGCCGTGGTGGCCGCATGCTCGGAGGTGAGGAATTTGGAGACCGGATCGGTCAACCGTACATCCCGCATGCCGAGCAGCGGATAGTCGTTGTGCACCGCCGCCAGCATGGTCTCGCGCATGGCGGACTCGATATACCCACGGGCAAACAGGGCGGTCACCGACTCCAGCGACCCCTGATCCGGGCCGTGATACTGCTCGTCAAAGACCGGGCTCGGCTCGGCCATGCCGCTTTGTACCACCGCATCGGGATCCGGCTGCGGCACGACCACGGCAGGCTTGGGGGCAACCGGCTTGGCTGCCACTGTGGCTTTGCGCGGCGCACTCTGACTACAGGCACCCAGTGCCAGGGCGAGCGCGACACAGGCCAGCGCACGGAAATGAGACTGCATCTTCATGACTCTTATGTCGCTCCTTTTACGATTCCTGAGCTGGCTTCTCGGCCACCGCCGGTTCGACCCGGGTAACCAGCAGCTGATCAATCTTGTAACTGTCGATATCGACCACTTCGAACTTGTAACCGGCGTATTTGACCGAGTCAGTGCGCTTGGGGATCTTGCGCAGCATATACATGATAAAGCCGGCGATGGTCTCGTAATTCTGGTTCTCGGGGAACTCTTCGATATCGAAGGCGCGCATCACGTCGGAGATGGGGGTGACCCCGTCCACCAGCCAGGAGTTCTCGTCGCGCTGGACGATCTGCTCTTCCACCACGTGGGTGGCCCACTCGCCCATGACGGTACTCATCAGGTCATTCATGGTGACAATCCCCACCACCAGCGCGTACTCGTTCATCACCACGGCAAAGTCGCCACGATGATTCTTGAAGTACTCCATCGCCTCATAGAGGTTCAGGGTATCGGGGATGATGATGACGTTCTGCACCAGGTTGCCACCGATCAGGTCGATGCTCTGGCCACCGATAACGCGGATCAGCAGCTCTTTGGCATCGACAAAGCCCTTGATACTGTCGAGGTTGTGGTCACAGACCAGAAACTTGTTGTGGGGATGTTCGGCGATCTTCGCCTTGATGCTCTCTTCACTCTCTTGCAGGGTGAAGTAGATGAGGCTCTCGCGGGCCGTCATGGCGGAGGTGACACCAAGGGACTGCAACTCGAACACGTTCTCGATGAGCTGATGCTCCTCACGCTGGATAACCCCCGCCTCGGCACCGGCATCCATCACCGCATAGATATCGTCGGAGGTGATCTCGTCGTTACGCACCGTGGAGACGCGCATCAGACGGAACAGGGAGTTCGCCAATCCGTTGAAGACCCACACCAGCGGCATCAACACGGTGACGAAGAAGAGCATGGGGCGCACCACAACCACGGCAATCTGCTCGGGCATGGTCATGGCCAGACGCTTGGGCATCAGGTCGGCGATCAGGATAAACATGCCGGTGACGAACACGAAGGAGGCACCGGAGCTGATCTCGCCAAGCCAGGGGCCCTGGTAGAACTGGGAGACAATCCCCTTGATGGCGGGGTTGAGGGCAGACTCACCCAGGATACCGCCCAGAATGGCGACGGTATTGAGGCCAATCTGCACCACGGTGAAAAAGTTGCCCGGTTGGGCCTGCAGGGCCAGCACCTTTTCGGCCTGGCGATTACCTTCATCCGCCATCACCTGCAATTTGATTTTGCGAGACGCGGCGAGAGAGATCTCGGAGAGGGAGAAGAACACACTGCCGCCAACCAGCAGCATTAAAAAGAACAAACTATCGGCAAAACTCATGATTAACCTATTGCTACACCCGCCTTAGCACAAGACGGCAAACTGGGCCCGGGAGACCGGACCGTGAGCCCATCCGGGACTCACACAGGGGAGTATTCTATCAGAAAACAGCCAGTTGGGGGCTTTATCTTACTCCGACCAGTTATGCAACAAAAAAGGCGCTTCACGCGCCTTTTTATTCACTTCCGGTTAGCCCTTGCCCAGCAAGGTGCCCAGATCGTCCGCCTTGGTATGGCGCACATCCTTGCCTTTCACGTAGTAGACGATGTACTCGCAGATGTGCTGGCAGCGATCGCCGACCCGCTCGATGGCACGCGCCGCCCACAGGACGTTGAGCACCTGGGGGATGGTGCGGGGATCTTCCATCATATAGGTCATCAGCTCGCGGATAATGGACTCGTACTCGCGGTCTACCTTGTCATCTTCCTTGTAGACCGCCAGCGCCGCATCCAGATCCATGCGGGCGAAAGCGTCGAGCACATCGTGCAGCATCTTGATGGTACGACGGCCCATGTTCTCCAGCGACACCAACGGCGGCTGCGGCTTGTTGGCGTTGTCGGTCAGCATGCGGGCGATCTTGTCGGCCACGTCGCCAATGCGCTCCAGATCGGTGATGGTCTTGATGATGGCCATCACCAGTCGCAGGTCGGAGGCAGTCGGCTGACGCTTGGCGATGATGCGGGTGCACTCCTCGTCGATCGCCACTTCCATCGCGTTGACCTTGTGGTCGTTGGCCACGATTTTACGCGCCGCATCGAGATCCTGATCGTGGATCGCCGCGATGGCGTCGGTGAGCTGCTGCTCCACCAGACCGCCCATCACCAGCACCTGGTTGCGCACGCTCTCTAGCTCGGCATTGAACTGACCGGAGATGTGTTTATTGAGGTTCATATTGTCCATACAAATAATCCTTGATTGCTCCGATTATGCCTTAGCCGTTGAACCGACTGCCAATCTGTTTGCTGAGATTCATCCTCTCCTCTCCTTAGCCGTAACGACCGGTAATGTAATCTTCGGTCTTTTTCTTGGCCGGGGTGGTGAAAATGGTGTTGGTATCCGAGTACTCGATAAGCTCGCCCATATACATGAAGGCGGTCTGATCCGACACGCGCGCAGCCTGTTGCATGTTGTGGGTCACGATCACCACGGTGAACTGGCTCTTGAGCTCGTTGATCAGCTCCTCGATGGTCAGGGTGGAGATGGGGTCGAGCGCCGAGGTCGGCTCATCAAGCAGCAACACTTCCGGCTCAATGGCGATGGCGCGGGCAATCACCAGACGCTGCTGCTGACCACCGGAGAGACCGAAGGCGTTGTCATGCAGACGATCCTTCACCTCGTCCCACAGGGCCGCACCACGCAGGGAGCGCTCGGCGGCCTCATCCAGAGTGCGACGATCGTTGATCCCCTGCAGGCGCAGACCATAGACCACGTTCTCGTAGATGGACTTGGGGAAGGGGTTCGGGCGCTGGAACACCATGCCCACCTGACGGCGCAGGGCGGAAACATCAACGCTCTTGTCATAGATGTTGTGGCCGTGCAGCTGAATTTCCCCCTCGATGCGGCAGATCTCCACCAGATCGTTCATCCGGTTGATGCAGCGCAGCAGGGTCGATTTACCACAGCCTGACGGGCCGATAAAGGCGGTCACCTGCCCTTTGGGGATCTTCATGTTGACGTTGAACAACGCCTGCTTGCTGCCGTAGTACAGGTTGAGATCCTTCACCTCCAGCGCGGTCTGCTCCGGGGTCAGGTTGAGCAGGTCCAGCGCGGTGTGCTGGGTAGACGTGGTCGTTACGTTGATCATCTGTTACCTCAAAATCTATCTGGAGTGGCCGGACAGCTGCCGGCGCCCCTCACGTATTGGTGCAGAGAGATGGCGGCTCGCGCTCGGCCGCCCCTCTGTTATCTCACTCTTGTATCACTCATGCGGCGCCGGATTAATGCTCCAGCGACCGGAATTTCTCGCGCAAGTGGTTACGAATGCCGATTGCGGTCAGGTTAAGGCCCACGATCACCGTCACCAGCAGGAAGGAGGTGGCGTAGACCAGCGGGCGGGCCGCCTCGACGTTGGGGCTCTGGAAGCCGACGTCATAGATGTGGAAGCCTAGGTGCATGAACTTGCGCTCCACATGCAGATACGGGAAGTTGCCATCCATCGGCAGGGTCGGTGCCAGTTTTACCACCCCCACCAGCATCAGCGGCGCCACTTCACCGGCTGCACGGGCAATCGCCAGAATAAGGCCGGTCATGATGGCCGGGCTCGCCATCGGCAGCACGATGCGCCACAGGGTCTCGGCCTGGGTGGCGCCCAGTGCCAACGAGCCCTGACGGATGGTGCTCGGGATCCGCGCCAGACCCTCTTCGGTGGAGACGATCACCACCGGCAGGGTCAGGATGGCCAGGGTCAGCGCCGACCAGATCACGCCGGGTGAGCCAAAGGTCGGGCTCGGCAGCGCTTCCGGGTAGAACAACTGATCCAGCGAGCCACCGAGTGTGTAGACGAAGAAGCCAAGACCAAACACGCCGTAAACGATGGAGGGCACGCCCGCCAGGTTGATCACCGCAATGCGGATAAGCTTGGTCAGACTGTTCTTGCCCGCGTATTCGTGCAGATAAACCGCTGCTACCACCCCCAGCGGGGTCACGATGATCGCCATCAGGATAACCATGAAGACGGTACCGAAGATGGCCGGGAACACCCCGCCCTCGGTGTTGGCTTCGCGAGGCTCACCGGAAACAAACTTGCCAATCTGATGGAACCAGTGACCCACCTTGGCCAGCAGGCTCATGTCGTTGGGCCATACCACGTCCAGTACCTTGGACATCGGCATGGTCACCAGCTCGCCACGCATATCCTTGACGGTGATGGCGTCGCGATCGGCTTGGCTACGCAGGGAGAAGAGCTCTTTTTCCAGCACCTGATAACGATCGTTGAGGGCCTGACGCTCACTGGCCAGCTCCGCTTTGAGCTGATCGGTCAGCTCATTTTCGAGCTCTGCTTTACGTTCCTTGAGGCGCAGCTTCTCTAATTGGTAGTTGATGGCGCCAATGGGGCCTTTTTGCAACTCGTTGGCTTGTTCAGACAAACCGTTGCTTCGAGCCAGCATCCGCTTGAGCACTTTGTGTAAATCTTGCTCATGCACTACGCCATCTTCCTTGGCCTCTACCACATAGCCATAGAAGTTGCCGTTGGTAGTACGCTCTATCATTGCCATCTCGACAGGAAGAGCCTGAGACTTGATATCAGTCTCCAGAACCCAGCGAAAATCGAGGTCAACGAACTCGCGGTTGCCGGTCTTGACCAGATAACGGGTCAACACCTCACGTTCTTCACCTGCCAATGGCAATCCTGCGGCTCGCAGGCGTTCAACCGGCACCAGCTCACTGTCATTGATTTCACCAACCAACACACTCTTGTTACCGCTGGCGTCTTCCAGTTGCCACTCATAGATAGGGTGGGGCCAGAAGTAGACCAGACCACGCCAGCCGATCAGCAACAACAGACCCAGTACCGCAACCAGGCTCAGGCTGACGGCACCGCCGGTCATCCAGATCCAGGGGGCCCCTGATTTAAACCACTTACCCATTGTCGATTCCTTGCCCGTTACATGGAGCTGTATTTTTCACGCAACCGCTGGCGGACAAACTCGGCCAGGGTGTTGAAGAAAAAGGTGAACACAAACAGTACGAAGGCCGCGAGGAACAGCACTCGATAGTGGGAGCTGCCCACTTCCGACTCCGGCATCTCCACCGCAATGTTGGCGGCAAGGGTACGCAACCCCTGGAACATGGAGAAGTCCATGATGGGGGTGTTACCAGTGGCCATCAGTACGATCATGGTCTCGCCCACGGCGCGGCCAAGGCCCATCATCACCGCAGAGAAGATGCCCGGGCTCGCGGTGAGGATCACCACCCGGCTCAGGGTCTGCCACGGGGTGGCCCCCAGCGCCAGCGAGCCCTGAGTCAGATGCTTGGGCACCGAGAAGACCGCATCTTCAGCAATAGAGAAGATAGTGGGGATGACCGCAAAGCCCATGGCGATACCGACCACCAGCGAGTTGCGCTGGTCAAATTTGATCCCCATTACATTGGTGAGCCAGCTACGGGTATCACCACCGAAAAACGCATTTTCGACGACAGGACTGAGAGTAAGAGCCATCCAGCCAATCAGAATAACGACAGGGATCAGCAAGACGGCTTGACTGCCCTCAGGCACACTTTGCTTGAGAGCATCAGGCAACAGATGCCATAGCAGAGCTGCAAGCAGCATCCCCATCGGCAGCATCACCAGCATCATAAAAATGCCCGGCAGGTAATCTTCCACGATGGGAGCAAGCCACAAACCTGCCAGGAAACCGAGGATAACGGTTGGCAATGCCTCCATGATCTCGATGGTCGGTTTAACAAACTTGCGCATCCCCGGAGACATGAAGTAGGCGGTATAGATGGCACCGGCAATCCCGAGTGGTACAGCAAACAACAGTGCATAAAAAGCGGCTTTGAGAGTACCAAACGAAAGGGGTACCAGACTCAGCTTGGCTTCAAAGTCGTTGCTGGCGGAGGTGGATTGCCACACATACTGGGGTTCCGGATACCCTTCGTACCATACCTTTTGCCAGAGGGCAGACCAGGTCACTTCGGGGTGATCATTCTCAACCGTAAACAACTTGAAGGTGTCGCCTTGTTGCATCAACAGTGCATTGTGGCGTGGAGAGATGGCCAGGGCAGAAAGCTCCCCCCCTTCTACTGTCTCGGTCAGCAGCTTGGTCTCGCCGGTGGCGTGGAAGAAGCTGATGATGCCGTCCTTGTCGGCACTGATGAAGCCTTTGCGAAAGTGCTCGGGAGTCAACAGATCTACCGCGCCATCACCCTTGAAATCACGGATCTGGGTGAACTGACGTTTGCCATCCTTTGCCACTTCAAACCACTGGGAGATGACGCCGTTGTCATTACCTACCAGCAGCGAAGAAGCGCCAGCCAGCAGCTCGACCCGGGTCACGTTGGCGTTGGTGGCATTGATCTCCAGCACGTTGCGCAGGGAGATTTCGCTCAGGTTATGAATGTCATAGACGGAGAGACGATTTCCCTGACGTACAAAGAGGATCCGCAGATTGGGGGTCAGCAACATCTGATCCACATGACGCGGCAAAGAGGGGATCGTGTAGTTTTCACTGCTCCACTCAATCTCCCCGGAGATGAAGTTCTCCTCGCCGCTCATCACAGTCATCACGCCACGACCATCTTCGGTCACGGCAGCGGTCGCCATCTTGTCCTTGGTGGCTTCGAACACCATCCGTTGCAGCGCCTTCCCTTGCGGGTCGATCACCACAGGCTCTTCGCCGAAGGGATATTTCAGGCTGGGTTCAATCACCCGCACATCGTTGGGGTAGGAGACCTTAAACGCAGGCTGGACAACCAGTGCCTTGCCATCGGCAAAGCCGTAGGCAATCAGCTTTTGGCCCGGCGCAGGCGTTGTGGCCGTGCTGATGTCGCCAGCAACCTGGGCTTGGCCCAGTGACTGGCCCACCTTGATCTTGTCATCTCCTTGTAGCGCGAAGAAGTTGACCTGACCTTTATCGTTGAAGCGATAGCCGATCTCGTTCTGCTCTTCCATGCCGAGCCAGGCTGTCTTCCCTGCGACGGGCAGGGTAAACGAGGTGGCAGGCTCCATGGAGGCGCCATTGAAGATGGGTTTCACCACATAGAGCAGATAAAAGAAGATAAGCAACAGCGCCACCAGTACCAGGGCTCCGCCTGTGGTGACGCCATATTTGGCCAATTTATCCTTGATCCGGCGTTTTCTACTGCCCGCCATGACCAGGTTTAACGATTCCGATGACATGCAAGACCTCAATGTAAGCTAGGCTTCGCGGCATTATATGGCGGTTGCATGACAGTTTTGTTACATCGGAACCGCTTTAACAGCGGTTGTTAGCGGAAAAAATGCGGGGATTATGTCGAAGGAAGGCGATCACAACACACTGTTTATAAAGTGCTATTTATGAAGGCAATTAGCAAGGGCAGCCTGTGCTGCCCCCGAATGATTCAGGAAAGGGTATCGTTTGATTGTTGCAGCGCCAGTTTGGCTGCCTTTTTCTCGGCACGGCGGCGCTTGAAGAAGGCCGACAACTGGGCCGAGCAGGCATCGGCCAGCACGCCGCCGGTCAGCTCGACTCTATGATTGTGGCGCGAGTCCTGCAAGATCTCGAACACCGACCCCGCGGCACCGGTCTTGAGATCTCGGGCGCCGTAAACCACCCGCTTGACCCGGCTATGGATCAGCGCACCGGCACACATACAGCAGGGCTCCAGCGTCACATAAAGAGTGGTGTCGAGCAGCCGGTAGTTCGCCAGCTGCCTGCCCGCCGCCCGGATCGCCATCACCTCGGCATGGGCACAGGCATCGTGTTCGCTGATGGAGCGATTCCACCCCTCGCCCACCACCTGACCATCCAGCACCAGTACGGCACCGACCGGGATCTCGCCAATCCCTTCGGCCCGGGCGGCCAATGCCATGGCATGGCGCATCCACTGTTCGTCCTGCTCGGTCTGACTCGGTGTCTCTGAGACCTCTGATGGTTTCACGCCCATCCCCTCTTTATCTTTATATTGTTCAAGTTTGCATTCCAGCTATCCATACCTGTCAGATGATTCCATAGATAGCAGGCATGATAGCTCGCGGTGACAGGGCGGCGATTATGCCAAATCTGCACGTCAGACCCAAGCCGCATCCCGACTGAGCAATAAAGAAGCAATCGGCATCTCTATGATAAAAAAGGAGTTGCACCCGTTTGGCCATGCTATTAGACTTCCTCCCCGTCAGCCGAGTCTGACTCCGTCGGTGTGTAGCGCAGCCAGGTAGCGCATCTGCATGGGGTGTAGAGGGTCGGAGGTTCGAATCCTCTCACACCGACCATTTTCCCCGAGAATAGCCCAGTCAAACGACTGGGCTTTTTTTTTGCCTCCGATTTATCCTCCTGACGATGCCTACCTATCAAGCACAAAAAACACCCAGAACCACTTGAATCTTTTTGCCGAACTCATTAAGATGCGCAACTTTCCGCCGGTAGACAACACAGGGAGGTGGAAACACGAGTGAAGGGATCACTGTCCGGCTTGCGTGCAACACAGGACCAGGCATGAACCAGAACACCGATTTCGCACCCGCCATTAAGCTTTATTCCGTTCCTCACGACACCCCTTGCCACACCGAAAGCGAAAATGAACAGGTCATCCAGCTGGATGTGATCGATCTGGCCGAACCGGATGATGACTATTGAGCCCGGCCAGATGGCCGCTCATGACCAGCACATCGCCTGTTCAACGCTCTCCGTTTCAGGCCCTTGGCGAGAAATCTGCAAAAAACGACAAACTGCTAATTCTATCAAGGATGGCAGTATTATTGACTGATACATCTCCCCCTTCCCTCTCCAGCATTCCCCCCGACAACTGATACAAACCTACGTTATTGCGCTTCACTTTCCATCGTTGCAACCGCTGGTGCCAACAGAGCCTGCATCACCACATCAAGTTTAAAACGCACGTTTACCAAATAGGTCTAGCAATAGCAAAGCATTCATTGCCACATTCAAACGCACTTTATACGGCTGTTTTGGCAAAGCCTGGAGTTAGGTCGGGATTTGTTTTTGCATCTGTAATTTTATTACGTAATAAGTTACAAAATGAGGGGCAGGGTAACGGCCCCAATTAGCCGTTGTCCGATGGGAAAAAGCAGGAGCATAACCATCTGCGTAGAGCTTTTACACCAACCCAATAAAGTAATAAAAAACATCAACTTAACCATATCCAAAAAACAAGTGTTTAAAAAAAACTGTTGACGTACTCAACAATATTTCGCACCTTATCAATCGTGTTACCCCGTTGTTGCGGGAACGTTTCAGGAACAGGGATTCGACTTTAGTCGTAGTTAGTAAGTTCAAAATGTAATTCTCAAAGGAGTGAAACTTATGTCGGCACCGGCTCAGACCCACTGCAGCGCCCGCCTTCGCATCCAGGGCGAGATGCTGCCCGAATACGCGCAAATTCTGACGCCGGACGCGGTGGCTCTGGTCTCCGAACTGGTGGAACGTTTTGCTCCCCAAAGAGGGGAATTGCTGAAACAACGTGTGGCACGCCAGGCCCGTATCGATGGCGGCGAGCTGCCGGACTTCCTGCCGGAAACCGCCCACATCCGTGAAGGTGACTGGACCATTCGCGGCATTCCCGCCGACCTGCAAGACCGCCGTGTGGAGATCACCGGCCCGGTCGAGCGCAAGATGGTGATCAACGCCCTCAACGCCAACGTCAAGGTGTTCATGGCGGATTTCGAGGATTCACTGGCCCCCGCCTGGAATAAGGTGATCGAGGGTCAAATCAACCTGCGCGATGCAGTCAACGAGACCATCTCTTACACCAGTCCGGAAGGAAAGGCCTACACCCTGACCCCCAATCCGGCGGTACTCATCTGCCGGGTACGCGGTCTGCACTTGCCGGAAAAACATGTCACCTTTGATGGCGAGCCGATCCCCGGCGGTCTGTTCGATTTTGCCCTCTATTTCCTGCACAACTACCAAGCGCTGCTGGCCAAAGGCTCGGGCCCCTACTTCTACGTGCCCAAGTTGCAGAGCCATCTGGAAGGGCGTTGGTGGAGCGAAGTGTTCGCCTGGACCGAGGACAAGTTTGGTCTGCCCCGTGGCACCATCAAGGCCACCGTGCTGATTGAAACCCTGCCAGCCGTATTCGAGATGGATGAGCTGCTCTATCAGATGAAGGATCACATCGTTGCCCTCAACTGTGGCCGCTGGGACTACATTTTCAGCTATATCAAAACCTTGAAGAACCATCCGGATCGGGTACTGCCTGATCGTCAGGTGGTGACCATGGACAAGCCGTTCCTCTCCGCCTACTCGCGGCTGCTGATCAAGACCTGTCACAAGCGTGGTGCGCTGGCGATGGGCGGTATGGCCGCCTTTATTCCGGCCAAGGATGCGGCCGTCAACGAGCAGGTCTTCGCCAAGGTCAAGGCCGACAAAGAGCGCGAAGCCAACAACGGCCACGACGGTACCTGGGTCGCCCACCCTGGCCTCGCTGATACCGCCATGGCGGTGTTCAACGCCACCATTAAGGCTGGCGCCAAGAACCAGATCGGCGTACTGCGCGAGCAGGATGCCCCCATCACTGCCGCCGACCTGCTGGCACCCTGTGAGGGCGAGCGGACCGAAGCTGGCATGCGTACAAATATCCGGGTTGCCCTGCAATATCTGGAGGCCTGGATCAACGGCAACGGCTGCGTGCCCATCTACGGTCTGATGGAAGATGCCGCCACCGCCGAGATCTCCCGCACCTCCATCTGGCAGTGGATCCGCCACGGCAAGAGCCTGTCGAACGGCAAGGTGGTGACCAAGGAGCTGTTCCGCCAGATGCTGGCCGAGGAGCTGGAGGTGGTCAAAGCCGAGGTGGGCGCCGCGCGCTGGCAGGCAGGACGCTTTGCCGAGGCAAGCGAACTGATGGAAGAGATCACCTGCGCCGATACCCTGATCGATTTTCTGACGCTGCCCGGTTACGAGCGGCTCTGAATCACGGGCCCCGGGCGGGGCTCGCCAATAACAAGTCAATGGAAACGTGAAATCAATGAAAGAGGGAACTGATATGGCACTGACCCGTGAGCAACAGATCCAGGCTATCGAGAAAGACTGGGCGGAAAACCCCCGCTGGAAAGGGATCAAGCGCGGCTACAGCGCCGAAGATGTGGTGAACCTGCGCGGCAGCTTGCAGCCGGTGCACACCCTGGCTCAGCGCGGTGCCGACAAGCTGTGGGGCCTGATCCACGGCGACGCCAAGAAAGGCTACGTCAACTGCCTCGGCGCCCTGACCGGCGGTCAGGCGGTGCAGCAGGCCAAGGCGGGGATCGAGGCGATCTACCTCTCCGGCTGGCAGGTGGCGGCGGACAACAACTTGTCCTCCACCATGTATCCGGATCAGTCCCTCTACCCGGCCAACTCTGTACCGTCCGTGGTGGAGCGCATCAACAACTCCTTCGCCCGTGCCGACCAGATCCAGTGGGCCAACAAGGTAGGACCGCAGGATGAGGGCTTTATCGACTACTTCCTGCCGATCGTGGCGGATGCGGAAGCCGGTTTCGGCGGTGTGCTTAATGCCTTCGAACTGATGAAGGGGATGATTGAAGCGGGCGCCGCTGGCGTGCACTTCGAAGATCAACTCGCTTCGGTCAAGAAGTGCGGCCACATGGGTGGCAAGGTGCTGGTACCGACTCAGGAAGCGGTGCAGAAGCTGGTTGCTGCCCGTCTGGCAGCCGATGTGTGCGGCACCACCACCCTGGTGATCGCCCGTACCGACGCCAACGCCGCTGACCTGTTGACCACCGACGCCGACCCGTACGATGCAGACTTCCTGACTGGCGAGCGCACTGCCGAAGGGTTCTACAAGGTGCGTGCCGGTATCGATCAGGCCATCGCTCGCGGTCTGGCTTACGCCCCCTACGCCGACATGGTGTGGTGTGAAACCGCCAAGCCAGACCTGGACGAAGCACGTAAATTTGCCGAAGCAATCAAGGCCAAGTTCCCGGATCGCATCCTGGCCTACAACTGCTCCCCTAGCTTCAACTGGAAGAAGAATCTGGACGATGCCACCATCGCCCGCTTCCAGCAGGAGCTCTCCGACATGGGCTACAAGTACCAGTTCATCACCCTCGCGGGTATCCACAACATGTGGTTCCACATGTACGAACTGGCCTACCAGTACGCCCGTGGCGAAGGGATGAAGCACTACGTTGAGATGGTGCAGGAGCCGGAATTTGCCGCCGCCAGCCGCGGCTACACCTTTGTGGCCCACCAGCAGGAGGTCGGTACCGGTTACTTCGACAAGGTGACCACCGTCATTCAGGGTGGCCAATCCTCGGTCACCGCGCTGACCGGCTCCACCGAAGAAGATCAGTTCCACTAATAAGAGAGCTGCCTTGAAATAGCAAAACCCCGGCCTGCAGCCGGGGTTTCTTTTTATCTGCCATTCAAACGAAAGTCAGGCCACAACCGCACACCGCAGAGAGGATCAGAGCTCGAGGATCTCTTTGACAAAGGGAATGGTGAGCTTGCGCTTGGCGCGAAATGAGGCGTTGTCGAGCTGATTGAGAGTGGTGAGCAGGGTGCGCATATCGCGGGAGAGTCGGTTGAGCAGGAAGCGGCCCACATCGATGGGCAATTTGAAGCCCCGCAGCTCGGCACGCAGCTGCAGGGCACTGAGCTTGCCTTCATCATCCAGCTCTTCGAGATGGAAACTGACACCCCAGTCGAGGCGCGAAGCGAGATCCGGCAGTTGCAGCCCCAGTTTGCGCGGTGCGCTGCAGCCGGTGACCACCAGCGTCCCCTCGCCCTTCTCCTGCCAGCGGTTGTAGAAATCGAACAGCGCCCGCTCCCACACGGCATTGCCGGCGATCGCCTCAAGGCTGTCGAGACAGACCAGCGGCAGGCTTTCGAGGGCATCGAGCATGCTGGGATCGAGCTGTTCAAATTGATCGAGGGAGAGATAGGCCGCCGCCGCATCGCGGGCGTTGACCTCGGCACAGGTGGCGTGGAGCAGATGAGAGCGTCCGGATCCCTTGGCTCCCCAGAAATAGAGGAAAGGCGATCCCTGACCGATGGCCGCGTTTTTGAGGGCGGTGATCAGATGAGCATTGTTGCCGGGATAAAAACTGACGAAGGTTTCATCATCCGGTAGTTGTACGGCTAAAGACAGTTGGGCCGGTTGCTTCACTCGTTGGGCTTTGACTGTGACATTTGTGGCTAAGTGTATCATCGCAAAGGCAGATAGAGAACCGCCCGGGCAAGCCGGGCGGTCTACAAAAGCCTTATAAAATCAGGGCTGCGACCATTGGTAACGCAAACCGCTGCCATTATCGTCAACCTTGCGCAAACGACTCTCAAGCTGCAGCGCCCGCACCAGCTCGGCCTGCTCCCCTTGCAGGGTAAAGTTGAAGGTGACCTGGTCCCCCTCCAGCTTGCCGATCGCCACCTTGCTGACGTTGGCCATCCCCTGCAGCATCTTCTGCACGGCGATCATGCTGTCCACTTCGGAGAGGCCATCCACCACCAGGGTCTGGCTGGTTGCCGGACCCGAGATACGGGCACCGTAGTTTTTCACCAGCCAGGCCGCCAGGGTATCGGCAAACCCTTGCGCCACTTCGGCCTGAGTGCCGGTGCTATTGCCACGGGTCAGCTCGGTCACTTCACCGGCCGCTTTGGGGCCGTAGAGCCCCCAATCGATGCTCCACTTGTCACCTTCCGGTGTCAGCTTGCCCAACACCACCATCTCGGCGCCATAGCGCTGGCTTGCCTGCAAAATCGGGTCGGCAAAGCGTCCCCAGACGTCGGTGGCACTGACCGCCATGTTGTCATCGAGATCCATCAGCGGAATGCTGATGGGCAGCCCCAGCATCTGGGCCTGCTCGCGCAAGGCTTGCGCCCAACCATCGCTGGATTGATCCGCCAGCAGGCGGCGCTCACCCTGATCCACCACCAGCCAGATGGCCATTTGGGGACGAGCCGGGCCAAGCAGGGCAAACTGGCTCTCGGAGACCAGGCTGTTGACCTTGTCACTCTTGAACTCGGCTTTCAGATACTTGACGGAGTCCTGATCCTGATAGCCATAGCTTTTGACATAGTCGCCCGGAGCCGCCAGCGCCTTGACCACCACCGGCTGGGTGAGGATGTCACGCTTGCCGGTGACCTTGATCAGCACCTGGCCCAGTGCCTGCCCTTGAGCGGCCACCATGTCGCCACTGGTCGGGGCCTTGCCCTGATAGAGGTCGGTCACCTGAGCGGCCGAGGCCATGAATGACAAGCCGCAGCAGAGGGCGGTCACAACACGTTTGAACATGAACAGAGTCTCGAAATGGGAGAGTGTGCTTATGGTAGCGGCAAGGCGCGTCCTGCGGCAAGGCTGGCACAAGCGGCCACAAACAGCAGAGCCGGCGATGCGCCGGCTCCGATCACCCCTTCCACATGGGAAGCAGGTCAAGGCATAAACTTATTTGGTACCGAAGATCTTGTCGCCTGCATCGCCCAGACCCGGCACGATGTAGCCTTTCTCGTTCAGCCCCTGGTCGACAGAAGCACAGTAGAGCTCTACGTCTGGGTGAGCGGCTTCCAGTGCCTTGATCCCTTCCGGCGCGGCAACCAGTACCAGCACCTTGATGGATTGGCAGCCTTTATTCTTCAGCAGATCGATAGTGGCGATCATGGAGCCGCCGGTGGCCAGCATCGGATCGATGACCAGCGCCAGACGTTCTTCGATGTTGCTGACGATCTTCTCGAAATAGGGAACCGGTTGCAGGGTCTCTTCATCGCGGTAGATACCGACCACGCTGACGCGGGCACTCGGCATGTGCTCCAGCACGCCATCCATCATGCCAAGGCCGGCACGCAGGATAGGTACGACGGTTACCTTCTTGCCCTTGATCTGGTCAACTTCTACTGGCCCATTCCAGCCATCGATGATAACCTTCTCGGTTTCGAAGTCAGAGGTCGCTTCATAGGTCAACAAACTGCCCACTTCTTTGGCCAGTTCACGGAAACGCTTGGTGCTGATATCGCCTTCACGCATCAGACCGATCTTGTGTTTGACCAGGGGGTGTTTGACTTCAACGACTTTCATTATTATCTCCTCTAACCTGCCGCAAAAAAATCGCGGAATCATACAACAAAAGCCACCGCTTGTAGAGCATTTCCGCGCAAAAACGCGCAAACGATTTCCTTTCTGGTTTTTCACCGCCACTGTTAGAATACGCCCCGAATTTTACCCTCCACTTCTTTACATGACGGGGAATACTCGTGACTGACAAAACCTCACTGAGCTACAAGGATGCTGGCGTAGATATCGATGCTGGCAATGCACTGGTTGAACGTATCAAGGGCGTGTCAAAGCGCACTCGTCGTCCTGAAGTCCTTGGTGGTCTTGGCGGCTTTGGGGCCTTGTGTCAAATCCCTGCGGGCTACAAGGAGCCGGTACTGGTCTCCGGTACCGATGGTGTGGGCACCAAGCTGCGGCTGGCCATCGACCTGAAGAAACACGACACCGTGGGCATCGATTTGGTGGCCATGTGCGTCAATGACCTGATCGTACAGGGCGCCGAGCCGCTGTTCTTCCTCGACTACTATGCGACCGGCAAGCTGGACGTGGACACCGCGGCCGCGGTAGTCACCGGGATCGGTGCCGGTTGCGAGCAATCAGGCTGTGCCCTGGTGGGCGGCGAGACCGCCGAGATGCCGGGTATGTATGAAGGGGAAGACTACGACATCGCCGGTTTCTGCGTCGGTGTGGTGGAGAAAAGCGAAATCATCGACGGCAGCAAGGTCGGTGAAGGGGATGCCCTGATCGCCCTGGCCGCCAGCGGCCCTCACTCCAACGGCTTCTCCCTGATCCGTAAAATTCTGGAAGTCTCCAAAGCCGACGTGCATCAGCCGCTGGGTGACCGCACCCTCGCAGATGCCTTGCTGGAGCCGACTCGCATCTATGTGAAACCGGTGCTCAAGCTGATCAAGGAGTGCGAGATCCACGCCCTCTCCCACATCACAGGTGGTGGCTTCTGGGAGAACATCCCGCGCGTATTGCCTGCCAACACTCAAGCGGTGATCGACGAGCAGAGCTGGCAGTGGCCGGCAGTGTTCAGCTGGCTGCAGCAGGCTGGCAACGTCACCCGTCACGAGATGTATCGCACCTTCAACTGCGGCGTCGGCATGATCATCGCCCTGCCCGCCAACCAGCTGGAGAAGGCGCTGACCCTGCTCAAGGCAGAAGGGGAGAACGCATGGCACATCGGTCATATCGCCAAGGCAGCAGACGGTGAGGAGCAGGTCGTCATCAAATGATGCGGATCCTCGTCCTAATCTCTGGCAGCGGCAGCAACCAGCAGGCGATCCTCGACCACTGCGCCAGCGGCAAGATTGCCGGTGAAGTGGTCGGCGTTATCAGCAACAAGGCCGATGCCTATGGTCTGGTTCGCGCCAAAGAAGCGGGGGTGGCGACCTCCATTCTGGCCCAGCAACAGTTTGCCAGCCGGGAGGAGTATGACGCCGCCCTGCTGGCGCTGATGGCAGACTATCAGCCGGATCTGGTGGTACTGGCGGGGTTTATGCGGATATTGAGCGGCGATCTGGTGCGCCATTTCGCCGGGCGGATGATCAATATCCACCCCTCCCTGCTGCCCAAGTATCAGGGCCTGCACACCCACCAGCGCGCCATAGATGCCGGTGATAGTGAGCATGGCGCCAGCGTCCACTTCGTCACCGAAGAGCTGGACGGTGGCCCGGTGATCCTGCAGGCCCGCGTGCCCATCTTTGAAGGGGACACTGCGGACGAGGTAGCAGCACGGGTACAGGCGCAGGAGCACAGCATCTACCCGCTGGTGGTTCGCTGGTTCTGCGAAGGCAGGCTGCAGATGGTAGATGGTGCAGTGCAACTGGATGGCGCCCTGCTGGGCCCCGCTGGTTACGCCTGCGAGTAACCGCCAACAACTGCATGTCAGATACAACAAGGGAGGCTTAGGCCTCCCTTGTCATTTCTAACTACCACACGCTGGCTGAGGTCAGGTCCGATTACGCCGCTACGCGGCCAAGCGACCCTAGACCGGATTGTCGATATCGATAAAGGTCACATCCAGCCCATGCACGGTCGCCAGCCACTCCCCCAGCGCCTTGACGCCGTAACGCTCGGTAGCGTGATGGCCCGCAGCGTAGAAGTGCATCCCCATCTCGCGAGCGGTGTGAATGGTCTGCTCGGAGGCTTCGCCGGAGATAAAGGCATCGATGCCCTGCTCCGCCGCCAGATTGATGTAGCTCTGACCGCCGCCGGTACACCAGGCCACGGAACGGATAAGCTCGGGACCGCTGTCGCCACAATAGAGGGGTTCACGGCCAAGGCGCTCGGCAATCAGCTTGGCAAAATCGCGGCCGCTCATCGGCTCTTCCAGCTTGCCCACCATGGCGACGCTCTTGCTGTTCCACGGCTCCAGACCGCGGCGTACCTTGATGTCGAGCAGCTTGGCGAGCTGGGCGTTGTTACCCACCTCGGGGTGCACGTCCAGCGGCAAATGGTAGGCAAACAGATTGATATCGTGGGTCAGCAGGGTCTTGAGACGACGCTGCTTCATGCCGGTGATCTGGGCCGGTTCACCGCTCCAGAAGTAGCCGTGATGGACCAGAATGGCATCGGCCTCGGCAGCCACCGCCGCGTCGATAAGCGCCTGACTGGCGGTGACACCGGTCACCACCTTGCGAATACGTTCGCGCCCCTCCACTTGCAAGCCGTTGGGGCAGTAATCCTTGATGGCGTGCGGTTCGAGCAGATGGTTCAGTACGGTTTCGAGTTTTCGATGAGAGATCATAGGGGTCCCTTATTAAGGCTCGGTCCCCTGCTTTACCAATAAAAACAGGGCCCAGGCTCAAAGCGCCAAGGGCCCCATGATAATCGAGCCGGGCCGTCAAGACCATGACAGCCCCCACACAGTGCGGTTTCCCTCTCGGCCTCAGGCTGGCAGGTCGATCCCCGCCTCCCGCATCTGGGCCAGCTTGTAGCGCAGGGTGCGCGGGCTGATGCCGAGCCGGTCGGCCACCGCCTTGCGGCTGCCGTTACAATCTTGCAGGGTGTCGAGAATGATCTGGTGCTCCTGCTGCTTGAGCTCGCTGCCGAGGCGGTCGCCACCATAGCTGCGCTCGACGCTGACAAACTCCATCTCCTGCTCGTCCAGCTCCTCCAGAATGAGGTGGTCACAATCAATGACCCCGTCGGGGCTGAGGATCAGGGCGCGCTGTACCACGTTGTCCAGCTCCCGCACGTTGCCGGGCCAGGGATGAGCCAGCAGCCGATCCCGCGAGGCGTCCGTCAACTGTGGTGTCGGTAACCCCTGCTGACTGGCATGAAGCGCCAGCAGGTGCTCCGCCAGCGGCAGAATGTCGCCGGACCGCTCGCAGAGGGCAGACCAGCGCAGCGGAAAGACGTTGAGGCGATAGTAGAGATCTTCGCGGAACAGGCCATCCTGCACCGCTTTTTTCAAATCCCGGTTGCTGGTAGCGATGACCCGCACATCCAGCGGGATCATCTTGCGACTGCCGAGCCGCTCCACCTCTTTCTCCTGCAGTACCCGCAGCAATTTGGCTTGCAGCCCCTGATCCATCTCGGTGATCTCGTCGAGCAGCAGGGTGCCTCCCTGCGCTTGTTCGAACTTGCCCGGGCACCCCTGTACCGCACCGGTGAAGGCGCCCTTCTCGTAGCCAAACAGGGTCGCCTCCAGCATGTTTTCCGGAATGGCGGCGCAGTTGATGGCGACGAAGGGCTGCTCGGCGCGGTTGGAGTTATCGTGAATGTAACGGGCCAGCACCTCTTTCCCCGTCCCGCTCGGGCCGGTCACCATCACGGTCGCTTCGCTTCTGGCCACCCGGGTCGCCAGCTGGAACAGCTCGGCAGTTTTGGGATCCCCGTAGACCACGGCGCGCTTCTCCACCTTCTGGGCGGGCACATAGCGGCTGACCTGATTAAGCAGCACCTCCGGGGAGAACGGCTTGGCCAGATAGTCGATGGCCCCTTCGCGCATGGCGCGCACCGCGCCATCGATGTTGGCGTAGGCGGTCATCAGCAGCACAGGTATCTGCGGATATTGCTGGCGAATGGTTGCCAGCAGGGTGAGGCCGTCCATTCCCCCCATCTGGATATCGGAGATCACCATGTCAAACGGCTGACGGGAGAGGGCCAGCAGAGCCCGCTCGCCGCTGTCCGCTTCACGGCACTCATAACCGCCGAGCAAAAGGGTATCCACCAGCGCTTCGCGCAGGCCATTGTCATCTTCAACTACCAGGATCCTGGCCTGTGTCATGCTACACCTCCAAGCTGCACCGGTTGCTGGTGCAGGGGGAACGACAGAGTAAAGCAGGTGCCTTCACCGGGAACCGAGGCCACACTGACCTCCCCCTGATGGGCACGCACTACAGATTGCACCACCGCCAGCCCGAGGCCTGTGCCCTGGGAGCGAGTGGTAAAGAAGGGTTCGAATACCTGACCAAGCTGATGGGGAGGGATCCCCTTGCCATTATCGATGACCCGCATCTCCACCCGGGCACCGCTGCGCACCGCGCTGACCAAGAGCGAGGTGGCCCCTGCCTGCTGGGCATTGGCAATCAGGTTGTTGATGGCTCCAGCCAACGCACTGCTGTTCGCCAGCAGACAGAGATCGGGCTCCGGCGCCTCCATGTGCAGCTCGCAGCCCTGTTGCTGGCAGAAGGCCTCGGCACCGGCCTGCACTTCGGCCAGCAGCCCTTGTACCGAGATGGGGGTGACCACCTGATTGTCACCGTTGCGGGCAAACAGCAGGATGTCGTTGATCTGCTTCTCCAGATCCTGCAAACGGGCCATCAGCTTTTGCTGAAACTGAGTGCGGGATTCCGGCTTGAGGGTGCGGTTGGCCAGATTGGCGGCATAGAGCATGGCGGCGGAGAGCGGCGTGCGGATCTGGTGGGCGAGCGAGGCCGCCATATTGCCGAGCGCCGACAGCCGCTTCATGTGGTTGATGCGGTCTTGCAGTTTACGGGTTTCGGTCAGGTCATTGATAAAGACCAGCTGGCCGGGCTGATCCGGCAGCGGTTGGGTCGAGAGCTGCACCCGGCGCCCGTCGCGCAAGGAGATCTCGTGGCCATCATCCTCGCGCGGTTCGAAGCAGCGGGCAATGATGTGACGCCAGAGCTCCCCTTCCAGCGGCTCCCCCAGCAGGGAGATGGCCGCCGGATTCGCGCGGGTGACCACCCCTGCCCCGTCAAGCAGCAACACCCCGGTGGGGAGCGCCTTGAAGATGGCATAGAGCTGGCTCACTTCGTGGGACTGGAGTGGCATGTCCTGCTGCTGGATTGTCATAAACCTGACCTCAAACTGGCTATTGGGTCAGGTTATTCAATTTCCATGCCACTAAAATATATGAATTAAAACAATGAATTGCGCATTAGCGTCAAGGCTTTGACCCTCAGACGTCCTTGCTCATCCCGTACTTTTTCATCTTCTCAACCAGAGTGGTACGGCGCATGCCGAGCAGATCGGCAGCGCGGGCCACCACCCCGTCCTGAGACTCCAGCGCCTGACGGATCAGCTCCACTTCAAGGTCGGCCAGCATCTCTTTGAGGTTGACCCCCTCCTCCGGCAGCTGCATGGTGCGGGCCGAAGCGAGGGAGTGATCCAGCTCGGGCGGATCCTGAAACACCGCCGCCAGCGCATCCCGTTCATCCATCTCGGTCAGCCGCTCATCACGCGGCTCGCTCGGCAGCAGGCGATAACGGCTCGGCAGATCCGCCACATCGACGATCTGGTGTGGATAGAGGATCAACAGCCGCTCCAGCAGGTTAGAGAGCTCGCGCACGTTGCCGGGCCAGGGGTACTGCATCAGTGACTCCAGCGCCCGCTGGGTCAACCGGATAAAGCCATGGTGCTGCTCGGCATGGCGGTTGAGCAGCTCCTGCAGCAGCAGCGGGATGTCATCGATGCGATCCCGCAGCGGCGGCGTCTCAATGGGGAAGACGTTGAGGCGGTAGTAGAGATCTTCACGAAAACCCTGAGTGCGGATCATCGCCTCCAGATCCCGGTGGGTCGCCGCTATGATGCGCACATCGGCCTGAATGGGCTTGCCGCCACCGACCCGGTCGAACAACCGCTCCTGCAGCACCCGCAGCAGTTTGACCTGCATCGGCATCGGCATGTCGCCGATCTCGTCGAGGAACAGGGTGCCCCCCTGCGCCAGCTCGAAGCGACCGCGACGAGCCGCGATGGCACCGGTAAACGCCCCCTTCTCGTGGCCAAACAGTTCGCTCTCCAGCAATTCGGCCGGAATAGCGCCGCAGTTGATGGGCACGAAGGGGCCACTGCTGCGGGAAGAGAGTTCATGGATAGCGCGCGCCACCACCTCTTTACCAGTGCCAGACTCCCCGAGGATCAGCACGTTGGCATCGGTCTCGGCCACCTGGCTGATGAGGCGGCGTACCTCCTGGATCCCCTTCCCTTTGCCCACCAGCAAACGCAGCAGGGCCTGCCCCTTGTCATGGGTCTGCTGACGGGGATGCAAGGATACAAAGGCCTGACAGAAGTGCAGATGACGAGTAAGGGATTCATAGGTAAAGGGCGAGATCGCGACCCCGATAAAGTTGCTGTTGGGCAGATCGGCCTCAACCAGCGAGAGGAAGGGGGTACGGGGGAAGGCGGCCAGCAGATCTGACAAGGGACGGTCGGTCAGCTCACCCACCAGCACCCCTTGCAGCGGACCGGAGGATTCGATGGCCACATCCAGATCACTTTGTGCCACCTCCTGCCACGGGATCCCCATAAACGAGAGCACGGTTCCCAACTGTTGGCGCCGCTGCGCATCGGCATCAACAATCAACACGCCCATCTCCACCATATCCATTCCTCGCGATGTCCTGAACTAACTTATTGTTTTATTTGATGATAAAACAGCTACCGACTGTCTTTTTGCTGGCACACAAAGTGCCAAAATTCCGACACATTGTCAAAAATTGTCGTATTCAGGCTAAGTGTATCGACAGAAACGGGAGATTAGATAAATTTTGCCGAGGAATTTTCTGCATTGGCGCCGTTAACAAACGCCGCCAATGGCGGAAAGAAAACTGCCCTCGTCAGAGGGCAGCATGCAACACGGTGAAGCGCACTCAGTGGCGATTATGGTGGTGCGGCGCCGCGTAACGACACTCTGGAAAACGGCTGCAAGCCAGAAAGAGTCGACCGGCGTGGGGGCCTTTTTTCGCCTCCCGCTCCACCAGCGGCGCATCACAACGAGGGCAGTGGTGTACTTCACGCTCCTCGTCATCCTCTACATCGGCGAACAGGCTATCGACCAGCTCCCCCTCACTCTGTGGCGCCTCCACCATCCCCTTGGCCTGAATGGCGGGCTCGTGGAGCGACGCAGGCGAGATCGCCTCGGCATGGGCAGTACGGCCACGCATCCCGGCACCGATATCCACGCCGTCCAGCAGCAGAGGGTTGAACGTCGGCTCGCGGCGCGCCCCGTGCGGCAAATCGTCGATCAATGGTTCGCTGGTTTTGACCAGCAGCGGCAGGATCTGTTCGCGCAGCTCTTCCACAAGATAGCTGGCACTTGCCGGGATCTGCAGCAACGGCAGACCGGCGCTGTCGCAGGCGGTTTTCAGAAAGAGATCCCGCGCCTTGCGCTTCTGGTGACGATGGGAGCTGTCATCGAGTTCGATGGCACAGATAAAGGAGAGATCCGCGGGGTGGCAAAGCAGATAGTCGAAATGCTTAGCACTGATCTTGTTGAAGTGCTGCTGCCATTTGCTCTTGCCGATCCCGGCCTGCGGCGTCAGCACATCGGCCACCCGCACCTTGGCAAAGACCCGGGCCTTGTCACCCACCGCCAGATCCAGCACCCCGAGGAACGATCGTTCGGCGGGACTGAACAGGGTCTCCTGCACATCATAGGGCAGGCGCTTTTGCTGTCTGCCTCTGCTCCAGAAGATCGCCAGCACAAGCAGCGCCAGCAACAACAATCCCGAAAGGACAAGGGTATTCATGAGAGCACGATCCAGTTCACGACACGAAAGGGGAATTACTTTACCACAGCCGCTACGGAGCAAGGCAGCAGACCCGTGTATAGAAAGTGAAAAGTCCCGTCTTTTTATCTATTTGTCAGCAGGCGGGGGTTCATATGACCAGCCCCTGCAGGCACAATAGGGATAGAGCAAGAAATCCCATTTCAAGGAGAGCAGGATGCAAAAGCAATTGGTGGTCACCGTGATCGGTGCAGACAAACCCGGGATCGTCGAGAGTCTGGCAGCTGTCATCAGCCGCGAGCAGGGCAACTGGCTGGGCAGCGCCATGAGCGAACTGGCGGGCCAGTTTGCCGGTATCCTCCATGTCTCTGTCCCCGATGAGCACTATCGCAGCCTGTGCGAAGCACTGGCCCTGCTACCGGGTCTGACCATCAGCTTTGCCGAAGGGACACCTACCGCCGAGCCAGCCCATCAAGTCATGATGACAGTGACCGGCAACGACCGCCCCGGCATCGTCCATGAAGTAGCCAGCATCCTGCGCCAGCTCGAGATCAACGTGGCCGATCTCACCACTGGCTGTGAACCGGCTCCCCACTCCGGCGCCCCGCTCTTCTATGCCCATGCGCTGGTTGCCCTGCCCGACGGGCTCGCGATGGATACGCTTATCACCGCGCTGGAATCCCTCTCCGACGATCTGGTGGTCGACATCGACGAAGCGTTCAGCGAACAGTAACAATACTGTCATTTATTTGTCATATATTAACGCCATAACTGCCGCGCAGACGCGACCTGAAACAGAGGCACAAGATGAGCACCGACAAGCAGTATGAAGAGAAAGAGCTGAGCTGGCTCTCATTCAATGAACGGGTGTTGCAAGAGGCAATGGACAAGACGGTGCCCCTCATCGAGCGGGTTCGTTTTCTGGGGATTTTCTCCTCCAACCAGGATGAGTTCTTCAAGGTACGGGTATCGGACGTCAAGCGTCGCATCCTCATCAATGAAGTACATGGTGGCGACGATGAAGCGAAAGTGCTGCTGCGCGCCATCCAGCAAAAAGTGATGGCGCTCGGTGAAGCGTTCGACAACACCTATAAAGAGCTGTTGATTGCGCTCGCTCGCCACAACATCTTTCTGGTCAACGAGAACCAGCTCTCCGATGCCATTCAGAAGTGGCTGCGGGTCTTCTTCAAGGAGAAGGTGCTGCGTCACATCATCCCGATCCTGCTCAACAAAGAGGTCAATCCGGTCAAATTCCTCAAGGATGAGTACACCTATCTGGCCATCGAGATGAAGAAGAACGGTCAGGTGATCCAGTACGCCCTGGTGGAAGTGCCGACCGACGACCTGCCCCGCTTCTTCCAGTTGCCACCGGAAGGGACCCGCCGCAAGAAGCAGATCATCATTCTGGATAACGTCATCCGCTTCTGCCTCGACGAGATCTTCAAGGGCTTCTTCGACTACGACGAGATTGCCGCCTATGCGGTGAAGCTGACCCGGGATGCAGAATACGATCTCTCCGACCAGCTGGACTTGAGCCTGGTGGACAAGATGAGTGACGGCTTGAAGCAGCGCCTCACCGCCATGCCGGTGCGCTTCGTCTACGAGCGGGAGATGCCCGCTGCCATGATAAGCTTCCTCAAGCTCAAGCTGCAGATCAGCTCCTACGATGCCATCATGCCGGGCGGGCGTTACCACAACTTCAAGGATTTCATCGGCTTCCCCAACGTGGGCCGTGACTATCTGGAAAACCCCAAGCTGCCGGCCCTCGATTGCCGCGATTTTGACGGTTTCGTCAACGCCTTCGATGCGATTACCAAGCAGGATATCCTGCTCTACTACCCGTACCACAAGTTCCACCATTTCACCGAACTGGTGCGCCAGGCGGCGTTCGATCCGGCGGTCAGCGCCATTCGCATCAATATTTATCGGGTGGCCAAGAAGTCGCGGATCATCCACTCCCTCATCGATGCCGCCAACAACGGCAAGAAGGTGACCGTGGTGGTCGAGCTGCGCGCCCGTTTCGACGAGGCGGCCAACATCGACTGGGCCAACATCCTTACCGATGCCGGGGTCAAGGTGGTGTTCGGGGTGCCGAGCCTCAAGATCCACTCCAAGCTCTGCCTCATCACCCGCCACGAAAATGGCGAGGCGGTGCGCTACGCCCATATCGGCACCGGGAACTTCAACGAGAAGACCGCCAAGATCTACACCGACTTCTCGCTGCTGACCCGCAATCCGGATATCACCGCCGAAGTGGAAGGGGTATTTGAATACATCGAGTACCCCTATAAGCGTTACAAATTCAACCACCTGCTGGTCTCCCCCATCAACAGCCGCCGTCAGCTCTATCGCCTCATCGACAACGAGCTCTCCAACGCCAAGGCGGGCCAGCCGAGCGGTATCATCCTCAAGATCAACAATCTGGTGGACAAGGATCTCATCAACCGCCTCTATGCCGCCGGGCAGGCGGGAGTACCGATCCAGATGATCATCCGTGGCATGTGCGCCCTGCGTCCGGGCGTACCGGGCCTCAGTGACAACATCAAGGTGATCAGCATCATCGACCGCTTCCTCGAGCACCCGCGGGTGATGGTGTTCCACAACAAGGGCAACCCCCAGCTCTATATCTCCAGCGCCGACTGGATGAGCCGCAATATCGACGGCCGTATTGAGGTGGGCACCCCCATTTATGATGAGCGCCTCAAGCAGCGCATCATGGACATTCTCGAACTACAACTGAGTGATACCTGCAAGGCGCGGGTCATTGATGCCGACCAGCAGAACGAATATGTGAAGCGGGGCAACCGCCGCAAGATCCGCTCTCAGGTGGCGATTTACGACTATCTCAAACGTATCGAGTCAAACAATGGACAATAGTCTCTATGCCGCCGTGGATCTCGGCTCCAACAGTTTTCATATGGTGATCGCCCATTTGAGCGAAGGGCGTTTTCGCATCGTCGATCGCATCAAGGAGCGAGTGCGGCTGGCGGAAGGGATGGATGAGCAGAAACGGATGAGCCCGGAGGCGATGGAACGCGGCCTCGCCTGTCTGTCACTCTTTGCCGAGCGGCTAACCAACATCAAACCGGATCAGATCCGCATCGCTGGCACCTACACATTGCGACGGGCCAGCAACGCGCGCGAGTTCGTCAGCGAAGCGGCCAAGGTGCTCAACCACCCCATCGAGATCATCAGCGGGCAGGAAGAAGCACGGCTCATCTATCAGGGGGTCGCCCATACCCAGCATATCGAGGGCCAGGTACTGGTCATCGATATCGGCGGCGGCAGCACCGAGCTCATCATCGGTGAAGGGTTTGAACACAAGGCCCTCACCAGCCGCAAGATGGGCTGCGTCAGCTTTACCCAGAGCTTCTTTGCCAGCGGCAAGCTGAGCGACAAGCACTTCACCAATGCCGTGCTGGAGGCGCAGCACCAGCTCGCCCCCATCGTCAACCAGTACCGCAAGCTGGGCTGGCAGAGCTGTCTTGGCAGCTCAGGTTCGATCCGCACCGTGCGCGACGTACTGCAGGGTGAGGGGCTGACCGATGGCAGTATTACGCTGGAGGGGCTGGAGCGGCTCAAAGCGCTGATGATTGAGCGCAAGCGAGTCGATAACCTCAAACTGGTCGGGCTCACCGAGGAGCGCCAGGAGGTGTTTGCCGCTGCGGTCGCCATCCTGCTTGGCCTGTTTACCTCATTGCCCATCGAGCGGCTAGACTACTCCGATGGTGCGCTGCGCGAAGGGTTGCTTTATGAATTCGAGGAGCGCTTGCAGCACCACGATATTCGCGAACGGACGGCACAGGCGCTCGGCACCCACTACCGGATGGACCGCAAACAAGCCGCCCGGGTGGAGCAGAGCGTGCTGACCCTGTTTGATGCCTTGCAAGAGCCCTGGCAGATGGAGATAGAGCCCTATCGCGCTATCCTCGGCTGGGCGGCGCGGCTGCACGAAATTGGCCTTGCCATCAACTACAGCGGCATCCATCGCCACTCCGCCTATATCCTGCAACACACCGACCTGCCCGGCTTCAACCAGGACGATCAGGCACTGCTGGCCGCGCTGGTACGCTTTCAGCGCAAGGGGCTCAAGCTCTCCGAGCTGCCGCCCCTGCCCAACCACGACATGCAGACGGTGCTGCGCTGCATCCGCATCCTGCGCCTCGCAGTCGCCGCTCACCACAAGCGGCAGGACAACCTGCTGCCTGAGTGGAAAGTCGCGGTACAAGGGGAGCAGCTGGTCGTGACCCTGCCGATCGACTGGTGCGAGGAGAACCGTCTCCTGATGCAGAATCTGGAGAAGGAGCATCGTTATTGCCAGGAGCAGGGCTGGCCACTGTTGTTCCAGCTCGGCTAAACCGGAAAGATAAATGCAAAAGGCAGCCCAATGGCTGCCTTTTTCATCTCAATCTCCCGGTTACTGCAACTCGGGCAACAACCACTTGGCCATCTCGAAGTAGATGATAAGGCCGGTACCATCCACCAATGTCGCGATGAATGGCGCAGAGACCACCGCCGGATCGATGCGGAAACGGCGCAGCACCATGGGAATAATGGACGCGACCGTAGCACTCCAGAGCACGATGGCGATGATGGTAAAGGTCACTACCATGCCAATCTGGGGACCGACGCCGAGACTCCATGCCCGTACCCAAGCCGCCATGGCAATGGCACCCGAGATGAGCAGACCGGTGGAGAGCTCCTTTTTCAGCACTGTGCCGAGATTGCGCAGACTCACCTCCCCGACCGCCATGGCTCGTACTATGGTGGTTGTGATCTGGGTGCCGCTGTTACCACCAGTACCGATCAGCAAGGGGATAAAGAAAGCCAGCGCGATGGCCGCTTCCAGCTGCTCCTCAAATGCCCGCAGCACAGTGCCGGTGTAGGCTTCCGCCACAAACAGGATCAGTAGCCAGCCCACCCGTTTGCGCCACAGCTGCCAGGGCGTTGCCTGCAAGTAAGGGGTATCGAGCGGTGATGACCCCCCCTGCATCTCGGCATCCTCGGTGGATTCGAGCTCCAGAATATCCGCTGCATCATCGACGTGGAAAATACCGACCAGTCGCCCCTGATCCTCGACCGGCAATACAGACAGGTCGCGGTCGATCAACAGGCGCGCTGCCAACTCCTGATCGGCTCGGGCGTTGATCCGCACCGTCTCCCGATCCATCAGGGTCGTGACGTTGGCCAGCGGGTCGGCGATCAGCAAGGTCTTGAGGGAGAGGCTTCCTTGCAGACGACCATCCCCGTTGACCACATAGATATGGCGAAACAGCTGGGCATTGTCCCAGGCATCGTGGATCAGCTGTTTGGCGTGACCGACCGTGTCCTCCTCCCGCACCGCCAGATATTCGTGGCGCATGTTGGCCCCCACCGACTCGGTGGGCCAATCCAGCAGGGAGTAATACATGGCCTGCGCCTGGGTCGGGAAGCGAGCCAGCAACATGGTGCGATCCTGACGACTCAGTTTGCGCAGGATAGCGACCATATCACGGCGGGGAATGGCCTCCTGCAACACGCTGACGATGCTGCCATGCAACCGCTGCAACAGGCGCCCGGCACTCTCGGCCGAGAGTGAGCCGAGCAGTTCGGCCCCTTGCGGAATTGGCAGGGTATCAAAGATGCAGTTGAGCTCTTCCGGACGCAGGGTCAGCAGTTGCTCGGCGCGCTGAACCGGATCCAGATTATGTTCCAGCCAACCCTGCAGGGCGGCCAGATCGAGCAATTGGTGACGGTTAAGAATGGTATGTGTTTTCTTCATCACAGATATCCTCATGTGATTTCAGGCGAACCTGAATGCCTCCGGAAATAGCCGGAGGCAACGACAAGAAAACAGCAATTTGATTGACGAGTAATAGGCAGGAAATGACGCCGTTCGGCGTGTCATCATCCCCACGTACCAGCTTTAGCACTGTATAACGTATCCGGCATGCCGGAAGCCACTTGGGTTTACACCTTAATCCGATGAAAACTGTCCTGATCTTGGGCGTCTCTGGACGTCGTGAGATCAGTGGCCTGTGTTTATACAGGAGCCTCGCCTAACGAGATGCTGCAAATAATTCGCACAACCCTCTGTTGTGCGGGCGGCATGATTATCCAATCCCGCTGGGAGGTCAACCCCGCAACCACCATTAAATTGGCAACGGCAACAGCTTGTTACAATTGGCAGGAGATGACACGGAACCAATTTTCATAGTCTGGACAAAAGAAAAGGCCCCAAAGGGCCCCTCTCTAATTAGCGAATATAGTCAAATAGCGTCAGACGGCTTATTTTGCTGAAAGAGAGTTGCGAGGCACTCAATGCCGCATCCTCTTTTGACAGCGCGGAAATCACTTCATAGAGATCCGCTTCCGACACCTTGGCTCTCGCCTCGGCGTTGAGGGTACTCAATCCCTCATTGGAGCCCATAGCCTGTTCCAGACTGTTCATCCGGCCGCCCAACTCACCCAACCCATGATCGATATTCAGGCGGGCATTTTTCATATGAACGGTAGCATCGGCTATTTTCTGCTCGAAGGTCTCGGCAGAAATAGCCGGATCTCGCAGAGCCGTAATAAAGTCCGACATACCATTCAATATGTTGTCATTCTTCGGTGGATTAAGATCAAACTGCTGAGCCGCACCACCTGCAGGCAAATCAAGGGTCAACTCCAGACCATTAAAGGGGATCTTGGTGCCAGCAGTGTAGTTACCCGTTTGCAACGTATTGCCACCGGCATCCTTGATATCATAGGTATCAGGCGGACCTATGGTGGTTGATACGGTATAGGTGTTGCTAGGCAGTGCCGAGTTATAATTGGACTTGTAGAAAGTATCAAAGTTACCCTGATCGCCTATCCCAACCTTGATATTTGCTGTGGTTGCACTGGCGGTTCTTCTGGTCGCCACGATTTCAAACAGATCCTGCCCGGAATCATTGGCAGCGATTTGTACTGTGGGTGAGACCTGAATATTTCGCTGACCTGGATCACCCTGATAAATATATTTTCCGTTGACGTCTTTTATATATGGCTGGGTCTTGCTCTGATTGCCACCAAATATAAATTCACCCGAGGAGTTTTTGCTATTCATCAGGTCGAACATCTGCTGCTGCAACCCTTCAAGCTCGCTGGCTATGGCCTTGCGATCATCCATGCTGATAGAACCATTATTTGACTTCTGGATCAGGGTCTGGGCACTAAGCATCGCATTGTTAATCGACGTTAATACCGTCTCCTCATGCCCCAAACTGTTTTCCAGCAAGCTGCCATTGACACTGTACTGCTTGAACAGGTCAATCTCCTTGGTCAGTGCCATCTTCTGGCTCATTCCTGCGGGATCTTCTCCGGCTGTCTGAAATTTATTACCGGTTTGCCGCTGTTGGTAGGCAGTATTCAACCGCTCGTTGGCACTATTGAGGGAATAGATATTCCGGTCGTAGATCATGTTGGTGGTGATACGCATGACGTTACCTCACGGAAGAGAGCAGTGTATCGAAAATAGTTTTGGCCGTGCTGACGATTTGCGCCGATGCCGCATAGGATTGCTGGAAGCGGATCAGATTGGCCGCCTCCTCCTCCAGATTGACCCCAGACACGCTTTCAAAGATGCCGGTGCTCTGGATAAGCTTGGACTCATTCGCCTTGAGCAGCGTTTTTGCCTGACTGGTATTGTTACCCACTTCCATCACCAACCCGGAATAGGCCTGATTGAAGGTCATCTTGTCGTTGGTCGTCCCACCATTGGTGCTCTTGCGCACCAGATCCTTGTTTTGCAGCTCGGCCAGAACCAGGCCATTGCTGTTATCGGCAAAGCCATTGCTGTTGTAACTGAGCTTGAAGCTGTCACCGGCATCCACCGTTCCGGTGATGCTGAACTCGTAACCGGGGGCCTGTTTCGGATTTGGATAAGCTGGTCCACCAGTGGGTGGTGGCAGTTGCAAGGCTGCCATTAAATTCTGCCCCTTGCTGCTCGCGGGGGCCGTACCTATCAGGGTAGTACCATCAGCTTGAAACACCTGATAGTTACCACTGGCATCGATTTTGACCACCTGAGGCGCTGTCGGGCTCAGACTATTGGTACCAAAACCTGACCCTGCACCTGTATTGAATACGCCACCCAGTTTGATATCTGCCCCGCCGCCATTATTGGTGGTCTTTTCCGCTTTAAGCGGAGAGGCCAGGGCCAAATCTTCCGGTCGGGTGATCAGCTGACCCAGACCGGCGGCCGCACTTTTGGTCGGTTGCAGCAACAGTCTGTCACCCGCAGCCGGCGCACCGGTGATATCGATTGAAATGCCGTGACCCGTGAGTTCAAACGTTGCAGGAGGGGTCGTGCCAGTCGCCACAGAGGTTCGATTACCAGACTTGTCCAGCGAGAACACCTCATAACCGGTGGCGCTGCTAAAGCGCACTTCGTAATCAAACGGGGTCACTGATGTCCCCTTGCCCGACACAAAGCTGACATTCGCCCCGACCGTCCCGGTGTTATTGCCGTAGGGTAAGCCCTTGCTGGTAGGCAGGGTGAAGATATCGCCGCCAATCTCGTTATCCAGATCCATCCCGAGGCGGTTCTGCTGGTTCATCGCATCCGCCATCGCCACGGCCAGCTGCCCCAGTTCGCGCTTGGTCGGTTCAAGGTCGTTACGTGCTTTGAAAAGGCCTCCCACGGCGCCACCAAAGGTCTCGTTGTCAATAAGCGCCTCATTATCACCCAAAGTTAATTGCAGCTCTAAATCTCTCGAATCAGGATCACTGGGCATCACTTTAAACTGAGCCACGCCGCCGTTTAGTACCAACGAATGGCCAGTGCTCATATTGACCAGCATGCTGCCGTTGGGTTGGGCTACGGTGCGAATATCCATCTTCTCCGACAGCTGGCGGATCGCCTCATCCCGCTGATCAAACAGCATCAGGTTCTCTTCGGGTGACCCCTGGGTGCGGATGATGGCCTGATTAAGATCATTGATACTGGTGAGCAGGCTGTTGACCTGCTTGGTTTCATCTTCGAGACGGGTGTTGAGGGTATCGCTCTGCTTGTCGAGCTGCGCCGAGAGGGTATGAAAACGGTTGACCATGCCACTCAACTCCGTCATCACCACCTTGCGCCCACCGATCTCGGCAGGCGATTCATTGGCTGAGTGAAATGACTTGAAGTAGGAGGTGATGGCCGCCCCCACGCTGTTGCTGGTATCCCCAAGCAAGCTGTCAACGCCAGCCAGCTGTTCATAATGGGTCAGGGAGGCATGATAGGCGGAGGTATCACGGCGCACCTCCCCCTGCATATAGTCGTTGATTACCCGTTGGGTCTTGATGTCACCGGTCCCCAGACCGATGGTATTGGTATACACCAGCGTACGCTCACGCACATAGCCCTGGCTATTGACGTTCACTATGTTGTTACTGGTGGTCTGCAGCAGGCGTTGCTGTGCCAGCACACCCGATGAACCAATCCCAAGCAGGTCGCTTGCCATACGTTACAGCTCCATCTCGTTGTATTGGGCAATGGCATCACTGCGCAATACCTGTTTCAATTTTCTGGCGTAGTGCGGGTCGGTGGCATAACCCGCCTGTTGCAGCGCCTCGAAGTAGCGATCAGGACTATCCACCTTCGCCAGGGCTCCCTTGTAGCGAGAGCCGGAAGTGAGGAAATCCACATAGTCGTTGAAGCTCTCTTCAAACGACTCATAGGAGCGAAATGCCGCTTTCTGGCGGGAGGCGACGCCTTGCTCATACTCGAGCGTGCTGACCACAGCCTTTGGCCCTTCCCAGCGCGGATCGGCCTTGATGCCAAACAGGTTATGGGTCACCTGCCCCTCGCCATCCTTGATCACCCGCTTGCCCCAACCGCTCTCCAGTGCCGCCTGGGCGACCAGTACCGCCGGGCTTAACCCCAGCTTGTCGGCCGCTTTCTTGGCCAGCGGCATCAGGCGATTAACGAACTCTTCGGGCGTATCGAACTCTTTGCCCCCACTACCGGTGGCACTGCTCTCTTCGCTGGCCATGCGTCCCATGGGTGGAATGCTGCGGTGCGGTCGACGGGGCATAGTGAGTGCGTGGCTCTCCTTGACCCCCTCGGTCATCTCTCTTTCAGCAAAATCTTTGCCAACTTTTGATGCCGCGATCAAATCATCTGCTGCGGCCGTGGGTGGCTGATAGGGTTTGTAGGTCCGTTCGGTGCGCTGCGGCATCTTGAGCACTCGCCCATCCTGATGGGTAAAGGTCTCGGGAGAGAGCTGTTTGGCCACCATGTCAGCCAATCCCAGCCCCCCCTTGCTGGACATGTCGGCAACCCGCTGCTCATCCAGCATCCCTTCATAGAACTGGGTATAGCTGCTATTCATCGGGTTGTCCTGAGTTAACACCCCGTTGGCCTGACGCATGCTCTGAAACAGCATCTGGGTAAAGATTGACTCGAACTGGCGTGACGCACTCTTGAGCGCTTCGGCCTGTCCCTCTTTGCTTTGGCTCATCTGGCGCAGACGATCCAGGTTCTTGATGTCCTGTACCATCCCGAGATTCATGCCGCTGTTGCTGTCAAACTCCGCCATTTTGCTTACCTCATTGCCACCCATGGCAACCACTTGCCGCTTGTTACAATATGACCAGTTGCCCCTCGATAGCGCCTGCCTGCTGCAGCGCCTCAAGGATGGCCATCAAATCACCGGGGGCGACCCCGACCTGATTGACCGCCCGGACCAGATCGTCCAGGGTCGCACCGGTATCAAACTTGAACATCCGCCCCGGCTCCTGCTGGACATTGATGGTCGAGTTGTTGGTCACCGTCGTCTCTCCTCCCGCCAACGGGTTGGGCTGGGAGACCTGCTGGTTTTCGGCGATGGTCACCGTCAACCCGCCATGGCTGATGGCCGCCGGTTTGAGCTTGACTTGACTGCCGATCACTATGGTGCCGGTGCGGGAGTTGACAATGATCTTGGCCGCCTCATTGGCCGGATCCACCTCCAGATTCTCGATGGTGGCGAGATAGGAGACGCGCTGACCCGGATCCCGCGGGGCATAGACCTTGACTGAGGTGGCATCGAGCGCCTGAGCGGTATTGGGCCCCACCAGATCGTTGACCACATCAGCCAGACGGCGCGCTGTAGTAAAGTCGGGTCGGTTAAGGTTGAAGGTGATGGTGTCCCCCTGACTGAAGGAGTTGGGCACCTCCCGCTCCACGGTCGCACCGTTGGCAATCCGCCCGACGGTCGGGGTATTGATCACTACCTTGGAGCCATCAGCCCCCTCGGCCCCCAGACCACCAACCACCAGACTGCCCTGCGCGACCGCATAGACCCGCCCATCGAGCCCTTTCAGGAAGCTTTGCAACAGGGTGCCGCCCCGCAGGCTCTTGGCCTCGCCAATGGCAGAGACCGTCACGTCGATGGTTTGACCCGGCTTGGAGAAGGGGGGCAGGTCGGCATGGATCGCCACCGGCGCCACATCCTTGATCTTGGGCTTGATGTTATCCGGCACCTTGATGCCAAAATTGTTGAGCATGGTACGGAAGGTCTGCTCGGTGAAGGCGTTGTTCTTCTCGCCAGTACCGGGCAACCCCACCACCAGACCGTAACCAATCAGCTGGTTGTTACGCACCCCTTCAACCGAGCTGATGTCCTTGATCCGGGCCGCATTGGCCACGCCCAAGGGCAGCAGACAGCAGAGCAGTGTGACAAGACGGAGTGACTTCATAACATCTCCTAGAGCGGCCACCAGGGACCATTGAAAAAGCTGGTAAGCCACCCTTGCTCCTGGCTATTGGCCAGATCGCCGGTACCACCGTAGTAAATGCGGGCATTGGCCACTTTCTGGGACGAAACGCTGTTATCAGACGTCACATCCTCCGGGCGAATAAGGCCGGTGATCCGGATATATTCATTGCCATTGTTGAGCATGATCCACTTCTCGCCGCGCACCACCAGATTGCCATTGGGCAGCACCTTGGCCACGCTGACCGAAATATTGCCCTGCAGGCTGTTGCTCTGGTCCGCTTTGGCCTGCCCCTTGAACGCACTGTTCTGACCAATGGAAGCCGAAAGATCATAGGGACTGGCGGTCACGGGCATGCCACCCAGCTTGACCGGGTCCAGATTGAATTTATTGTCCTTGCCACTCTGGGTATTGGCCTTTTTCGAGGCGGAGGTCGACTCCGACAACTCGATGGTAATGATGTCGCCGACTTTGTGCGCCTTGATATCCGAATAGATGCCATTGACCTGATCCGGCTGGAAAATAGCCCCTGTCGGCCGCACCGACACCGGCTCCGACTCCCCGTAGACGGGGGAAAACTCGGGATCATCAGGCTTGGGCGTATTGGGAGTGCTGCTACACCCTCCCAGCACCAACAATCCCAGCATCCATACAGCTTTCATCATGCGCCTCCTAATTAGGTACGCTGGATCAGGAAGGACATCATGCCGTCCACGGCGGAGAGCACCTTGGAGTTCATCTCGTAGACCCGCTGAGCCTGAATGAGATTCACCAGTTCTTCGGTCACGTTGACGTTGGAAGTCTCCAGCATCCCCTGCTTGATCACCCCCAAGCCATCGGCACCGGCAGTCCCCTGGGCGGCAGCACCACTGGATTGGGTCTCGACGAACATGTTCTCCCCCATCGGCTGCAAGCCGCTGGCGTTGACGAAGTCGGAGATGTTGATCTGACCGACGACCTGAGAAGCGCCATCGCCCTTGAGCTGCACCGAGACCTGGCCATCTTCACCCACCGTAACGCTCTGGGCGTTTTCCGGGATCTGGATTTCCGGTTGCAGCGGGTAACCATTACCCGGCGTCACTATGGTCCCTTCATCGTTAAGGGTGAACTGACCGTTGCGGGTATAGGCTGCACTGCCATCCGGCAGCTGAATTTCAAAGTAACCACGACCACTGATCATCAAATCGAGCGAGTTGTCAGTGGTTTGTACGTTGCCCTGGCTGTGGTTTTTCTGGGTCGCCACCACCTTGGCACCCGCCCCCAGCATCAAGCCGGAGGGGAGCTCGGTATCGGCAGAGGAGCGGCCACCGGGCTGGTTGATATTTTGATACAGCAGATCTTCAAAGATGGCCCGTGACTTTTTAAAGCCCAAGGTGCTGGCGTTCGCCAAGTTGTTCGAGGTGACCGAAATATTGGTCTGCTGTGCATCTAACCCGGTCTTGCTGATCCAGAGTGCGGGATTCATAGGTAACTCCTTGATTAGCTGATTCGCAGCAGTTGGGTTTGAGCTTCATCATTCTCTTCGGCCGTCTTCATGATTTTGACCTGGGTTTCGAACTGGCGTTGCAGCCGGATCAGGTTGGTCATCTCATCCACCACATTGACGTTGCTCCCCTCAAGGGAGCCGGCAATCAGGCCAACGTTGGCAGAGGCGGGTTCATTCTGGCCATCTTTGCGGCGAAACAGACCATCTTGGCCCTTCTCCACCGCATCAGCGGCAGGGTTGACCAGCTTGATCCGCTGGAAATCCTCCGGCAAATTGGCAGCAGCCCCTTCCGGACGGCCGCTGATGGTGCCATCCCGATTGATCTCGAGTTTCTCCATCGGCATAGGCAACACGATTGGCTGACCACCGTCATCCACCACATTCAGACCGGTCGAGGTCTGCAAGTTGCCGGTCGCATTGACCTGCAAATTCCCCATGCGGGTATAGGCCTCACCCCCCTTGGGATCCTGCACGGCAATCCAGCCAGGCCCATCTACCGCCACGTCCAGATCCCGTCCGGTGGTCATCAGCATGCCATGCTGCAGGTTCTGACCCGGGCGCTCAGCCATGGCAAACACCCGGCTTGGCAAGCCCTCTCCGAATGCCTGCATGCTTCTGGCCTGCTCAAAATCGGACTTGAAGCCGGTTGTATTGGCATTGGCGAGGTTGTTGCCGCGAACAGCCAAGCTGTTCATGGTCTCTTTGGCCCCGGACATGGCGATATAAAGCAGGTGATCCATGGAATTCTCCGTCAAACAGATGACTCTGACAGGAGAAATGCAATTAGAGTGCCAACAGCAGAAATATGGGGGGGATAAGGAGTATAGGAATCCGACAGAAACAGAGAGGGGGGCCAAGCCCCCCTCTCATTATGATTTATTGCGAGATTAACGGATCTGCAGGATGGTTTGCTGCAGCGAACTGTTGACCTCCAGAGAACGGGAGTTGGCCTGGAAGTTACGCTGGGCCGTGATCAGGTCCACCAGCTCCGAGGTCAAATCCACGTTGGACTGCTCCAGCGCCGATGATTTGATGGTCCCGAAAGTGCCCGAGTTTGCCATACCCGGTAACGCGTCTCCGGAAAGCAACGATTGTCTCCAGGAAGTATCTCCGACCTGAGTTAGTCCTTGCGCATTAGCAAACTTGGCCATTGCCACCATGGCAACTTTGACAGTAGTCGCATTGCTATAAGTTGCAGACACAATACCGTCAGGGGTAATTTCAACTTTGGTCAAACGACCGACTGTCGAGCCGTCTTGCGTCAACTTATAGGCCTCGAAAGGAGAAGCGTAAGAGGTAAGATTACCTAAAGAAATTTCAATGACTTGGGTAGGGTCTGCACCATTATTGATTATCCCTGCGCCAGCTCCTAATGCTTCGGTCTTGATAACCGCCGGTGTAGTCGGTGAAATCATTTTTCCATCAGCATCAAATGTGATTCTCGCACCAGCAGGAGCCTGATCCAAACCAGGTGCCATCGTCGGAGTAACCGCACCAACACCATCGATATCAATAGGCTTATCTCCCTGGTAAAGATACATGCGCCATGCTGTAGGATTTGCTGGGTTAGCAAGATTGGCAGGATCTGCTTCTTTAACAAAATATTGGGTAATGGTATGTGGCTCACCAAGCGAATCGTAAACCGTAATTGACGTGGATGCAGAATAGGTATTTGAGTCTTTTCGATTAAATGTAGATGCATCAGGCGGGTTAGGAACAGGAACCGTTGGTGCCGTAGCACCGGCCGGAAGCGGCTTTGTATTAGCTGGCAAGTTGTAACTTGCCTCGATCTTGGTCGTTTTCACAGGCTCACCCGCCTTATCAGGGATCTGGATCGGCTTGGTAGAGTTAATACTGACCGCCTTCGGGGTGCCATCGGCGTTGATTTCGTAACCTTGCAGATAATGGCCCTGATTGTTGACCATATAGCTGTTTTCATTGAGCTTGAAGGCGCCGGCACGGGTATAGGTGCGATCCAGGTTGGTCAGGCCATCGGAGGTCACAAAGAATCCATTCCCCTGAATCGCCAGGTCCAGCGCGTTATTGGTAAATTGCAGCGCCCCCTGATGGAACTGCTGGGCAACCGCACCGGTTGCCACACCGTTACCGACCTGGGTCTTGGCATTGACAAAGATGGAGTTGGCGTAGACATCCGCAAACTCGGCACGGGACTCTTTAAAGCCCATGGTGTTAACGTTGGCAATGTTGTTAGCGGTGACGTTCAAGTCTTTTTGTGCCGCGTTGACACCGCTCAAGGCATTGTTAAATGACATATCCAGCTCCTTAGATCGATGCTGTCGACGTGGTTTTTGACGGTGTAACCGTCGGATTTGAATTGGTTCCTGATATTTGCAGAATATTGTTCAGATATTCGCTCCCCAGCCCTCTCAAATTGAGGCGAGTCGGGTTGGTGGCATTGCCCAAGGCAACACTGTCCACTTTGGCATAAGCAAATGTGGCAATACTTTCCGACTTGCCATCGAGAGTGCCGCTGGCTTTGATGACATACTTGCCTGCGGCAACTCGGTTACCGGCCTTGTCTTTACCATCCCAAGCAATTTCCACATTACCTTTTTGGTCGCCTTCGAGGGGAAACTCCTTGATAACCTGTCCCTTTTCATCCTCAACGGTAATTTTGACGCCCGCATATTTATTCGTTGTGCCTACAGCAACGACCGCAGATAACGAACCATCCTTGTCTAAAAATCCTGTATTGCCCTGTAGCAATACATTTTGACCCACCAGAGAAGACGCTTGGAGAGCCTGGCTGGATATCATCTGGTCATTAAGCTTGCCCATCTGGGTAGACAGACTACTGATCCCCTCCGACGTAGACATTGAGGCCATCTGGGAAAGCATCTGGGCATTGTCGACCGGCTTGAAGGGATCCTGATATGACAACTGCATGGTCAACAGCTTCATAAATGAAGCCTGATCCAGCTCTTTCTTTGGCGCTGTTGCTTTTGAATTACTCCCGATGGGCGCTGAAGCATTATTGGTACTAGAGGTTGAGCCGCCTGCATTACGAGAGGGATTCCAATAAAGATTATTTATGTCAGACATAATAAAGGCCCTCTATTTACCCTTTGCCAAGCTGGAGCGTCTGCTGCAGCATCTTCTTGGCCGAATCAGCAACCTGTACGTTGGTCTGGTAGCTGCGCGAGGCGTTGATCATGTCGGCCATCTCTTCAACCATGTTGACGTTTGGCTTGAAGATAAAACCGTCTTTGTCCGCCATCGGGTGGTTGGGGTTGTACTCTTTAAGCAGTGGCGCCTTGCTCTCGACAATGCCCTTCACCTCCACCCCGACCGAGCCCTGCTTGTCAGACATCGCCTGATCGAGCTGGGCGGCAAAGACTGGCCGCCTGGCGTGGTAAGTATTTTCCACACTGGAGCTGACGCTGTCCGCGTTGGCCATGTTGCTGGCAACCGTGTTGAGGCGCACTGACTGTGCGCTCATAGCCGAGCCTGCTATGTCAAAGACCTTGAACAAACTCATCACTGCTCTCCTTTCAGGGCCTTGAGCAGGCCACTGATCTTGCTATTCATAAATTCAAGGGAGGTTTGATACTCAAGGCTATTGCGCAGAAATTCGCTGCGCTCCTGCTGCACATCGACTGTATTGCCGTCACCGGTATCCGGTTGCAGCGGGTTGCGATATTGCACGGTACCCGGAGCGTCCATATTCAAGGCAAAGTGCTTTTCGCTGGTCGTTGCCAAACCAAAACCCTGATGCGACTGAGCCTCCTGCAATGCCTGAGCAAAATTGATATCCCTGGCTTTGAAGCCCGGGGTATCTGCGTTGGCAATATTGCTGGAAAGCACCTCTGCACGCTTGGCGCGAACGCTTATGGTGTGTTGATGCACACCGAATGCCTTGTCAAATGAAAGAGCCATAGCACACCTCCTGCTTGGTTTATTTTGTTTGCAAGAGGTGTGCCATAAGCAAATCACTCAGATCGATGGTTTGGGTATGAGCACATTGCAAACCGAAAACGACAGGAGCATCTCGTGCCTTGAGTCAGACGGCATCATTTGGCCACCTTAAGGTTGCAACCACTTTTGCAGTGGCGAGATATGGTAGGTAAATAGAAAGACTGAGCTGTAGATTAAGAAAGAGGGAAGCTCGTAGCTTCCCTCTTTGCATGAACTGGCAATATTCGGCAGACCCCGAATATCAAGGCCATCAGGCCTATTTGACCTTGTAGACAATCCCCGGATTACAGCGGATCATCTCGAACCGGTCGGTCAACCCGGCCAGTGACTCCGACGCGCCCAACATCAGATATCCACCGGGGTTGAGACTGGCAGCAAACTGGTTGAGGATCTTCGACTTCACTTCCGGCGCAAAATAGATGAGCACGTTACGGCAAAAGATAATGTCAAACTTGCCGAGCAGACTATAACTCTCCAGCAAGTTGAGTGGCCGGAAGGTGGTCAATTTTCTGACTCGCTCGGCAACCCGCATCTTGTTGTCACCGTAAGGCTCAAAAAACATCTTCTTGCGCTCCGGTGACAAACCGCGCGCCAGAGCAAGGCTATCGTAAACGCCTTCCTTACACTGATTGAGCATGGTCGTCGAAATATCCGTCCCGACAATCTGCACGCCACCAGGCAAGGTACCCGGCTTTTTCATCTGCTGCTCCAGTGCAGTCATGGCAATGGAATAGGGTTCCTGACCTGACGAGGATGCAGCCGACCAGACCTTGATGGGGCGGCCACTTTTCCCCAACTCGGGGAAAATCTTGTCGGTAAGAAGCTGAAACGGATAGGTATCACGAAACCAGAGGGTCTCGTTGGTCGTCATAGCATCCACCACGGCCATTTTCAGGTCACGCTCTCGCACACTCATTGCACGGGTAACCAGATCAGACAAACTCTCGATGCCAAACTGAGCCATCAAAGGTGAAAGACGGCTCTTCACCAGATACTGTTTGTTATCCCCCAGCACAATTCCGCTCTGTACCGCCAGAAAGTTGCTGAACTGTTTGTATAAGTCGTCCGAAAGTGTCTTCATGCAGCTGTTCTTCTTTATTAGAGTGCGTTTTGTACGGCCTTGGCCAATTCATCAGGCTGGAACTTGGCGATAAAATTGTTCGCACCAACTTTCTGCACCATTGCCTGGTTGAATACTCCACTGAGCGAGGTATGCAGAATAACATGCAAATCCTTGAGATTGGGATTATTCCGGATCTCGGCAGTGAAGGTATAGCCATCCATTTCCGGCATTTCGATATCCGAAATAACCAGCGCAACCTGATCCTTGATAGGACCATTTTTGGTCATTTCCAGCAGCATGTTCAATGCTTCGCGGCCATCTTTTGCCAACACGCACTCGACACCGATAGCCTCAAGCGCACGTTGTACCTGTTTGCGTGCCACTGAGGAGTCATCCGCAACAAGAACAGGACGCCCCAGAGTCGGGTGGTCGACACTGGCCTGAACCAACTCCTCACTAACATCCGTTGCAACCGGCGAAATTTCGTTCAATATCCGCTCAACATCAAGGATTTCGACCAACTCGCCATCGACTTCTGTCACGGCTGTCATGTAGTTGATGCGACCTGCACCTTTGGGCGGAGGCAGGATGGATTCCCAGTTCATATTGATGATGCGCTCGACCGAATGCACCAAAAAGCCCTGAATAGAGCGGTTGTACTCGGAGATGATAATGAAGCATTTGCTCAGATCATCAATCGGGCGTTTGCCAACCGCCATGCTGAGGTCGATAACCGAGATCGTCTGGCCACGAATATGTGCTACCCCGCGGATGCAGGAGTTCAGTTTGGGCATCACGGTCAAGGGGGGACACTGCAACACTTCACGCACTTTGAATACGTTGATGCCAAATCTTTGACGTCCATTGAGACGAAACAACAACAACTCCAGCCGGTTTTGCCCCACTAGCTGGGTACGTTGGTTGACCGAGTCCAGGATACTGGCCATAAACACTCCCTAAAAACGCTTGGCATTAATCATGCATGCGTGATGGATTGCGTCAGACTATCGATGTGACAACGAACAGATTCTGAAGCAATCATAGTTAAATATGGTGATATGCGTGAACAACTTATCGACCAACGAGCGAAAATGATTAACCGACTTTTACTCATCAGCCTCTTTTTTGGCAGCATATCTTCCAGCTATGCCTCGGACGTCACTACTTATCTGCAAGAAAAGGCACAAGAGTTCGTTTACAGCCAGCTGGATATTCCGTTGGATGCCAGAGCCGAGGTCACCTCTGCCACGCTGGATGAACGGCTCCCACTGACCCGCTGCGAAGATCTGCTCACTATCAGCTTACCAGCAAAAATGGAAATTCGCCGTAATACAACAGTTTACCTTAAATGTGAGGAAGACAAACCCTGGGACGTCTATCTCCCGGTACGGGTCAGTATTCAAAAGCCTTATGTCACTGTGACCAACCCCATCGCCAAGGGGGACCTGCTGAGTGAAAGCCAACTGGTGTTGGCCTATCAAGATCAGACCCTCATCCGCGGCGACTACCTGACTGACACCGCCCCTCTTATCGGAGTACGCAGCAAGCGGGAGCTAAAACCGGGGCAACCCATCCGTTTGAGCCAGGTTTGTGTAGTGTGCAAAGGGGATCAGGTCACCCTGACGGCAGAAAACAGCAACTTCCAGATCAAAACCATGGCCCGAGCCTTGCAAGATGGCAGCTTCGGAGAGATCATCAAACTCGTCAATATTCGCTCCGGCAAAACCGTTGAGGGTAAAGTCAGTGCGGTAGGTGCCGTATCGATCACTTTTTAAATCCGGATCCTTGACAACTTTTTTCTAAAGTTTTGATCTGCCGCACCGATAAACAGGTAAGCAAACCTTAAAGCAGACGAAGGTAACTAAAATGGCCATCAACAATATCAACAACTTGGCGAATAATCGGTTGCAAAATACCGCTAATAGCCAGGGGACAGGCAGCAAGTCAGTCACCTCATCGCCCGAAAACAAAGCGGCTACTGTCAAGCTGGACTCCGTCTCCTTGACCAGTGAGGCGCAACAATTGCAAAAGATGCAACAAAACCTCAATACCGCCTCGACCGGCAATGAGAGCAAGGTCGAACGGCTGAAAAAAGCCGTCGCGAGTGGTGAATATCAGGTTAACAGCGACGCTGTGGCCAAGAAGATGTTCAGTTTCGAGGCCAATCTGGACAAAGTTCTGGGATGATGGATTTACCTTCGTTACTGCACACCCAAGATGATTACCTCAGCCAGATGCAAGGCATTCTGGAAGAGGAGTTCAGCTTGCTCGAACAGCATCAGGCACTGGCCCTGCCCGCACTGACCGAGCGCAAACAGCAGTTGCTTGCTGCGATAGAAACTCTGGACAAGACACTGGCAGAGATGCCGGAACTGGCACTGCAGCTGGCAGCCTATCCCGACGAGATGGCACAGCTTCGTGCAAAACTGGATGCCTGCCAGGCACAAAATGATATCAACGGTCGCTTGCTTGAATTGAGCATCGTATCAAACCGTCGTCTGGCAACCTTTCTGAGTCAGCTGCGCGATCGCAACAGCCTGACCTATGACGCCAAGGGCAACACTCGCTCTGGCACCCGCTCCTACGGTATCAAGGCCTGACATCTCTTATCAGGCCTTGCATTTTTGCTGTCCGTTTTAAAGCACCAGTCGCAACAACTCTCGCCCATCCTCACACGCATTGACGCGCAGTACCCCGTCCTCATAGCTCCCGTAACTGGCAGGCAACTCGCCGCGCGGGAAACAGATCGACCCCGGGTTCATCAAGATCCGTTCTTCCTGCCACTCCAGCACCGGCACATGGGTGTGACCGCTCAGGAACAGACTACCCTCCGGCAGTTGTACCTCGTCCGGGCGATAAAGATGACCGTGGCTGACAAACCAGCGCCGCTCATCGACCAGCAACTGGTTGTAGGGGGCGGTGATGGGAAAGCGCAACAGCATCTGATCCACTTCGGAATCGCAATTGCCCCGCACCGCGATGATCTGTGGCGCCAGCTCGTTGAGCCGATCGGCCACCGCGGCCGGGTTATACCCTTCCGGCAGAGGATTGCGCGGGCCATGGTTAAGCAGATCGCCGAGCAGCAGATAGTGATCAGGCTGCCAGGGCTCAAGTTGGGTCAGTACTCGTTCCAGCGCAATGATGCTGCCGTGGATGTCGGAAATGATGGCAAGTTTCATGAAATGCTCCTCACTGCGGGCTGAAATAGAGATCCTTGGTGGCAATCGTCCCTTTCAAATTCTGGCTGGGCAGTCCACGCAGGGTGGGATCGACCAGTCTCATCTGATTGTAATGATACACGGGGAGGATCGGCGCCTCCTCAAGTAGCAACTGTTCGGCATGCCGGTAGAGTTCAACCCGGCTCGCGCTGTCCAGCGTATTGGCAGCCTGCTCCAGCAACAGATCAAAGTCGGGATTGCAGTAGCTGCTCTCGTTGCGCAGATCCTGACAACGGAAGCTGCCCAGCATGGCAGACGGCTCCACGTAATCGCCAAACAGGAAGCTTCTGGCCACCAGGAAATCACCGCTATCCTTGGCCACCTGATAGGCACCCCACTCCAGACTGTTGAGAGTGACCTGTACCCCCAGCTTCTGCCACATGGCGGCAATGGCCATCGCCATCTGCTTGTGGGTTTCTGCGCTGTTGTAGGTAATGCTCAGCTTGAGTGGATTGGCACTGTTATACCCGGCCGCTGACAACAACGCTGCCGCTTTGGCCTGGCGGGTTGGCATATCTTCAAGCGCCACAGGCAATATCACCCGGGGGTAACCCGGCATCTCCGGCAACAGCGACCATGCTGCCTGTTCATCCTGCCCGCTCACCGATCCAATGAGCTGCTGTCGATCAACCGCCATGGAGAGCGCCTGACGCACCCGCACATCCTGCAGTTCGGGTCGCTTCAAATTGAACGCATAGAGATAGGTGCCAAACAGCGGCAAGCCCCAGAGCCGCTCCGGAGACTCGCGCTTCATCTTCTGGTAATAACCGAGGGAGACCTTGTTGGTGAGCTGGATTTCACCAGCCTCATAGCGCAGCCGTTCGGCATGTTGCGAAGTGATAGGCAGATAGGTGACCCGTCCGATACGAGTGTGAAGGTCATCCCAGTAGTGGATATTGTGCTCGGCTTCGATCTGCTCGTTCGGCGTCCAGCTTGCCAGCCGATAAGCACCATTGCTCACCAGCTTGCCGGGCTCGGTCCACTGCTTGCCAAATTTGGCTATCGCCTTCTGGTTGACTGGCACAAAGGGGCGCTGACTGATGAGCTGCAGGAAATAGGGAGCCGGCCGCTCCAGAGTGATTTTCAGGATCTGATCGCTTTGCGCTTCAATGCCCAGATTGCCGAGCTCCAGCGCACCAGCATAGATGGATTGCGCATTGTTGATCCCCGTGGCCAGCAGCAATCCGGCAGAAGGGGAGTTGATGGCCGGATCGAGCAGACGGCGCCATGCATAGACGAAATCAGCGGCCACCAGCGGCTCGCCATTGGACCATTTCAGTTGAGGGCGCAGGAAGAATCGCCACTCCAGCCCATCTTCACTCACCTCCCAGCGCTGTGCCTGAGCAGGGACGATATGCCCCTGACCATCTTCGCTGACCAGCCCTTCAAACAGGTCGACCAGCACGGCCTCCCCCGGAAAACCGGATCGCACCAGCGCTGGATCCAGTGACTCCGGCTCGGCACCGTTGCCCTTGACCAGGGTTTGCCGATCGGCAAGCAGAGGCTGCTGCTCAACGGTGGTGGCATGGGCCAGGGGCCCTGCCAGCACGGCAAGCAATAGCGGGGAGAGCCAGCGTTGCGCCAGCTTGGGGAAGAAACCATACCTCATGACAAAACCTCGAATAACACCACTGCAGGAGGGGAAGGCCGACGGCGCGCCTGATGAATGCCTGATGCCGCTCTTGTTATCCCCGAAAACGCCCCGTATTGTATCGGGCTTGCCCGGGAGATGGAGTCTTTCGGGTTAATTTTTTCAGGAGTTTTTATGGGTTATGAGTGGCTGGCCCTCGCATCGGCCAGTTTATGGGCAGTTGCAGCGCTAATTTCGGTCAAACCGGCCCGTCATCTCGGCGCATTTGCTTACAGCCGCTGGCGCATGTTTCTGGTCAGCCTGATGCTCTGCACCATGAGTCTGCTCACTGGCGGCTGGCAAACCCTCACCGCAAGCGCCCTGCCCCTGCTCGCCATCTCGGGGCTGGTCGGCATCTTCGTGGGCGATACCGCGCTGTTTGCCTGCATGAACCGGTTGGGGCCAAGACGCAGTGCCCTGCTCTTCTCCTGCCATGCGCTGTTTTCCGCCCTGCTTGGGCTCTGGCTCTTTAATGAACAGCTGACCGGCTGGCGACTGCTGGGGGCCGTGCTGGTCTTTGCCGGCGTGATGCTGGCGATCCTGTTTGGCAGACGCAGTAGCAGCAACGAGTGGGAGCAGATCCGTGGCAATCTGGCGCTGGGAATAGGCCTTGGCCTGACGGCGGCACTGTGTCAAAGCGTGGGAGCCATCATTGCTAAACCGGTGATGATGAGTGGTGAGGTGGATGCGGTGAGTGCATCGGGTATCCGGATGGGCAGTGCCCTGCTGGCCCACTGCGTCCTGCGGCTGGGGCGCTTGCCGCTGGCCATGCCGCTAAAACCGGTCAATCGCCAGATCCTCGCCATGATTGCCACCAACGGTTTTCTGGCGATGGGGCTGGGGATGACGCTGATCCTGATGGCGTTGCGGCAGGGCGAGGTGGGCATGGTGGCCATTCTCTCCTCCACCACGCCGGTACTGCTGCTGCCGCTGTTGTGGTGGCACTCGGGGGAGCGGCCATCCATTGCCGCCTGGGCGGGGGCACTAATTGCCACCCTGGGCACCGCGCTGGTGCTGGGCTTCAGCACTCACTGACACCCGGCACCATCCCAGATCAGAACAGGGCAATCTCCTCAGCGGTCAGCTCGCGGTATTCACCGGGGGCCAGATCTTCGTCCAGCGTCAGGCCGCCCACACGCTCGCGATGCAAGCCAACGACCTTGTTACCGATGGAGGCAAACATCCGCTTGACCTGGTGGTACTTGCCTTCGTGGATGGTCAGGCGTGCCTCGCACTCGCCGAGAATTTCCAGCTGGGCAGGACGAGTTTTATCGGTCTCGTTACGCAGGTAGACCCCTTCGGCGAACAGCGCGATCGCATCCGGGCTTACCGGATCGGCCAGCCAGACGTGATAGGTCTTGGCACACTCGTGACGCGGTGAGGTGATGCGGTGGGACCATTGACCATCGTCGGTCACCAGCACCAGACCCGTGGTATCGAGGTCGAGGCGACCCACTACGTGCAGCTTGCCCATCGCCGGTTCATCCATCAGGAAGAAGACGGTCGGGTGATCCGGATCCTCGTTGGAGCAGACATACCCTTCCGGCTTGTGCAGCATGAAATAGCGGTTGCGCTGCTCCAGCGTCAGCAGCACGCCGTCAAACTCGATCTGGCTCTGCTCATTGATATGAAAGGCGGGCTGCTTGACCACAATGCCATCCACCATGACCTCGCCCTGACGGATCAGTTTGCCTGCCAGCGAGCGGGTCAAATCGGAACAATCGCACAGAAATTTATCAAGCCGCATTCACAACCTCGGAGTCCAACAAGTAAAGGGGCGTCATTATATCGGGCGGGGGCGACAACGCCACTGTTAAGGGGTTGCCAATTATGACGAACTGGTCATCCGATGTTACACTTCTCCGGTGTGACCCATCCGAACGATACTCATAATAATAAGAGTCAGGAAGCCTCCATGAAGTCTCAAGCATCCTATCCCGTCATTCCCGTCAACCAACTGAAACCCGGCATGTATGTCATTGCTATCGCCAGCCAGACAGGTGGGATGGAGATCGCCCAGATGGGCTTGGTGACCAACGTGGCGCAAATTGCCAATCTGGTGCGTCAGGGAGTGCTCACGGTACGCATCGATCTGGCCCGCAGCAAGCTGGGCAGTGCCGAGAGTGACGCCGTTACCTCCCCCGACCTCAATGCCAACAGCGCCCAGGTAGGGCGCCGGGCCAGTGCCAACGGCGAAGGACGGGAGCTTAAAATCCGCCGCCTCTATCAGGAAGCGCGCGAGCTGCAAGGCAAGTTCATTCGCCACCTCAAAGCGGGTGAGCCCATCGACATAACTCCGCTGGCCGAAGTCGCCGAAGAGATGGTGGACACCATGTTCACCCACGGCGATGCCATGCTCTGTCTGGCCCGTATTCGCGCCAAGGATGCCTACCTGATGGAGCACTCCATGAACGTGGCCATTCTGCTGGCCAACTTCGGCCGCTATCTGGGACTGGAACGCAGCGTGCTCAAGGAGCTGACCCTGGGTGGCCTGCTGCACGACGTGGGCAAGATCATGACCCCGGACGAGGTGCTCCACAAACCGGGCAAGCTGACCGATGAGGAGTTCGCCATCATGCGTCAGCATGTGGTGCACAGTTACGAGATCCTCAGCAATACCCCTGGCATTACCCCCACCATGCTGGAGGTGGCCGCCAACCACCACGAGCGGCTCGATGGCTCCGGCTACCCGCAGCGACTCAAGGGGGAGCAGCTCTCTCTCTATACCCGGATGAGCGGCATCGTCGATGTCTATGATGCCATCACCGCGGATCGGGTCTACAAAGCAGGTATGCAGCCGACCCAGGCCTTCCGCATTCTGCTCAAGGGGATCAATCAGCACTTCGATGCCGAACTGGTTACCAAGTTCATCAAGTGCATGGGAGTCTATCCGGTGGGAACCCTGGTACAGCTCTCAAACCAGCGCCTGGCTATCGTGATGCAGCGCAACGAGCAGCAGCCGCTCAAGCCAGTAGTCAAGGTGATCTATCACGCCACCCAGCGTCACTACCTCGACGTACAGTGGCTGGATTTGGCCAAGTCAGGGGTGCAGGAGAGCATCGAAAACACGGTCGACCCCAAAGAGTTTGGCATCAACCTCGCCAACTTCTTCTAAATCTCTCACCTCGGATATTCATGATTGGCGCTGGCTGTCGAGCCAGTGCCGGATCAGAAACTCCTCATCCAGCGGCGAGAGATCAAAACGCAGGCTGGCCTCTTCAATGGCGGCGAGATCGTGCTGGTGATGCTCGCTAAGCCAAAGCACCGCACGACGCAAATCTTCACCATGGGGGAGCAGCAGATGGTCGCTCATGGGATACCTCCGGTAGACTGCAGGGCGGCCCGCGAACCTGGCCACCTGTTTCAAGTCTAGTCGGTCAATCCCCATCACCCGCGCTTCTTCACCCTCCCCCTCTCAATCACGGCAATCAGCTTGTCACCGGGATCAGCGACCGAAAGCGCGCTGCCAATCCTGATCAAACTTCGCCAATGCCGCATCCACCGCCGGCACGTTCAGCAACTGCTCCGCCACATCGAGCGGCAATGTGATCGATTGGCAACCGGCCAGCAGACAGTCGAGCGCTTGACGGGGAGTGCGGAATGACGCCGCCAGCACCTTGCTGTTCGGTGCGTGCAGCGCAAGCAGCTGTTGCAACTCCTGCACGGTGGCAATGCCATCGCCCCCCTGGGCATCCAGCCGGTTAACGTAGGGCGCGACATATTCCGCCCCCGCCACCGCCGCCAGCCAGCCCTGCAGCGGGGTATAGACCGCGGTGCCCAGGGTCGGCACGCCGTTGGCTGTCAGGCTCTTGATGGCCGCCAGCCCCTCTGCGCATACCGGGATCTTGATCACCAGATCCGGGTCCAGTTCACGCAAGGCAAATGCCTCGCGCACCATCTCGGTTTCGGTTTTGGCCATCACCTGGGCAAACAGGCGCGCCTTGGGCCCCAGCACGTCGCGCAGGGCGGGCAGCAGCTCGCTCAGCGGCAATCCCCCGGCGGCGGTAATGGAAGGATTGGTGGTGACACCGGCCAACGGCAGGATCCGTGACCAGCGACGCACTGCCGCCACATCGGCGGTATCGAGATACAGCTCCATCTCTAACTCCTTAACGGGATGTTCAATATGTCGCCATTCTAGCGATAAAACATCTGCAAATAGCTTGATCGAAATCAAATCAACTTTCGAATGAAAGCAAATAGAATGCAAATACAAAAGGAGGCGGTATGATTTTCGACCTGCAACGATATTCAACTCACGATGGCCCCGGCATTCGCACCCTGGTGTTTCTCAAGGGGTGCTCGCTGGCCTGTCTGTGGTGTCAAAACCCGGAGAGCCGCTCTCCCAAGCCGGACATACTACTCGACCGGCGCCAGTGCATCGAGGGATGCCAGCTCTGCAGCCAGGCTTGTCCGGCAATCTTGCGTGACAGCGAGGGCATCCAGCTCAGCCGTTCTGCCCTCAAGGCCGACGATATGGAACGGCTGCGCGGCCTCTGCCCCAGCGAAGCGCTGCAGGTGTGTGGTCGGGAGGAGAGCCTGGACACCCTGATGGACACCATCTTGCGGGATCGTCCCTTCTTCGAGCGCAGCGGCGGTGGCGTCACCCTCTCCGGTGGCGAGCCGTTTATGCAGCCCGACTTTGCCGCGTCCCTGCTGGCCCGCTGCAAGGCCGAAGGGCTGCACACCGCGGTCGAGAGCTGCCTCCATGTGCCTTGGCACCAGATTGAGCCAAGCCTCCCCTCATTGGATCTGGTGCTGGCGGATCTCAAACACGTGGATAAAGAACGTTTCTTCCACTGGACCCGCGGCAAGGTTGAGCTGCCCATCGCAAACCTCAAGCGCCTCGCCGAGCACGGTGTGCCCATGCAGATCCGGGTGCCACTCATTCCCGGCTTCAATGCCGACCGCGCATCGATCTGCGCCATCACCGACACCGCCGCCAGCCTCGGCACGGTGCAGGAGATCCACTTCCTTCCCTACCACACGCTGGGGATGGGCAAATATGCCCTGCTGGATCTGCCCTATCAGGCGCCGGAGACACCGCTCGACGACCCCGATTTACTCCACTTTGCCCATGCATACGCCCAACGTCAGGGGCTGACCCCTGTGACCAGAGGATAAGATCATGACCCAGCTCGACCTCAATGCCCTCAGCCCGCGGATCCGCGCCCACAAAGAGAGCCTGATCCACATCGTTCAGCCACCGGTCTGCACCGAGCGTGCCCGCCACTACACCGAGGCCTATCAGGCTCATCTCGCCCGGCCGCTGCCGGTACGCCGCGCTCTTGCGCTGGCTCATCACCTCAAGGCGCGCACCATCTGGATCAAGCACGACGAGCTTATCGTCGGCAATCAGGCCAGTCAGGTACGGGCGGCGCCACTGTTTCCTGAGTACACGGTGAGCTGGATTGAGAAGGAGATCGACGAGCTGGCGGACAGACCCGGCGCCAGCTTTGCGGTGAGCGAGGCAGACAAGCTGGCCATCCACGCCCTCACCCCCTTCTGGCGCGGCCAGACGGTGCAGGATCGCTGCTTCGGCCTCTTTACCGACGAGCAAAAAGCGCTGCTGGAGAGCGGCATCATCAAGGCCGAGGGCAACATGACCTCGGGAGATGCCCACCTCGCGGTCAACTATGAGGAGCTGCTCACGCTGGGGCTCGATGGCTTCAAGGCCAAGGTGGCCGAGCGGCGCAGTCGGCTGGATTTGGCGGATTGGGCCGATCTGCAGCGCGAGCAGTTCCTGCACGCCGTCGCCATCACTCTGGATGCGGTCAGCGCTCACATCTCGCGCTACGCCGCACTTGCCCATGATATGGCAGCACAAGAATCTCGCCCCGAGCGCCGAAGCGAGCTTGAGACCATAGCGCTCAACTGCGCCCACATCGCCCACCAGCCACCCGAGACCTTCTGGCAGGCGCTGCAGCTCTGCTACTTTATCCAGCTCATCCTGCAGATCGAATCCAACGGCCACTCGGTGTCGTTTGGCCGGATGGATCAGTACCTCTACCCCTGGTATCGCCGTGAAGTGGAACTGTCGGAATCCCTGTCACGCCCCCGCGCCATCGAACTGCTGCAAGGGTGCTGGCTCAAGTTGCTGGAGGTGAACAAGATCCGCTCCGGCACCCACTCCAAGGCCTCCGCCGGCAGCCCGCTCTATCAGAACGTCACCATCGGCGGCCAGAACTGGCGGGATGGTGCAGCCCATGACGCGGTCAACGGCCTCTCCTACGCGATTCTGGAGTCCTGCGGCCAGCTCCGATCCACCCAGCCCAACCTCTCTGTGCGCTATCATGCCGGGATGAGCGAGGATTTCCTCGACGCCTGCATTCAGGTGATCCGCTGCGGCTTCGGCATGCCCGCCTTCAACAACGACGAGGTGGTGATCCCCGAGTTCATCAAGCTCGGGGTGAGCGTGGAGGATGCCCACCACTACGCCGCCATCGGCTGCATCGAGACCGCCGTGCCAGGCAAATGGGGCTACCGCTGCACCGGCATGAGCTTTATCAACTTCGCCCGCATCTTGCTGGCCTCCCTCGATGGCGGCCGCGATGCCACCACCGGCAAGGTCTTCCTGCCCCAAACCCAATCGCTGCGAGACGGTAACTTTGGCAACTTTGACGAGGTGATGGCCCGCTGGGATGAGCAGGTGCGCTACTTCACCCGCAAATCCATCGAGATCGACTGCGTGGTCGACAGCGTGCTGGAAGCCCAAGCCCATGACATCCTCTGCAGCACCCTGGTAGATGACTGCATCGAGCGCGGCAAGACCATCAAGGAGGGGGGCGCCGTCTATGACTGGGTCTCCGGTCTGCAGGTGGGGATAGCCAACCTCGGCAACAGCCTGGCAGCCCTGAAGAAACTGGTGTTCGAGCAGGGGATTGTGGATCAGCAAGAGCTGGCCGAAGCACTCGAACAAGATTTTGCCGGGCTGGCAGGGGAGCAGCTGCGCATGCGCCTCACCAACGCCGCCCCCAAATATGGCAACGATCTGGACGAGGTTGACCTGCTGCTGGTGCAGGCTTACCAGAGCTACATCGACGAGATCAAGGGGCTGCACAACACCCGCTTCGGCCGTGGCCCCATCGGCGGCACCTACTATGCCGGCACCTCCTCCATCTCCGCCAACGTGCCCTTCGGTGCCGCCACCATGGCTACCCCGGATGGTCGCCATGCCCGCACGCCGCTGGCGGAAGGGGCCAGCCCCTCCTCGGGGTCGGATCGTCTCGGCCCGACGGCAGTATTTAACTCCATCGGCAAGCTGCCCACGGCGGCCATTCTCGGCGGGGTGCTGCTCAACCAGAAGCTGAGCCCGGCGAGCCTTGAGAACGAGAGGGACAAAGCCAAGCTGATGAGCCTGCTACGCACCTTCTTCGAAGTGCACAAGGGGTGGCATGTGCAGTACAACATCGTCTCGCGGGAGACCCTGCTGGCAGCCAAGGCCCATCCCGATCAGTACCGGGATCTGGTGGTACGGGTGGCGGGCTATTCAGCCTTCTTCACCGCCTTATCCCCGGATGCGCAAGATGATATCATCGCCCGCACCGAGCACAGTCTCTGACGGGGCGCACCCATGGCGCCAGTGACGTCATATGATTGGCAAGCCACCCCACGGGTGGCTTGCCGCTATCCAACACCTTCTATGTGAGCGCACCATGAATCCACGCCACCAACTGATCCTCACTCTGGTCCATCAGGCTCGCAAGATGAGCGTGAGTGAACTCTCCCGACATACCGGCGTGTCTGAGGTGACGGTGCGCAACGACCTCACCGCGCTGGAGAAGCAGGGACTGCTCAGACGGGTACACGGCTCGGCCATGGCGCTAGAGACCGATGACCCGGATGCCCGGATGAACATCAATTACCTGCTCAAGGAGCGCCTCGCCGAGCGGGCCGCCCAGCTGGTGGAAGATGGCGAGACGGTCTTTATCGAGGGGGGCAGCGCCAACGCCATGCTGGCGCGCCATCTGGCCCTGCACAAACGGGTCACCATCATCACCATCAGCAGCTATATCGCCCATCTGCTCAAAGACACCCCGGCTCAGGTGGTGCTGCTCGGCGGGCTGTTCCAGCATCAGAGCGAGAGCGTGGTGGGGCCGCTCACTCGCCTCTGCATCGAGCAGGTGCACTTCTCCAAGGCCTTTATCGGGGTGGATGGCTTTCATCCCGAGATGGGTTTCACCGGCCGCGATATGATGAGGGCCGATGTGGTCAACAGCGTGCTGGCCAAGGGGATGACCAATGTGGTGATCACCGACAGCAGCAAATTTGGCGCCATCCACCCGAGCCAGCTTGGCGCGCCGGGCCAGATCAACGTGCTGGTTACCGATGATGCCCTGCCCGCCCCCATGCGGGCAGCCATTGCGGCCAAGGGGATCACCCTGCACTGCGTTGCGGCCTGATCTGCCCTGATCTTGCCATCAGGACCTGCCACCAGAAAAATCCAAACGGGTCTTTCTCCTTGACACTCACCATCTGCACAAGGGTATGCTCCCACCCTTGCCGATCGCGCCGAGCTGTGTAAACCCACTCACTCGCCGCAGTGCTGCTGACAAGGATTTCAACCATGCAAACCAAGGACAAGTGTCTGGCCGCTCTGGTCATCCTCTGCTGGGGGCTCAACTTCGTCGCCATCAAGTGGGGGCTGGAGGGGATTCCCCCCCTGCTGCTGGGTGCGCTGCGCTTTATCGGTGTGGTCTTTCCCGCCATCTTGCTGGTGCCCAAGCCCGCCATGCCCTGGCGCTGGCTGCTGGCCTATGGCGGCGCCATCAGCCTCGGCCAGTTCGCATTTTTGTTCAGCGCCATGAAATTCGGCATGCCCGCAGGTATGGCCTCGCTGGTGCTGCAGTCGCAGGTGGTGTTCACCCTGCTGTTTGCGATGATCTGGCTCGGGGAGCGCTGGCAACCCCACCACTGGGTGGCGCTGCCCTTGGCGGGTTTCGGCCTCTATCTCATTGCCACCCACGGTGAAGGCAACTTGACCCTGTTAGGGTTTATCCTGACGCTGTGCGCCGCAGCCTGTTGGGGCCTTGGCAACGTCATCAATCGCCAGATTGGTCTGCGCTACCAGACCACGCTGCCGAGCCTGATCGCCTGGGGCGGTCTGGTGCCCATCCTGCCATTTTTCGCCCTCTCCTGGCTGTTCGAAGGGCCGGAGCTGATGGCCAGCAGCCTGCGCGACTTCAGCTGGCAGGGATTGCTGTGCGTGCTCTATCTCTCGTATGTCGCGACCTGGCTGGGTTACGGCCTGTGGGGACGACTGCTGATGCGCTATCCGGTGGCGCAGGTGGCACCGCTCTCCCTGCTGATCCCCTGTGTCGGCATGGTCACGGCAGCGCTGCTGCTCGATGAACATCCAACACCCTTGCAGTGGCTGGGCTCAGCTCTGGTGCTGCTCGGCTTTGTGGTCCATCTGCTGGGTAGCCGACTGCGCTGGTTCAAACCACAGAGAGCGACATGATGAGCGCCTGCCCATTTACGCTATTTCATTGACCTGACAGGATAAAATTTTCATGATGAGCCAGTCCCCATCGGGACTGACATCACCAGTGCGTGATCTGCAGGAAGCAGACTTCAGGAGAGCAAGGACATGCCATCGACCATCACCGCCGGGGAGCGCCGACTCTCCCCTATCATTCGCGCCACCGCCATCACCCTGACCCTGTGCTGGAGCCCGTTTGGCTGGAGTGCCACGCTGCCTGCCGACTTGAAGTGGGAGAGCAACAACCAGGATCCTCTGTATGCCGATCCGGCCGCCAAGCGCGGCGGCACCTTTCGCACCTTTATGACCAGCTTCCCCCTGACCCTGCGCAAATATGGCCCCGACTCCAACGGCGGCTTTGCCGGTTACGTGCGGGAAACCAACCTGCCACTGCTGAGCACTCATCCCGTCACCGGCAACCCCATGCCGATGTTGGCAAACGAGTGGGCCTTCGGCGCCGACAACAAGACCCTTTATTTTCGCATCAATCCCAAAGCGCACTGGTCAGACGGCCAACCGGTCACCGCCAATGACTGGCTCTTTACCCTCAAGATGATGCTCAGCAAGGAGATCAACGACCCCTGGTACAACAACTACTACAGCACCCAGATAGCAGACATTACCAAGTTTGATGATCACACCCTGGCCATCACCAGCGGCACCGAAAAGAGCCGCCAGGATCTGCTCGAGTCGCTGCCCATCAGCCCAGAGCCGAGCCATGCCATCAAGCTCACCAGCAATTGGGTCAAGGAGTACAACTGGAAGGTGTTGCCGGTCACCGGCCCCTATCAGATCGATCAGGTGAAAAAGGGTAAATCGGTCACCTTCAAACGGATTGAAAACTGGTGGGGAGATGACGAGCGCTACTTCCAGTATCGCTTCAATCCCGCGCAGATCGAGATCAAGGTGCTCAGGGATCTGAACATCGCCTGGCAGCACTTCCTGCACGGCGATCTCGACAGCTTCCCGCTGGTGATGCCCAACTGGTGGCACGACAAGACCAACACCGCCGAGTTCGAGAAGGGGTATATCGGGCGTACCTGGTTCTACAATCAGACCCCGCAATCGCCGATGGGGCTCTATCTCAACACCGCCGATCCGCAGTTGAATAATCTCGATGTGCGGCTCGGGGTCCAGCATGCCCTCAACCTCGACAAGATGCTCACCACCCTGCTGCGGGGGGATTACCAGCGACTCAACAGTTATGGCTCAGGTCAGGGTGAGTTTACCAACAGCGAGATCAAGGCCCGTCCATTCGATCCCAAACTGGCACGGGAATACTTTGCCAAGGCAGGCTTTAACAAAGTGGGGCCACAGGGGATTTTGCAAAACGACAAGGGGCAGTCACTGACGCTCGCTATCACCTATACCACCGCGGAGCACGCCCAGCGGCTCACGCTGTTGCGGGAAGAGGCCAAGAAGGCGGGGCTTAATCTGGAGCTCAACCTGATGGATGCATCGGCCGGTTTCAAATCGATGCTGGAGAAAAAGCACCAGAGCGCCTGGATGGCCTGGGCGGGCAGCCGCTATCCCGCCTATTGGGAGTTCTTCCACAAGGTCAACGCCAACAAGCCCCAGACCAACAACATCATGAACATCGATGACGATGCCATCACGGCTCTGGTGGAGCAGTATGACAAGGAGTTCGACTTTGCCAAAAAGGCGGCCCTGTCACGGCAGATCCAGCAGCGGCTCTATGAGCTGGCAAGCTTCGTCCCCGCCTATCAGGTGCCCTACACCCGGGAAGGCGCCTGGCGCTGGATAAAACTACCAAAAGTACCTGCAACACCCAAGAGCGAGCAGCTTTACTGGCCTCTTGGGGGCGACAACAGCGGTTACAGCTATGGCGGTCTGCTGTGGATTGATGAAGAGCTAAAAACCGAGACCAGGGCAGCTATCAAGAGCGGCAAAACCTTCCCGGCCGAGCCCATCATCGACACCACCTATCGCCAGCCCTGATAGCCACAACTCGTTTGGCAAACAGACCTAAAACAAAGACCCCGCCAGATAGCGGGGTCTTTGTTGGCAACCGGTGTTGCGAATAGCTCGGTGATCAGCCGCGTTTGGCCTGCTTCTCGGCAATGGCGTCAGCCACGTCAGCCGGCTCCAGTACGATGCCTTCCTGATCCGGGGTCGGGAACACGGCAACACACAGCTCGTCCTGCTCCATACCGTCAACCCAGCGCTCCAGCCACACCTTCAGGGTGATGGACTGTGGCTTGCAATCGGCCCATTCGCCTTCGGCCCACGCCTTGGCGTACTCCGGGTGCGGCCATACCGGGATGCAATCTTCATCGTCGGTGGTCAGCATCATGACGCCATGCTCGTCAGTCAGGACGAACAGCTCTTCATGCTCGACCAGCTTGCTGATGAAGTGATCGTAACGGTAATCAGCGTTCAGTTGCAGCGCGGCATTGCGCTCGGTGTCGCTCAGTTCATAGCTCATTGGCCAAGTCTCTCTCTCGATAAAGGGCGCCATGTTCACATCTTGTCGTCAGCTTGTCCAGCTTGCAGCCCCTTGGCACCGGATGGGGAGGACAATGACGCCAATAAGGATAGAGCAGCCTCCTCGATAGCGAGACTGCCAGCCATCATATTGCCCCTTTTACAGCGCAGGCGTGATCAGCTCCACATCAGGCTGCTCGCTCAGCTTTTGCCGCAGCCAGTAGGCGGACTCCACTTCGACAAAGCAGAGCAGCTCCCGGCCATTGGCCGCCATCGCCATCAGCTGCTCAAAACGCTGCTGTTGCTGTCGCTCCCAGGCGGCAGCAAGTTTAGCACCGTGGGCCTCATCCACCACTTCGCGGCGCAACTCGAACAGGTTATCGGTGATCGGGCTGTTGATCTTGGCGGCGGTGTGCCAGTACATCAGCAGGTTATCCATCATCTCGCTGTCGTAGTTGGCCAGTGCATCCAGCTCGGGAGTATCACCGCTGTCGCTGGCGGCAAAATCACACCAGCCCGCATCAAGTGACGCCAGCTCATGAGCCCCCTTGGCATGCTTGCGTAACAGCGCAATGTCGGCCCCCTTGCGTGCAGGTAACCACACCTCGCCCTGATAGGCATCCAGCAGGGACGTCAACGAAGCAGCGGGGTAAACCGGAAAGCGGGTACAAAGTGAATGCAGCAGGGATACCAGAGTGATCTTGACCATGAGCGATACCTTGAACAGGGCGGACAGCCACCAATAGACCGTCCGATATAAAGAAGTGCCCTATCCTACCACGTTTGGTCCGGCTCGGCCCTTGGCGAAGCTGTCAGCCAACCATCTGATTACGCCGAAAAAAACAGCATTTGAAACGCAGCATCCAGCCAAAGATCAATAATTTGAGCCAGCGCCCACTAAAGTGGATCCGGGGATGCTAGTTTGCATACATCTTTAGCGTAAGGAGTAAATCCATGATTGGGATCGACCAGGTTTCTAACGAATTCGTGAACGATTTGAAAATACTGGCATGCTTTGATCCGGCCAACATGAGCCTGGGGATTAAATTACGCAGCGATATGTCTGAAGAGTTGTGCCAGGCGGCAGCCCGTCTGCATCAACAGGGGCTCATCAGCGCAGAAGATGGCGGCTATCTCACCCCGTTTGGCATGACCATGGTTGAACACCTGCAACATCTGCTGGTCGCACTCAAACCGCTTTGACCGGCTGTGGTGCCCAGAGTGAAAAGTTGAGTAGCTCCCAGCGCTCCCCTTGGTGAAGATGACAGGCAAACAGCAAAGGACCTTCGGGTCCTTTTACTTTGCCATCCACCAGCCACTCCCCCTCCCTTTCAGGCACCAGTCGCGCATTCACCTCATCGGGTTGCTGTGCAGTGCCCATCCGGACCTGGACAAATTGCTGGCAGATCACCTGCGCTTCCATCGCGGATTGAACCGGTACCGGCGCATCGGACGTCGGAGTCAAGGTGGCAGCAAGCAGGAGCGATAGCAGCATGATTCAGCACATGGGAGTCAGTAGCAGAAGCCAGATAAACAAAAAGCCGTGGCACCAGAGGTACCACGGCTTTCTTAAATTCTGTAAGAATTACAGAGCGGTTACGTTCTCAGCCTGCGGGCCTTTCTGACCTTGGGTCACAGAGAACTGTACGCGCTGACCTTCAGCCAGGGTACGGAAACCGTTACCTTGAATGGCGCTGAAGTGAACGAAAACGTCCGGGCCGTTTTCTTGCTGGATGAAGCCAAAACCTTTGGTTTCGTTGAAAAACTTAACGGTACCGGTGATCATGTTAGACATATCTTTTAAACCTGTATTCAAAATAATTACTTATGCTTTTCAGCGGGTAAAGCTCAAAAAACGGGATTAACTTATGAACAACAGGACAAGATGTGAAACATCGTATTCATTGACATAACTATCGCCCTTTCAAGCTGGTTTGGATTATACGTGGCTTTGTAGATTACGCAAACAAATTTGTGCCCTGCCAATGACAGGGCACAAACCGTTATAAGGTGGCTGCTTCCAACGCTTCGACCAGCGCTCTGAGAAAACGAGCCGCCTCCCCGCCAGTACAGGCTCTGTGGTCAAATGTCATCGACAGCGGCAATGCCCTGACGGGACGCGCTTCACCATGGATGAACACCACTTTTTCGAACAGTTTGCCTGCCCCTATGATGGCCACCTGCGGCGGCGTCACGATGGGGCTCGCATAGCGGCCTGCGATAGCGCCGAAGTTGGTGAGCGTGATGGTCGCCCCCTGCAACATCTCGCGCGGCACGGCGCGCGCCTTCACATCGGCGATCATCCGATCCAGCCCCTGCCGGATATCCGCCCCCTCCCGCTCGGCCACGTTCTCCATCACCGGCACATAGAGGCCATGCTTTGAATCCACCGCGATGGCTACATTAACCTCTTTGAACAGCCGCCGTGACAGGGTGTCACCATCAAACCAGGCATTCATCGAGGGCTCGGCGCGGCACGCCACGCCAATGGCCTTGATAAGGCGCACCGTCACATCCTCATCAGGCCGCCAGTGACGCAAATCCACCTCGTCGGTGATGCTGACCGGCACCACAGTCTGATGAGAGAGCTCCATCGCCTTGGCCATGGCCCTGCGCGACCCTTTGAGGAATTCGTTGCCACTGCTCTGCTGTGACTCGAATGCCTGCTGCACATCCAGCTCGGTCACCATGCCGCCGCTGCCACTTCCCTTGAGCCGGTCGATATCCAGACCCAGTTTTTGTGCCAATAACCGTACGGCTGGCATGGCTTGCACCAGCGCTCCCCCCGGGGCAATGGCCCCCACCACGAAGTGATCCTCGATATGTTGCTGATGGGCGCTCACCTTGCCCACCACGGTGCCATCATCTTCGCCCCCCTCGAACTCCACCAGCGGCGCACCGATATGGAGGATATCCCCCTCGGCGCCGCAGAGACGGGCAATCACCCCGGCTACCGGAGAGGGTACATCCACCAGCGCCTTGGCCGTTTCCACCGACAAGAGCACCTGATCGACCTCGACGGTATCCCCGGCACTCACCTTCCACTCGACGATCTCGGCTTCGGCCAACCCTTCACCCAGATCCGGTAATTTGAAAAATTTCATAGCCACTGGTTCTCCATCAGCTGGTGAGCGGCATCGGCGATATCCTGCTCGGTGATGAGGTAATACGCTTCGTTGCGATAGTAGGGAACGGCGGCATCCACGCCGGTCAGCCGTTTGGGCGGCGCCTTGAGGCTGGGGAGTGCCTGCTCGGTCACCCGCGCCACAATTTCGGCCCCGACTCCGAAGCTGCCACATGCCTCGTGCACCACCAGCAACCGGCCGGTCTTGCGTACCGAGGCGAGGATGGTCTCCATATCCAGCGGCTTGATGGTGGCCAGATCCAGCACCTCGCACTGGATATCCTGCTCGGCCAACAGGTTCGCCGCCCGCATCACCTCCTGAATGCAGGCCCCCCAGGCCACTACCGTGATATCCCGGCCCGGGCGCAGGGTGAAGCAGACATCCAGCGGCAGGCCGACACCGTCATCCACCACCTCGGATTTCATCGAGCGATAGATGCGGTCCGGTTCGAAAAACATCACGGGATCCGGATCGCGGATGGCCGAGAGCAGCAGGCCATAGGCGCGTCTCGGGCTGGAGGGGATCACCACCCGTAGCCCCGGAATATGGGCAAACAGCGCCTCGACGCTCTCGCTGTGGTGTTCCGGCGAGTGAATGCCTGCGCCATAGGGAGAGCGATAGACAAGGGGGCAGGAGATACGGCCACGGGTACGGTTTCGCATCCGAGCCGCCTGACAGATGATCTGCTCCATTCCAGGGAAGATGAAGCCCTGAAACTGGAACTCAGCCACCGGCTTGAGCCCCTGGGTCGCCATGCCAACCGCCACCCCGGCGATCAATCCCTCGGCCAGCGGCGTGTCGATCACCCGCTTGAAACCGAACTTGTCGCGCAGGCCCACAGTGGCGCGAAACACCCCGCCGTTGACCCCCACATCCTCGCCGAGTACCACCACATCCGGGTCGTGCTCCATCTCGTAGTGAAGGGCCATGTTGACCGCTTCCAACAAACTGATCTCACTCATGGCCAACCTCCTGCTTCATCCCCTTGGCAATCACTCGCTCGCGCTGGGGCAAGAGTTCGGCAGGCAGGCTGGCGTAGTGATAATCGAGCATCGCCTCCGGTGGCTGGGGCGCCATCGCCTCATAGCGGGCGACCGCCTGTTCGACCTCTCGGGTGGCCTCCGCCAGCAGGCTCTGCTCCTGCTCTTCATCCCACCAGCCCTGGCTGTGCATAAACTGGCGCAGCCGCTTGACCGGCTCTTTCGCCCAGGCGGCCTCGACCTCGGCCCCATCTCGATAGCGCGTGGCATCGTCGGCCGTGGTGTGATCGCCGAGGCGATAACTGACCGCTTCTATCAGGGTCGGCCCCTTGCCGCTGCGGGCCCGCTCTACGGCACTGCGCGCGGCATCGTAGACCGCCACCACATCGTTGCCATCCACCTGCAGGCTGCGCACCCCGGCACCAATCCCCTTCTGGGCCAGCGTAGGAGCGCTCGATTGCAGCTTGCGCGGCACCGAGATGGCCCACTGGTTGTTGTTGACGATGATGACCATCGGCAGGTGCCAGACACCGGCGCAGTTCAGCCCCTCCAGAAAATCCCCCTTGGAGGTGCCGCCGTCGCCGATAGTGACTACGGCAACCCGCGGTTGATTACGCAGTTTGAAGGCCGAGGCAATACCGCAGGCGTGGGTGATCTGGGTGGCGATGGGGACGCAGATGGGGAGATCTTCAGAGGGAGTCCCATCGGGTTTGAGAAAATAACTCCCCCGCTCGTCACCGCCCCAATATTGCAGGTTCTTCTCCATCGGTACGCCCCGCACATAGAGGGTGGGCATGTCCCGATAGTAGGGAACGTAGACATCCTGCGGCTGCATGGCGAGACCAATGCCAATCCCCACGGCTTCTGCGCCGAGATGGGAGGGAAAAGTACCGAGCTTGCCGGTTCGTTGCAGCGCAATCGCTTTTTTGTCATAGCTGCGCACCATCACCATATTGCGGTAGAAGGTGTGCAGTATCGCCTTGTCCAGCCAGGTCGGTAAGGTGGCGACCGGGCACCCTTCCGCATCGAGGTAACGAAGGAAAGGGATGTCGACATGGGTCATAACTGGCTCCTTGCCGTTGTAAGCGTCACCGATGCTGGTGACACCTAGATGTAAATACCTTGTTAAATAAAAAGCAAAGGGATTTACTCAGGTAAGACCAGTAGAAACTTCTTTAAAGTAGCGAAGGAGCTGAATTTTCGGCGATGAGTGGCAAGGTATGCCGTAAATGGTGCAACTTTGCAGCGCTGAATGCAGGATGCAAAATGTGAAAAAGGGGGAGCCTGGCTCCCCCATTGAGTTGTTTCAGTTAGCTGTTACTTCGTTCAGCCGTTACTCCAACCAGCAGTTACGCCAACCAGTGTTGCAGCTGGCGGGCCATGCCAACTGGCAGCAAGTGAGCGCGGCTTAGCAAGTGGCTGCGCCAGGGCTCGGCCAGCAAGGTGGGGCAAATTCGCATCTCCCGTCCCCGGTCAGCCACGCGCACCAACCGATCGATGAGGGTCTCCAGCGGCGGATGCACCGGCCAGTGAGGATAGAGGTCGGCAGTCGCGATCCCGGCCAGCTCGCACACCCGCTCCTCTTCCTCATCTCCCTTCCCAGCAACCATTGGCCAGGGGTGAAGCACCTGTAGCCAGCCCGGTCTTGCCGCCTCCAGCAACTGGCCCAGCGTCGGCTGAGCAAAGTGGGGATCCCCTGCGGCTTTGAGCAGATGACGCGCCCCCGCCAGCACCACCACTCCGTGGGGGGGAAGTGCAAGAAGATAGTCGGCCAGCGCCTGATCCCGCCCCCTGTTGTGTAGCTGCCACCGCTCCGGGCTTATCTCCTGCCACTCGAATAAGGGCTCGCAGAGATGCACCCGCAGCCGCATATGTTCAGGGCGCGCCAGATTGCTCTGGCGCAGAGCGGAAAAGAGAGCCGGAAACTCGGGGGCCATCCAGGCGGGAAAGGCACAGGAGTCGAGCCAGACCGGATAAAGCCGTGCCAGCGTCAGCGGCGCACCCTGCCAGCTATCCTGCCCCGCCAACCAGGCATCGAGCAAGCCTTGATGGCGGCGGTTGCCGCACTCCAGCACCAGATCGTTCATGATTCCCCAAAGCGCCGGATCGCAGAGCCAGGCGTGCTGACGCCGGATAAAATCCGGGTGCCAATGCGGCTCCCCCAGCCCTACCAGCTTGCCCGCCAGCAAGGCTTCCCGGATAGCGGCAACCGGGGTCATGCGCCCCCCTCCTGCCGGATGTGCGGTTGTTGTCCGACCCCATCGACCCGCTCACAAATAAGGGCGCCGATATTTGCCAGCCAGTCGGGATGCACCATCTCCTGATGCAGGCAGGGGAAGCGCTCATAGCGGATTTCCCCTTTTGTCAGCAACTCCCAACCGCGTCCATCCAGCCAGGGCTGGCGGGAAGCTGAAGCCTCGATAAAGATCACCTCCCCGTGGTAGCAGTAGTCGACCGGCTGACGGATCAGCCGGTTGTTGTGGCCCACCAGCTCAATCATGGCGCTCACCACCTGCTCGTCGAGCATGGCCAGCGCACTCCCCTCTGCCCCCAGTCGGGCCACCACGTCGCCCCGAGTAAGGGAATCGAGCGCATCGTCCGCAACCGCAATGCCTCCCATCCGCAGCAACGCATCGAGCATCCGCTGCTCGTCGGGCAACGGCTGGGTCTGCCACTGCTGACAGGGGTAGGCATCGAGCAGCAGCACCATGGCAACCTCCTGTCCCTGCTCTTGCAGCATGGCGGCCATCCGGTGCACCAGCATGCCCCCGAGGGACCAGCCGAGCAGCCAGTAGGGCCCCTCGCTCTGCTGACGACGCAGCTCGGTCACATAGTCGAGTGCCAGCTCGTCGAAGCTGGCGGGCAGCGGGGCATCCGGCTGGCAGAGCGCCCTTGCCTGCAGGGCATAGACCGCCATATCGACCGGCAGATGGGGCACCAGCGGCGCATAACACCAGCCGAGCCCCCCTGCGGGGTGGACACAAAAGAGAGTGGGGCCTGATGCGCCCGACTGCGCACCGGACGCTCGCAGGGGCAACAGCATGGGCATTGCCTCCCGTTCGCCGCCAAGACGGCGCGCCAGCTGGGCGGGGCTCGGTGCTTCGAACAGACTGGCCAGAGTGAGAGCCTGTCCGAGCGACTCTTCAATGCGCACCACCAGTTGCGCCGCCAGCAGGGAGTGGCCGCCGAGGGCAAAGAAGTTATCGTCGGCGCCGACTCGCACCAGCCCCAGTATCTCGGCGAAGAGGCGACAGAGCCGCTCCTCCAGCAGGTTTTTCGGCAGTGACTGACCCACCGCCGACGCCATATCGGGCAGCGGCAGCCCCTTGCGATCCAGCTTGCCATTGGGGGTAAGCGGCAGTTCGGCCAGGTTTACCAGGAGCCCCGGCACCATGTAGTCAGGCAAGGCTGCGCCAAGGGTGGGTACCAACTCGGCCAGCGTCAACTCGCTGCTATCTGCGGCCACCACGTAGGCCACCAGACGGCGATCGCCGGGAGCAAATTCGGGGGCCAACACTACCGCCTGCGCCACTCGGGGATGGCGCAGCAGCACCTGCTCGATCTCCTCCAGTTCGATACGCTGGCCACGGATCTTCACCTGAAAATCGAGGCGCCCCAGATACTCGATGGCGCCATCCTCGCGCCAGGCGGCCAGATCGCCGCTGCGATAGAGCCGTCCCGCGCCGAAGGGGTTGGCAATAAAGCGCTCGGCGGTGAGCTCGGGCTGGCCAAAGTAGCCCTCCGCCACCTGCACGCCGCCGATCCAGAGCTCCCCCGCTACACCGGGGGGCACCGGCTGCAACCAGGGGTCGAGAATGTGGATACAGGTATTCCAGACCGGATAGCCGATGGGCACGCTGGTCACCGCCTCGTCTGCCCGGCAGGGATACCAGGTGACATCCACCGCCGCCTCGGTCGGGCCATAGAGGTTGTGCAGGGGGGCTGAAAATGCCCCATACCAGCGCTGCACCAGATCCGCGGGCAGCGCCTCGCCGGAGCAGAAGACCTGCCGCAGGGCGCGGCAACGCGCAGGCTCGGCTTGTGCGACGAAGACCTGCAGCATGGAGGGGACAAAGTGCAAGGTGGAGATCCCGGCCTGCTCAATCAGCTCGGCAAGGTAGGCGGGATCCTTGTGGCCGCCCGGTTTGGCGAGCACCAGCCGCGCCCCGGTCATAAAGGGCCAGAAAAACTCCCAGATGGAGACATCGAAACCGGCCGGGGTCTTTTGCAGCACCCGATCCGCCGGCCCGATGGGATACATGTGCTGCATCCAGAGCAGCCGGTTGACGATGGCGCCGTGGCTCACCACCACCCCTTTGGGCCGACCGGTCGAACCGGAGGTGTAGATGATGTAAGCCGCATCTTCCGGCTTGGGGGCTGGCAGCTCACAAGGTGCTGTCGTTGCCAACTCTACCGCCGCCAGCTGCTCTGCCACACCGGGGGCATCGAGGCAGACAAGTGGCGCGGCCACATCGAGCGGCATCCTCAAGGTGCGACTGGTCAGCACCAGCGCAGGGGCGCTGCTGGCGAGAATGTAGCCGATCCGCTCCGCCGGATAGTCCGGATCAACGGGTACATAGACGGCCCCCACCGCCATGATGGCCTGCTGGGCGAGAATAAGCTCGGGAGAGCGCGGGATCACCACCGCCACTCGGCAACTGGGGCCCACGCCCCTCCCCGCCAGATAGCTGGCCAGCTGGCGGGTACGCTGGCGCAGCTCGGCCACACGCCAGCGCTCGGCGCCACACTCCAGCGCGATGGCGCTCTGATCCGCCGCCGCCAGCCCTTCGGCCAGCAGTGCGCTCAGGGTAGTGGTCGGCAGCGGATGGTCGGTTTGGTTCCAGCGCGCCAGCTCAGCTTGCTCACAGGGCAGCAGCAGCGGCAAGCGCACTGCCAGGGCCTCGTCATCCGCCTCACTCCAGGCGGCGAGATAAGCTACCAGCCGGGCCAGATGACGTTCACTCTCCTGTTGGCTGAAGCGCCCCTGATGTGCTTCGAGGGTCAGGGTCATCGCGCCTGCCTCCTCGGCAAAATAGAAGGCACACTCCTCCACCGGCCCCGCCGCCAGCACCTGCACCTCGCCACGAACCTGGTTGAGCCCTTCACCAAAGCTGAGGGTTCGGGCAAAGGGCATCAGATTGACCTGAGGGCCAAACAACGGCTGGCCCGGCTGACGCTGTTGCAACCACTCCTGACGGCAGCCCTGATGACGGCGCAGGGCGACAAATTGCCGCTCGACCTGTGCCAGCAACGCCCCTACCCGGCAGGTGCCGCTCAGCTCGATACGCAGGGGCACCACATTGACCTTCATGCAGGGGGTATCGGCCGCCGCTGAGCCCAGCCTCCCCATCAGCGGAATACCCAGCACCACCTCGCCAGCGCCACTCATTCGCTGCACATAGCTGGCCACCGCCGCCAGCAGCAGGCTGTAGGGGTGGCAGGCCGAGCGACTCGCCCGCGCCACCAATGCCTGCCACTGGCGGCCAGCAAGCCGCTGCTCAAGACGATAGGTGGGGCCCGGCCCTTGCGCCGGACGGCGGGAGAGCGACGCCGGGTTCTCCACCCCGGCCAGCTGCTGCACGAAGAAATCGCGATCCCGCGCGGCGCGTGGCGAATCCTGATAGGCCGCCTCCTCTGCCAGTACCTCCAGCTGGGATGCATAGCGGCAGGGGGCTGGCAGCTCGCCGGCGCAAAGCCCCTCATACCAGCTCACCACCCTCTGGCAGAGCAGGCTCAGGCCAAAGCCGTCAATGGCGATATGGTGCACGGCGATAAACCAAGCCCACCGCCCCTCGCCAAGGCGATAGAGGGTGGTGGCAAACAGCGGCCCCCCGGCCAGATTGAAGGGGACGGCCAACTGCGCACGCATCTCGGCCTGCGCAGCGGCGAGCGGGTCGGCTTCGCTGCGCAGATCCCGCTCTGCCAGCTGCCAGCAGGCGGGGTTGGCCACCATCTGCGGGCCATCGGCAGTAGCCACAAAGGCGCAGTGCAGACCGGGGATCTCGTCGATGGTCTGGCGCACCGCGCGGGTGAAGTGATGGGGTGCCAGCGCCCCCTCCAGCAGCCAGTACTCGCCGGTATTGCAGGCGGGGCTCTGCGGGTATTTTTGCTGGGCAAACCAGATGCCAGCCTGAGCTGTGGTTAGCGGCCAGCGCGGGTGCTCACCGCGCTGGTGGGTGGCGCGCATCGCCATTGTCTGTTCCATGGGAATGTCCTTGCGCAAACATCGAGCGGGCAGCGGCTTGCCCCTGCCCGCATGGCTGAAAAGCGAGGAGACAAGGCCTCCTCCATAAAGAGAGTGTCACGCCTGCCAGATCGGCAGCACGTGGGCTAGACCCCTAGGGTGGCACCGCCATCGACCACCAGATCCTGCAGGGTGATATGGCTGGCCGCATCGGAGGCGAGAAACAGCACGCAGGCAGCCACCTCGTCGGGTGTTCCCAATTTGCCAAGGGGGATCCCCAGCTTGAACTGCCCGGGCAGGCCCGCGATGGTTCGCAGTTCCCCTTCGCGCTGTTCCCCCTCCTGCCACATGCCGTACAGCATCGGGGTACGGGTCGAGCCCGGTGACACCAGATTGCAGCGCACGCCGTAGGGAGCAAGTTCCAGCCCTGCCGTTTGGGTGAGACTGCTCAGCGCCGCCTTGGAGGCGCCATAGATGCCCATCCCCACTCGTGGCACCCGACCGGCATTGGAGGAGACATTGACGATGGCGCCCCTGCGCCGTCCCTGAAACCAGGGGGTCAGGGCCCGCATCAGATAGAAGGGGGCGAAAGTGTTGATGGCGAAGGTGCGCTGCAAGAGGGCGTCATCCACCTCATCGATCCTGCCGGTCGCCAGTACGCCAGCGACATTGACCAGCACATCGGGCCCCAGCCCCTCGTCCAGCAGCTGTTCGCAGCAGCGGGTCACGGCCTCACTGTTGCTCACATCGATTACCACTCCCTTCACGTTGCCGGGCAGTGCCTCGGCCAGTTGCAGATCGAACGCCACCACGCTGGCCCCCGCCTCGGCAAAGGTACGCGCAACCGCATGGCCAATTCCCTGCGCTGCACCGGTTACCCAGACGGTTCTGCCTTGCCACTCGCTCATGGGGTGCACTCCGGTTCGCTGACGTGCTCTTCGTTGACCTGATAAGCCGTGGCCTGACTGACGTGAAGCTGACGGGAGAGGAGCGCCCACCAATGGGCCAGGGTCGGCGTGCGGGCCAGCTCGGCCAGCTCCACCACCAGCTCCTGCTGACGCCACTCTTCCACCAGCCCCATCACCGCCAGCGAGTCGAGACCGTAGTCGAGCAGGTTGTCATCCTCGGTGGGCTGCTCATGCTGCATCTCGGCGGGCAGCCGTGCCAACACCTGAGCACGCAGCGACTCGCGAGTCAGGGGGCGTTTGCTGGCCGCCATCACCTCGGCCACGGTAATCACCCGACCTGCATTGCGGCTGACGTAGGAGAGCGCCAGCAGATGATCCTCGCGGGAGAAGTCGGCGATGGCATCTGCCACCAGGAAGGGGCGGATATCGCGCATAAAGGCATCGACCGCCGTCTGCATCACCCCGATATGGCCGTAGATGCCGCAGATCACCAGCTGATCCCGCCCCCATCCGGCCATCAGCTCGGCCAGCGGTGAACGGCAAAAAGCGCTGTAGCGCCACTTGGTCAGCACCGTATCCTGCGGCCCGGGTGCCAGCGCCGGAACGATTGGTTGGCGCTCCGGCGCTCGGGTCAACCCCGGCCCCCACATGTCATTGAGCAGCGCCCGATCGGCCTGACTCTGCTCGGCGGGCTGGGCGGTATAGACCACCGGCATGCCAAGAATACGCGCCTGACGGATCAGGGTGGCGATATGGTCGATGACCTGATTGATCAGCGGATTGTCCGCCCCGTAGAAGTCGACGAAATAGTGCTGCATATCGTGGACCAGCAAGGCGGCGCGGCCCGGTTCGAAGGGCCAGTTCACCCGCCCGGTTGGCAGCTCCTCAGCGGTAGGCAGCGGGTAGGCGGCGAGGGATTGAATGGTCATGCACACTCCTTGGCGAGCTGCTCGCGCAGCGTCTGTTTGTCTATCTTGCCGACCGGGGTGTGGGGCAGTTGCTCCACCAGCACCAGGCGATCGGGCAGTTTGTAATCGGCCACCCCCTGCTCGCGCAGGAAACGGCGCAAGCGGGGCAGATTGAGGGGCTCGCGGCACATCAAAAAGGCGCAGCTGCGCTCCCCGAGCATGGGATCCGGCATGGCGACCAGCGCCGCCTGCCGCACCTCCGGGTGGGTCAGCAACAGCTCTTCAATCTCGAGGGCGTCGATCTTCTCCCCACCCCGGTTGATCTGATCCTTGTTGCGCCCCACCACTATCAGATGACCGCCGGGCAAGCGGCAGACCAGATCGCCGGTGCAGTAGAAACCGTCCCGGTCGAAGGCACGCTGATTGTGGGCATCGGCCTTGAAGTAACCGCGAAAGGTGTAGGGGCCACGCGTCCAGAGCTCGCCGCACTCGCCATCAGGCAAGGGGTGCCCGTCGCTGTCTCGCACCTCCACCTCGTCGCCCGGGCTCATCGGACGGCCCTGGGTATTGACGATGTGCCACTGGTCATCCTCGATGCGGGTGTAGTTGACCAGCCCCTCTGCCATGCCAAACACCTGCTGCAAACGGCAACCAAGGCGGCTCGCCACCGCCTCGGCATGAGCCGGGCTGAGGCGCGCACCGCCCACCTGCACACACTCCAGAGAGGTCTGCGGATAGTGGCTGGCCGCCTCCAGCCAAAGCGCCAGAGCCGGTGGCACCAGTGCCGCCCAGTTGACCTGATGGCGCTGCACCAGCGGCAGACAGGTTGCTGCGGAAGGATCCTTTGCCAGCACCACGCAGCCACCGCCATAAAACACTCCGAGTGCCCCGGGGGAGCTCAGGGGAAAGTTGTGGGGCGCCGGCAGGGCGCAGAGATAGATCACCCGCTCATCCCAACCACACACCGCCACGCTCTGGCGCACGCTGTAGCCATAGTCATCGTGGGTACGGGGGATCAGTTTGGGAGTGCCGGTGCTGCCGCCGGAGAGCTGGAAAAAGGCGACCTGATCGGCTGGGGTAGGAGTTGGCGCGATGGCCGTCAGCGGCGAACCATCAGCACGGGCTATGGGGTCAGGCTGACACCATGCAAATCCTGACTGAAGATCGGAGCCTTCTGCCTGCTCGAACAGCAGTATCTGACAAGAAGGCGCCACCAGTTCGTCAAGGGCCACAAGGCTTCCCGTTTCACCGGCATAGCCGGGGTGAGAGGGGCTGAGTACCAGCAAGGCAGGCTCAATCTGGCGGGCAAAGGCTACCAGCTCGCGCCGCTGATGGCTGTAGAGGGCGTGCACAGCCACTACGCCGCAGCGGATCAGGGCAAACCAGCAGATATAGAACTCGGCGCAGTTGGGCAACTGCACCAGAGCGGTATCGCCATGGCCCAGCCCGCGCGCTGCCAGCCCCGCCGCCAGCGCATCGACCTCACGCTTTAACTGGCCATAACTGAGGGTGCGCTCGCCGCAGATCAGGGCCGTGCGCTCGGGATAACGTTCGGCGGAGTCATCGAGCAGGGCGGTGAGCGGTTGTCCGCGCCACCAACCTTGTGCCCGGTAGTGGGCAGCCAGCTCGGCGGGCCAGGGGGTAAAGGGTACCAGCGGCTTCATGCAGTTACCTCCGGCTCCCGGCTCTCGAGGCCAAACGCCCGCAGCATGGTGCCAAGCTTGGCGGCGGTCTCCTGCCACTCCGCTTCCGGCGAGGAGCCCACCACGACCCCGGCGCCAGCATAAAGCCGCAGTTGCCTGCCAGCCAGCACGCCACAGCGAATGGTGACTACCCACTCGCCATTACCATCGGCATCCATCCAGCCGACGGCGCCGCAGTAGAAGCGGCGATCGTACCCCTCGAGCCGGGCGATGGCCTGACGTGCTGCCGAGAGCGGCGTGCCGCATACCGCTGGCGTCGGGTGCAGCGCCAGCGCCAGAGCCAGCACGGGAGAGGGCTCATGGAGCCGTCCGGCGATGCGGGTCGAGAGGTGCCACATGGTAGGAGTGGCGATCACCTGCGGCTCCAGGGGGACGTCCAGCTCGCGGCAGAAGGGAGCGAGGGCCGCAGCGACTGCATCGGCCACCAGCGCATGTTCATAGCGATCCTTCTGGGCCCCCAGCAGTTCGGCACTGGCCGCCTGTTGATCGGAAAACGCGTGGCGCGGACGGGAGCCCGCCAGCGGATTGCTCACCACTTCCATCTCACTGCGTGACACCAGCAGCTCGGGGCTGGCACCAAGCAGGGTCTCCCCCTCCGGCAGCGGGATCTGGAACACATAGGCCCCCGGATTCTGGGCCAGCAGAGAGCCATAGGCGTGTGCGGGGGAGGTCTGCTCTGCGCTCTGCACATCGATGGCGCGCGACAACACCACCTTCTCGAGTTGCCCCTCGCTAAACTGCTGCAACGCTGCCCGCACCGCCCCCTGATAGTGGGCTGAGCCGGTCACTTCGCTCACCTCGCCATGGAGCTGGCAACAGCTGGCGGGCAACATCGCATCCCTTGCGACCCACTGCGATTGCGCCGGGATCACCAGATGCCAGGGGGATTGGGTGTCAAACGGAATGGCGCCGATGGCGATGGGATTGACCATCCCCTGCTGGCGCAACTGACGCAGATGGGCGAGCAGCTTCTCCGGCGGGATGCCGGTAAAACTGTCGTGGATACCGGAGGCGACCAGTACCCTGTCACCGCTTGCAAAACAGCACACTTTATCCAGCCCGACCGCTGTGGCGGGCCACTCTCCTTCCAGTGCATGGTCACACATGACGGTGCTACTCCTTGGAATGAATCACTGCCTGACACGACTTAAAGTGAGTCATTTGACAAAGTGAGTCATTTGACTCACCAGATATCAGGGTGAACGGCATCCTAACAAGGAGCGAAAAAACGATCAATACAAATGAGAATCAATTTCATTAACTTCTTTTTAGTCAAAAGCAGGTGACGAACGAAACTGAACTTCGCCGATAAAAAAGAGTTGCGATCGGAGCAAATTCAACTTGATAATGATAACGCTTATCATTTGTATATTATGGAAGATGTAAATAATGAAATCCTCAACCTCCCGTTTTATTGCTCCCAGTCTGCTGGCCACCACCATCGTCACTCTGCTGACCCAGCAAGCGATCGCTGCCAGCAACGCCCCTCAAGCCGACGAGGTGATCACCGTCACCACCACGGCGCACAATACCCGCTCGGCACCGGCCTCTATCTCTGTCATCACGGCAGAACAGATCGCCGCCGCACCGGTCAATGACCTTGCCGACCTGCTGCGCCACGAAGTGGGCATTCAGGCTGAAGCTGACACTAATGGCCGCAGCGATATCGGCATTCGCGGCATGTCCGGCAAATACACCCTGGTGCTGGTGGATGGCAAACGCCTCTCCTCCTCCAATGCTCTGTGGCGCGGCGGCAACTTCGACAACACTCCGGTTCCCCTTGGCATGATCCAGCGGGTCGAGGTGATCCGTGGCCCCATGTCGGCACTTTACGGCTCCGATGCCATCGGTGGTGTCATCAACATCATCACCAAGCAGCCGGGCAAAACCTGGCAAGGGGCGGCCGATGCCGACTTCAAAGCCATCGAGGGCAAGGATGGCGGCGATCAGCACAGAACCAACCTGGGCTTTACCGGCCCGCTGACCGACAACCTGCTGATCCGGATGAACGGCGAGGTGTATGACCGTCAAGCCTGGACCCCCACCGAAGCTGCTGACGGCATCCCCCTTATCGAAGCCAAACAGACCCGCAACTTCGCCTCCACCCTCAGCTGGCTGGTGGATGAGCAGCAGCGCTTCGAGCTGGATTACCTCTACAACCAGGATGAGCGGCCTCTCGATATCTTCCGCAAAACCGGCAACAAGGTGCACAGCCGCCAGCAGCAAAACGATCGCAACCTGTTTGGTCTGACTCACAAGGGGAACTGGAGCTGGGGTGACACCACCGTCATGGCCAACTACGAGAGCTCCCAGATCGACGACTTCAACACCAGCTACTCTGCCCCACAGCAGCGGGAGCTGGAAGAGAACACCTTGACCCTCAAGGGCTATACCAACCTAGCGCTGGCCAACCACTACCTGACCCTGGGTGGTGAATATCTGGACCGGGAGCTGGTGGATGCGGTGAGCTACAAGGATATCGGCGGCAAGGAGAGTCACTCTCAGGAGGCGCTGTTCGCCCAGGATGAAATTGGCCTGACCGACAGCCTAACCTTCACGCTGGGCGGCCGTTACGATCACCACGAGATCTACGGCAGCCACTTCACCCCGCGCGGCTATCTGGTCTATGAAATGAACGATGTGGTGACCGTCAAGGGCGGGGTCAGCCAGGCCTTCAAGGCACCGGCACCACACCAGTACTCCAACGGTTACAGCATCGAGAGCTGCGGCGGCAGCTGCCGCATCTATGGCAGCGACAAGGTCAAGCCAGAAACCAGCACCAACTACGAGCTGGGTGTCATCGCAGGAGAAGGGATCTGGGAAACCAGCGCCACCCTCTTCTACTCCGACATCGACGACATGCTCACCTTCAAGCAGTTGCCGAACTCCACTGACCGCACCTGGTACAACCTGGAGAAAGCCACCACCAAGGGGCTCGAGCTGACCGGCAAGCTCGATCTCACTGACAATATCAACCTTGGTGCCAACTACACCTACCTCAAGGCTGAAGGCGATCAGGGCCAGGCTCTGCCCGAGCGGCCTGAGCACAAGGCCAACGCCAAGATCACCTGGCAGGCCACCGAGCGGGTTAATGCCTTTGTCGGCACCACCTACACCGGCACCCAGTTTGCCGAGCAGACCGTCAACAAGGTTGTCGTACTGCACAAGCTGCCCAGCTATCAGACCTTCGATCTCGGCACCGGCTTCAAGGTCACCGAGAACTTTGACCTGCGACTGGGGATCAACAACCTGACCGACGTGCGCCTGCAAGAGAAAGACACCGTCTTCCAGAACGTCGAACCGGGTCGCAGCTACTACGTCAGCGGCTCAGCCCGCTTCTAAGGTAGCCAAGGCCGATATAACAGAGCGCGGGCCCATGCCCGCGCTCTGTTAACCAAGAGAATAAGGGGAAGATCCCCACTGGACAGCAAAGAGCATGCAGATTTCCATTTGTCATCAGGATCGCTCATGTTCACCTCACTTCTGAATGCTTCACCCCTTGCCACCCTGCCCACCCCTGACGAGATGTTAAAGGCCAGACCCTGTCCGGCACGGCTCGCTCGCCAGATCGCACGCAGCCGCCAGCAAGCCCGCCATATTCTGCAGGGAGAGGATGATCGCCTGCTACTGGTGATCGGCCCCTGCTCCATTCACGATCCGGCAGCCGCCCGCGACTATGGTGGCCGGCTCGCTGAACTGCAGGGCCAATACGGGGAGCAACTGCAACTGGTAATGCGCACCTATTTCGAAAAGCCGCGCACGACGCTCGGCTGGAAAGGATTTATCTTCGATCCCGACCTCGATGGCAGCGATCGACTGGAAAAGGGACTAACCCAGGCTCGGGAGTTACTGTTGGCACTTGGACAGGAAGGGCTCGCCTGTGCCACCGAATTTCTCGATCTCACCAGCATGCTCTATCTGGGGGATCTCATCAGCTGGGGTGCCATTGGCGCTCGCACCACCGAATCCCAGCTCCACCGCCAGCTGGCCTCGGCCCTTCCCTGCCCCATCGGTTTTAAAAACGGTACCGACGGCAATATCCGGATCGCGGTAGAGGCGATCCTCGCCAGCCGAGCGGCCCACCTCTATACCCAACCTTCCGGTGATGGCCAGCTGGCACTGGTGCGCAGCCATGGCAACCCCGACTGCCACCTGATCCTGCGCGGTGGCCGCCTGCCCAACTATCAGAGCTTTCATGTGGCAGAGGCTGGCGAGCTGCTGCGCCAGCATCATCTGTCACCCCGGCTGATGATCGATTGCAGCCACGGCAACAGCCAGAAGCAGCATGCCCGCCAGCTGCTGGTTGCCCGTGACATTGCCAACCAGCTGGGGGCAGGTAGCCATGCCATCGCCGCCATCATGGTGGAAAGTTTTATCTGCGAAGGGCGTCAGGAGATTGGCAGCAAACCGCTGTGCTACGGCCAGTCGATCACCGATAGCTGCATCGGCTGGGAACAGACAAGGCAACTGCTCGATATGGTGGCAGAAGGGGTGGAGGTGCGCCGCCAGCAGCGGGTCGCTCTGGCGGGATAAATGGCGGATTAGAGAGATAACGCAGAAAAGAGTGTGGCCCCGATGGGGCCACCTTGTTGTTCACTGTCTGACGCACGTCAGGCGACTGACTCACGCTCCACCAGCTGGGCTTCAAACTTGAGCGCCAGGCCGTCCACCGGCTTGTGATCGAGCAGGCGCAGCGCCAGTTCAGCAGCGCGGCTGCCCATCTCCTCGATGGGGTAGCGCACTGTGGTGAGCTTGGGATAGATGTAGCGGGCGTAGGGGATATCGTCGAACCCCACCACCGACACCTGCTGCGGGATCTTGTAACCCCGCTCCAGCAGGCAAGAGATCGCCCCCGCCACCATGCCGTCGTTGAAACCGAGCACGGCCGTGAACTCGACACCACGGGCCAGCAGTTCACTCATCGCCACATAGCCGCCATTTTCGTCGGCAAAGGCGCGGCTGACGAGTGCAGGATCAAAGGCGATCCCGGCTCTGGCCAGGGTCTGGGTGTAACCGGCCATCCGCTGCTGACCATCTACAAACTCTTCATCATCGGAGGTGATAAAGGCGATGTTGCGATGACCGGCATCCAACAAGTGCTGGCACGCGGTGGTGATCCCCGCCTGGTTATCGAGCCAGACGCAGCGATCCTCAAAGCCCGGCACCTGACGGTTGATAAACACGATGGGGGTAGAGCCTGCCGCCAGCTCGCTCAGCTCCTCATCCGGGAGCGCCTTGCTGTGGAGGATCAGCGCATCGCACTGGCGCTGCAGCAGCGCCTGAATGGCATGACGCTCGCGCGCGATATCGTGGTTGCCAGACATGACGATGGTGAACTTGTTGGCCTGATCGACCATGGTTTCGATGCCACGCATCATCTGGGCAAAGAAGGGGCCGCCGCAGAGGTCGCCAACCAGCACGCCAATGCAGTTGGAACGCTTGCTGACCAGTGCCTGGGCAAAACTGTTGGGTCGAAAATTCAGTTCCTTCATGGCCGCCAGTACGGCCTCACGCTTTTCCGGTGCTACCTGTGCCGTGTTGTTGATAACCCGCGACACGGTGGAGATAGACACATTTGCCAGCTGAGAAACGTCTTTAATCGTTGCCACTATCCATTCCTTTATTGTGGGGGAACCTGTCGGTGCCGACGCCTGAGTATACCCTGCGGCCTGATGCAATTCCCGGAGCCAGGTCACCAGGCATGTTTCCTTTGGTAACAAAACCTTACCCGATGATACCCGGCAGCAGGGAAATTTGAAAACAGGGGCCGGCTGGCGGCCCCCGACTCAATAGGCGTGATTGAGCTCCCGCTCCGACATGAAGCGCAGCGGCTGCTGCAGCTTGTGCTGATAAATGAGATCGAACGACAAGACGTTTTGTACGTAGTTGCGGGTCTCCTTGTAGGGGATACTCTCGACCCACACGTCCATCGGCTTGTTGTCACTCTGCTCTCGCCAGCGTTTTACCCGTCCCGGCCCGGCGTTGTAGGCAGCAGCAGCCAGGATCCGGTTGCCGTCATAGACATCCAGCAAGCGCTTGAGATAGGCGCTCCCCAGACGAATATTCATCGTCGGATCAAACAGCTGCTGCTCGTTGCGATAGGGCACCCCCAGCTTGCCGGCAGTCTCTTTGGCAGTAGCAGGCATCAGTTGCATCAGACCGCGCGCCCCCACCGGCGACTGGGCCAGCGGATAGAGGGCACTCTCCTGACGGGAGATGGCATAGAGCAAACTGGTGTTCATGGTGCGCTCTTGCGCCATCTGGGAGAAGGTGCGCTTGAGCGGCAGCGGGAAGCGCAGGTCGAGGGCATCCCACGCTTCGGCGCGAATGCTGGCGAGAATGGCCAGCTCGTGCCACCCCTGATTGAGGGCGATATGACCAAACTCGATACGCTGGGCCACCGGATTGCGATCCATGTTGTGGATCCACTCCGAGCGGGCCGCCGCAATCTCGTTCATCGAGAGCAATTCGCGCACCCGCAACAAGAAGGGCCAGCGCTGGCTGGCCGTGCGCCAGTCCGGTACATGCTTGACGCTCTGGTTCTTGATGCGATAGGGCACGCCGGTGCGCTGGGCGGCCATAAAGCCGTAGAAACCGCGCAGGTTGGCGGTCTCCAGATAGAGATCCCGCGCCGGTTTTTGCTGCCCCTGCACTTCAAGGGAGCGCGCCATCCAGTAGCGCCAGCGATCCTCTTTCTGACGGGCCATAGGCATCATCTTCACCCAGCCGGAGAGGCCACGCCAATCCTGCTCCCAGATGGCCAGTCGCGCCCGCAGCTCGGTGATATCGGGATCCGCCAGCTTTTTCACCGTGCTGTCGACCCAGCTGCGCTGGGCTATGGAGCGATCCAGCAGCAGGCGGCGGGCAATGGCACGCTCAACCGGTTTCACCTCGGCCTGGGTCAGGCCGAAACGGCTGCGCAACAGCGCAAGCTGGCGCAGCACCGACTCCGGCTCCTGATTGGCATAGCGGGTCAAGCCGAGGGAGAGCAGCTTGCGGGAATAGGGATTGCTGCTGAAATAGGCCGGGTTCATCGCCTTGGCGGGCTGCTCGAACAGGGTCACCATCTGATCGCCATAGCTCTGCAAGCCGCTACCCAGGGTCGCGCCAAGGTGGCGGATCAGATTGGGGTTTTCCGCCTCGAACGCCAGCGTCATCCGCTGCCAGATCTTCTCCTGGGTTCGCTGACCGGATGCCTGCCACAGCTGGAACAGCGGGGAGCAGGCATCGGGACGCGATTGACCGCTCATCCAGATCTTGCCCGCCCCCTGCAACGCCTCTTTCGGGTTGCCGGTGTAATAGAGCGCCTGATAGTGCATGCAGAGCAGGTCGGTGGAGCTCGGCTTGGCTGGATAGAAGCGCAGGAACTGCGACCACTGCTGGCTCTGGGCCAGATAGGTCAGATAGCTGCGCTCCAGCCTGTTGGACTGGGGGGTATCTCCATGCTGGCGGATAAAGCGGGTCACATCGTTGTAATCGGCTGCCCCCGGACGAAAGGCGAGCTGATAGTAATCGAGGTAAGGGAGCAGGGGGTAATGGGTCAAACGGGCACGAATTTGCTGGAAACGGGCCTGATCATTGGCCCGTACGGCGTCATACGCCTGACGGTAGAGCGTCTGGTCGGCAGTCTGCGCCATCAGGGTCGGCACAAACAGCGCCGACAAAACAATTCCCCATACAGCTTTCACTGAACATCTCCATTGAAGGCAATACACCGCCCGGTGGCGGTGGGTCTACTGCCTCTCATTCTACCCGTTGCCGAGCAGCGCTACAGCGGGGAGCAGGGACTATTTTTCTGACTCGCTCAGCTGCATTTCACGCAGTTGCTCCGGTCTGGTCAGCCGCTGTACATATTTCTCCAGATAGGGCACCGGCAGCGGCTTGGAGGCGAGATAGCCCTGATAGAAACTGCACCCCTGCGCCTTGAGAAACTCCAGTTGCTGACGGGATTCCACCCCTTCCGCCGTGACGTTAAAGCCCATATGTCGCGCCATGGCGATCACCGCCTCGACGATGGCCATGTTGTCGCCATCTTTCGGGATGTCCTGAATGAAGGAGCGGTCGATCTTGAGCTCATCGGCAGGCAGCCGCTTGAGGTAGCTCAGGGAGGAGTAACCGGCGCCAAAATCGTCGATGGCAAAGCTGATGCCGAGCTCCTTGAGCTCGGTCATCTTGCTGATGGTGTCCTCGGCATGGCCCAGCACCACGGATTCGGTGATCTCCAGATTGAGGCATGCCGGATCCATGCCGGTTTGTGCCAACACATCGTGGATCCGCTCGACAAAATCGGTGGCATGGAACTGTTTGGCACTGACGTTGACCGAGATCTGCGGAATATGGATGCCGTTCTCCTCCCACAGCACATACTGGGCGCACGCCTCGTGCAGCACCCAGTTGCCGATATCGACAATCAGATCGGTCTCCTCGGCAATGGGAATAAATTCTGCCGGCGAGACCAGCGAGCGACCGGCCGGCTGCCAGCGAATGAGCGCCTCGACACCAATGATATCGCCGCCATCGACCATATGCTGGGGCTGATAGTAGAGGGTCAGCTCTTGCTGGCTGAGGGCGTTGCGCAATTCGTTGTGAATGAGCAGACGGCGATCCGCCTGCTGCTGCATCGAGGCATCGAAGAAGCGACGGGTCTTGCGGCCAGCGGACTTGGCCTGATACATGGCGGTATCCGCCTGCTTGAGCAGATCATCGACCCCCTGCTCCCGATCCGGAAACAGGGTAATGCCGACACTGGCGCCGATGTGCAGCACTTGCCCCACATAGGTATAAGGAGCGGCAATCTCGGTGATGAGCCGCTCGGCAATGATATCTGCCTGCATCTCCGCCTGGGGCGGGCTGGCCGAGAGCGATGGCAGCAGCAACACAAACTCGTCACCGCCGAGGCGGGCCAGGCAATCTCCTTGCCGCACCAACCGTTTGAGACGGGCGGCGACCTCCTCGAGCAGCCAGTCACCGGTGGCGTGGCCGAGGGAGTCGTTGATGGTCTTGAAGTGATCGAGATCGATAAAGAGCAGGGCGCCAATCAGACCGTCGCGGGTCGCCTCGTTGAAGGTCTGCACCAGGGTCTCGTGGAGTTGACGGCGATTGGGCAATCCGGTCAGCTCGTCGTAATAGGCGAGATCCTGGATGCGCCGCTCGGCCGCCTTGCGCTCGGAGATATCCTCAAAACAGATGACAAAGTGGCTGATCACCCCTTTCTCATCCTGCACCGGCGTCACTATCTCCCACTGGGGATAGGTGTGACCATCAACATGGCGACGCTGGGTCTCCCCCTGCCAGCGGTTGAGAGGGTTGAGCTCGTAACCCAGCCCACCCAGATTGGGCCAGAGATCCTCTTCCAGATGCAGGCCCAGCACCGATTGGCTGTCAAAGCCGGTGATCTGGCTGAAGGCGTTGTTGACCCGCAAGATCTTGAACCCCGGATCCGTGATGATGATCCCTTCGTGGGTCTCGAATGCAACGGCAGAGAGGCGCATCTGGGCATCGGATTGCAGGCGCTCCAGCTCGGCCACCATCCGTACCGAGAAAGTATTGAGCACCGAGGTGAGATTGCTGGTATCTGCAGGGGCCGAATAGAGCAGCGCCAGATGGCCCAGAAGTTGGCCTCTGGCATCAAACAGCGGCTGACCATAATAAGTCTGCCCGGCCGCCAGCCAGGGTTGATACTCCTGCGACTCGTCGATCACCTCGAAACAGATGGCACCTTGCTTGTAGAGCTCCTGACAGGGGGAGCCCGCCAGCGGATAGTCCTTCTGCGCCAGCCCGTCGGCGGCCAGCACTTTGACCCGGTCGGCACCGCACAACTCACCCACCCAGACCGCATCCACCTTGAGGATATGGGCCAGCTGGCTGACCAGGGTATTGAAAAAATCGAGCCCGGTGCGGGCAGAGAGCGCCTGCGCCAACTGGGTGAGCAGGGTGGTTTGCAGCAACGGCAAAGAGAGATTGAGAGAGGAGACCGCACTGTTGGCGGTATCAAGAGGGGCCAGCCAGCCACAGCAGATCTGCTGGGTGGGCACAAACTGGCCGCTCCAGAGCACATGGTTGAGCTGCCCCTGATCATCTTTCAGATGACCGATGAACTGTTCAGGCAGATGTGATTCATGAAGCCGGACGAGAAAGTCGGCAAAGCCTGCCTCATCTTCCGGTAACAGGCGAGCGGCCCAAGGATGATTGCCCTCCCCTTGCCACTGCTGGTAGGCCCCCTGATCAGAGAGACTCCACTGATCATGTTGCCGATCGAAAAACCACATGACTTGCGTGGCCTGCTGCTTCATTTACCACTCCAACACAACAACCAACCACGTTTGATGTCCAATCAGGCATAGCAACGCCCCCTGCATCCACTCATCAGATCAGAGGTTGCGAGGGAAGAGTACAAACATGCGATATCAAGCAGTGGAAACCGGACATGAGGTCGACACGAAGTGCTGCCAAGAAGGGACAGAAACGATCCTATTCCCGTCATACTGCCTGCCAGTTTCATGGAGCTCAAGCTGTTTTTGGCACGAAACCGGAAAAGATCACAATTTATAAGTTGCTGAATAGCCAAGGGAAGGTTATGTGACATAGATCACATTTCAATCTTTACCAATGAGTAATCTGAAGGTGAAGACACAAGCAAGACGACCCGAAGGGGGCCAATATGAAAATCGAAATTACCAGCAAAATCATCGACATCACCCCGGCTATCCGCGAGCGCATCGAATCCCGTTTTGAAAAGCTCGAACGTCTTCAGGTGCCTCTCATCACACCCCATGTGATTGTTTCCAAAGAGCGTCTGATGTTCACTGTCGAAGCCAGTGCTGGCATCCCCAACGGCAAACTGTTTGCCCAGGCAGAGCATGAGGATCTCTACGCCGCCATCAACGAACTGGGGCAAAAACTGGAGCGCCAACTCAACCGTCACACCGAAAAGCCGATTGCCCGTCGCGCCAATGCCGCGCTCAAAGAGCAGCCGCAACCGGATGAAGCTGACGCTTGATAGCATGCCGCACGGCTAAAAATTCCAAAGAGCATAAAGGCGGGGTCACCCGCCTTTTTGTTGCCTGTGATTTGCCGACAAGCATCGCGTTACACCAGTGAACAGGCGCCATCAACTGAGCCAGTGCAACCGGGTATCCACCCCCTGTTGCAAACGGTCGAGGATCGGCAGCAATACCAGCGGATCCTCCTGGCGTGGCATATCGGCCAGCTTTCCTTGCAACCGCTCCCGCGCCAGCGGCGACAGGTTGTCGTAGACAGCCTCATCCAGCAGCGGCTGTTTGACCGCCAGCGGCGGTGTTTGCAGCGCCAGCCAGAGCCGCACATCCACCATGCTTCCCCCTTGCTGCAACCGCTCATTGATGGCACTACAGTCACTCCCCGCCCCTTCAGCCACCAGCACCTCTGCCGGTCTCAGCGCAAAGTGCAGACGCCAGTCACGGCTCTGGGGAGTGGCCGCCGGTTTGGCATCAAACCAGGGCTGCTCCTCCACCGCATCGGTCAGCAGGGCCAGATGCAACCGGAAATCAGCGCGATCGCCATGCTGCAGGTCACGGTTGAGGCGCTGCCCCAACTGGCCCTCATCAACGAGCAGGTGATTACGGATTGAACTGGGCAGCATGAGATAACTCTCGAAAATGGCGATTTCACTGGTTATCGGCCACAAATCCAATTCTTTTAATGGAAAAATCCTGCTTGGGGGTTCACAAAACCGGAAGATCTGTTAGTATGCGCCTCGCACTTGTGGAGGGGTTCCCGAGCGGCCAAAGGGATCAGACTGTAAATCTGACGGCTCTGCCTTCGAAGGTTCGAATCCTTCTCCCTCCACCATTTCAAGTGCGACAATTTGAAAGCAATACCCCGTGGAGGGGTTCCCGAGCGGCCAAAGGGATCAGACTGTAAATCTGACGGCTCTGCCTTCGAAGGTTCGAATCCTTCTCCCTCCACCATCATTCAGAAAACCCGGCCTAGCGCCGGGTTTTCGCATTTCTGGTCTGCCCAATCCGTTATTCCTCTACCCTCCAGCCCCTTATCGCTGTTTGCCTGCAGCCGATCGTGCAATAAAAAACGGGAGGTCTGTGCCTCCCGTTTACGTTCATATCAGCCCTGTTACGGGATGATGCGTTACAGAGTAAAGCGATAGAAGATATCGACCGCCTGAGCCACCCCGCTCATCGCCTGCAGATAGAGTCGTGGCAATACCTCGTAGCGCAGCTTGAATTCGGCGATGGGGCTGAAGACCCCGACCCCGTACTGGAACTGCAAGCCCGGCAGCAGATATGCAGACAGCGTCACCTGGGTGTTGTCACCACTGCCCGCGGTATCGAGGGAGACATCGCTCATCCCGAGCGACTCGCCGATGCTCGACACCACGCCATTGGCCTGATTGACCGCACCGGCCACCAGCAGACCGTTGAAACCGCCATCTTCTCCGTTGGTTTGCAGCCCTTTGCCGCGCAGCAGATAGGAGAGCTGTTCCGACTGCGCCATCTGCGGCTCGGAGTAGACAGTTATCTCCGGCTTGCTGGCAGGGCCAGTCACCCGCACCCCGACCGTCACCTGACCTTCGATGGTATCGGGATCCCGGTTGGCCTCGATGTTGAGGAACGGCCGATCCAGCGGACCGGAGAAGAGGATCCGCCCCTCCTTGATGATGAGGTTCTGACCATAGGCCTTGAAGCGGCCGTTGGTCAGCACCAGCTGACCGTTGCCTGCCAGCGGCTTCTCGGGATCCTGACGGATATTGAGACCGCCGGAGACATCGGTCTTCAGTCCCATGGCATCAAGTTTCACATCGTTGCCAAGGCGGATCGCTACCTTCATCGCCAGCGGCAGACTTGCCTGCTTGGGAGCAGGGGGCAGATCGTCATAGACCACAGTCACATCGTCGGAGACCGCCACTGCCGAATCCGGCAGACTCTTGACCAGAATGCGCGCCCAGGGAATATCCACCTGACCGGTAATGCGGGTCTCCTCCCCCAGCGACACCGCGATATCGGGCGAGACTCTGACCCGGCCCATGCCCGGATATTGTGCCTCCAGATCCTTACCCTGAATGGTGAGGCTGCCGCTGACCGGCATCTTGGCCCAGCTGAGCCAGCCGCCCAACGCCAGCGGCCCCTTGCCCACCAGCATGGAGCCATCGAGCTCGGCGCGGTTGCCTTCGATCTTGAGGCGGGTCACCAGCTTGGTCAGGGTCACCATGTCAGAGTGGGTCTGCACTTCACCGTCACGCAGGTTGAGCTGACCAAACAGCAGGGGCGCCGCCAGGGTGCCGTCGAAACGGGCTTCGGCGGAGATGATCCCTTGCAGGGAGCGCACCTCAGGGATCAGTGGCGCAAAGGTATTGAGCTTGAGATCGTCAAACTTGAGCTGACCGCCGAGCAGACCGCGACCGGCGGGCTCCCTGATCAGCAGATCGGTATCGATATTGCCGATCTGTTTGGAGGCAAAATCGAGGCGAATGGCCGCCTGCTGCCGCTCGAAATCCAGGGCCAGGGCCAACTGCTGATAATCAGTCTTGAGACCATCAGCCACAAAAGTGCCCGGCGTGGTGCGCACCACCGCATGCAGGGTCGGCTGATTGCCACGCCAGCTGGCGCGGCCATCGGCGGAGAGCATCGCCTGCCAGCGGAAGTTGTCCGGCAACCAGGGGCGTAGCCGTTTGAGCTCAAACTCGCTCAGGGCAAACTCCAGGGTACCCTGGGCAGCGGAGACCTGACTCCCCTTGACGCAGAGGCTGGCCCCTTGGGAGCCGAGGCAGAGATCCCCCATCGCCAGCCGCTGACGCGGCAGATCGAGATCCAGTGCCCACGGGGAGCTCAAGTCCCAACGGCGCAGCGGGGTTTTCAACTGCAACTCGGAGAGCGCCCCGCGCCAGTGATCCCCCCGCACGCCGCCACCGAGCTTGAGGTTGGCCGCAACAGGGTCACCCTTCATGGTCAGGGTCAACAGATGCTGACTGATATCGCCGCTGAGGTTCAGGGCCAGCTGGCTGAGCTTGGTTTCGCCCTGTTTCAGCTGCGCCACCAACAACGCGAGCTCACCGGCCGGTTTGGCGCCAATCACCGCATTGCCCTTGAGACTAATGCCCTTCAGGTCGGTGCCGGCATAGTAGAGCCGGTCGGAGGCGAGATCCGCATCGATTTTTGGCGTCTGCTGATTGCCACTGACCTTCACCTGTCCCTTGATATCCCCTTTCAGGCCGGGATAGATGCCCCCCAGCTGGGGAGCCTGCAGGTTGGCATCAAGCCTCCACTGGGCGCTGCTGATACTGCCCTTGGCCTGCAACTGGTTGGGGCCACTTTGCAACGAGAGCGCCGGGATCTGCCACTCCATCTTGTCGTTGCCGCTAAGCTCCCCCTTGAGGGCCAGCGGGTACTGGTTGAGTTTGCCATCCACCTTGAGCTTGGGCAGTTTCAGCTCCCAGTGGCCCGCTTCGTTCATCACGAAACGGCTCTCCAGCTCACCGGCCAGCGTCCCTTTCAGCTCGGGCAGCAGCTCGGCCGGATTGATCCCCTTGAACAGGGTGGTTCCCTGCCACTCGATCCCCTTGTTCCAGGCGAGCTTGCCATCGAGCTTCAGCTCCCCCTTGAGGGCATTGAGCTGCAAGGCGATCTTGCTGAGCCGCTCCAGATCCCCCTTGCCGTCCAGCGTAAGCTTGAAGGGTGGGACATCGGTCCCCTTGCCGGAGGTATTGAGGGCAAACTGATAGCCGGAGAGCTTGCCCTTGGCAGTCAGGCTCCCTTTATCCAGCAGATAGCTCGGCTCATCTTTGGCAGGCTTGTGAAGAGGCCAACCGAGGCTCTTCCAGTCGAGGGTCAAATCAAAAGGGAGATCCGGGTCGAGGGCTGCCAGCGAGCCCTTAAGATTGGCGGCGACCGGCCCCTTGGCCGACAACGCCAACCCCAGCTTGCCGACCGAACCACTCAGCGCCAGCGTGGCCTGCTCACCCTGCAGCTCGCCATCCAGCAGCCCCTTGCGGGCCTTGGCATCCAGCGTCACTGCCAGCGGGTAGTCGTCACTGAGCTGGATATGGCCCTTGAGCGCCAGATCGGCCATGGCGTGGCGCAGCGAGAACTCGCGCACCTCGATGCGATCGTCGGCAGCAGTGGCCGACAGCAGCAACTTGTCGAGCCCTTCAATCAGCTCGCCCTGCTTATATTGCACCCGGGTCGCGCTGACCCCTTCCAGCTGGATGGGGAAAGGAAGATGAATGGCGGGCAGGAGAATGGGGGCTGCCTTTGCCGTGTTCGCAGCTGGCGTCCCTTTGCCCTGTTTGACGGTCTTGGCGCTGGCCTTGTCGTTACGCGCCACCGCAGCACCGGCTTGCTTCTCGTTAGCGGCCGGCTGCTTGGCGGATTTGGCTGCGCTGGCGGGTGCCGCATCATCCAGCGTCACCGTCAGGTTATCGAGCACCGGGCCGCGTACAATCAGCCCCTTGCGGTTGAGGGTGGCGCCGATATCGAGGGACCCCAGGGTCACGGCCACGCCGGGCACCGCCAGATCGAGATCCGCGACCTTGAGGCTGTCGACCTGAATTTTGAGTGGCAGCGGGCGCCAGACAAAAGGCTCCGACGGTTCTTCCGGTGCAGGCTCCGAGTCGGCTACCTTGACCACCGGATGGGTCACCGCCAGGGATTTTATCCAGAGCTTGCCCTGCAGCAACTTGCCGAGATCCCAGTCGAGCACGGCGCGATCCACAGTGACATCCACCAGCTCATCCTGCCAGCCGACCTCTTCCAGGGTCCAGCCATAGCCAAGCTGGCCCGCCACCAGCTCCCCCTTGAGGGAGGGCAACGCCGCCCTAGCCTGTTGCCACAGCCACTTGTTGCCCTGATGGGTGAATCCCAACAGGCTGACGCCGATGAGCAGCAGGAACACCAGCCCCATCAGCCAGAGAAAGATGCGTTTTAGCCAGATCACAATGCAGACCCCCGCGCAAGATACAGCCGCAGCGGCCAAAGAAAAAAGCGTTTAGACAACATCATAATTCAGGCCCCAATGCGAAATGCAGCCGCAAGGGCTTGTCCTCTTCCGATACCCCGACCGCCAGATCCAGTCTGACCTGACCGATGGGGGTGACCCAGCGCACACCGACGCCGGTACCTATTTTCCAAGGCTCGCTGTAATCGGTGGTGGAGGTGCCGCCATCCACAAACATGGCCCCCAGCCACTTCTCGCTGAAGCGGTAGTTGTATTCCAGACTGGCCACGCTGGTGTAACGACCACCGGTCAGCTTGCCATCCGGCCCGGTGGGGGAGATGCTCTCGTAACCAAAGCCGCGCACCGTCTGATCGCCACCGGTAAAGAAGCGCAAAGACGGCGGCACCAACGAGAAGCTGTCACCTATGATGGCCCCCTGCTCGGCCCGCATCAGGAATCTGTGGTTATCGCCAAGAGTTCGCAGCCACTTGCTGCGCCCCCACACCCGCATAAAGCTGATGTCGGAACCCCATCTGGGGTCGGAGAACTCCAGCGTCAGCTGCTGGCGATCCCCCCAATCGGGCACCAGAGTGCCGCGCACCCGCAGTCGGGACCAGGAGACCCCGGGGATCAGCAGCAAGCTGTTCCCCTCGTCGGCGCCCTGGGTATAGATCTCGTTCTCCAGCCGGATAAAGACGTCCCGATCCCAGCTCTCCGGCCGTCGCGTCCAGCGGTGTACACCGATGGTAGTGAGATCGGAGCGGGTATCGTTGTTGTCCTTGTACTGGTAGCCGGTCTGGATGGAGTAGTAGTCCCGCAGCGGGTTACCCACCGGGATCTGGTAGTCGAAGCTGAGCTCGGCCTCCGGCGCCGACACCTTGGCGGTGGCAAAGAGACGGTGGCCGTAGCGGTTGACCCAGGGCTTCTCCCAGGTGGCACTCATCCGCGGCCCTACGTCGGTGGCATAACCGATACCGGTCTCGATTTCGTGATCGACCCGGTTATCCAGCGTCACCGCGATGGGCACCCGATAGTTGCTCGCCTCGCTCAATACCGGCTTGATATCGACCTGACGGAACAGCTTGGTTGAGGAGACATCCTGCGACATCTCGGCCAGACGGATGGCGAGATAGGGGTCGCCACTCTTGATGTTGATAAGCGGGCGAATAAGGTGAAGCGCTTCGGGAGTGGCATCGTAGCGGATCTCGCCAAAACGGTAGCGATGGCCCGATTCGAACAGAATAAAGATCTCCGCCGTCCCCTTGTCCGGGAACACCTTGACCTGACTCTTGCTCAGCTTGGCATCAAAGTAACCGCGGGCCAGCCCGAGGCTGCCGAGGTCGGCCTTGATGGATTCATATTTGGCGTGATTGAGGGGCTCGCCCTCTTTGAGGGGCAACTTGTCCAGCAGGGCGCTGTAAAGCTCGTCGCTGCCCGCATCCCCCTCCAGCAGAATATCGAGGCGGGAGACGATGACCGGCTCCCCTTTGTCTACCTCAATCACCACTTTGGACGGAGTCTTCTTGTCGCGACTCAGGGTGATCTTCGGCTGGTAATAGCCATAAACCTGCAGCGCCTTTTGCACGCTCTCGGTGATTTTGGCGCGGGCCGGGCGGTATTGCCGCTCCTGATAGACCGGCAGGGCATTGAGATAGGCTTCAACGTTATCCTTGTTCTCGCCTTTCAACCCCTTGACCTGATAAGTGAGCTTGGCGGCAAACGCGGGCGAAGCCAGCAGCGACAGCAACAGGCCAACCCCCAGTACCCGCAGGCCGCGGCGAAACGCAGGGCCGGACAGTGAACGCCCTGCCAGCAGGGATGAAATGCATCCTGTCAAAGGTCAATATTCCTGAATCTGTGGTGAAGGAAACCAGCGCCCTTTCGGGCCAACCCCGAATGCGGCGCAGCACGCCATGCCGTGCATGGCCGTGAAACAAAAATGCGCGCCAGAAAAATGGCGAACCTTATCCTAACATAGGCATCGGCCAGCGACAGCGCGGCGCCATTGGCAAATTCGCCATATCTTTTAAGAGGTTGACCACAAATCACACATTTTGCTGACAATGACGCCGCCCGCTTTCCCGATGGGGGCGAGCTTACCCGCTCTGAACAAGGTTCACTTCGTCGTCAGGCCGCCTTTGTCACCTCTCCCCCTCTCATTAACACCAGAAACCCACCACGACAGAGTTTGTCGGCATCGCCCCACCCTCACCGTTTAACAGGCCCGGCACACGCCAAAGCCCGCCGTAGCGGGTGATTAAGAATTGCTCGTTCAGCGCAATCGAATTATCCCGCTGCCTTTGCAAGCGTCCCTCCCTCACACTTGAACCATCAACTGAAGGAGACACATCATGCATGCACGTAGCGAACAGATGGCTGACTATATTGCCGATCGTCTCGAGTTCATCACCTTTCTCGCCTGTTGCAGCGCCCTGCTGGCCCTGCTGACTGGCATGAGTGGCCAACAGGCACTGGCCTTTACCGCCCTTAACCTGCCGTTTGGCCTCGGCATTCTGCTGGCGATGGCGATGCTGGCCCCCCTGCCCGTCCACTGGCGGCTGCCGGGGATCACCTTGCTGCTGGCAGGTTGCGCCCTGATGACCCTGCAACTGGGGGGTGAGTGGCTCAATCCGCTGGCCATCTGGAGCCTCTACGCCCTGCTCGGGCTGGAGATCATCTGGCAAGCGCGCCCCCGCGCCGTGCTGGCCACCCGTGCTCGCCAGTAACAGGGCTGACGAACGCCGGTAAATGGCGGGCTGTGATGGCTGACGCCAGTGGCAAATTGGGGTACTCTTGCGCCCCGATTTGCCACCACTCTTGGCGTTAACAACCTTCGCCATCACTCCCAGGAGCGCCCCGATGAAAAAAGCCTGTGCCCAGCACATTCTGGTCAAGACCGAAAAACAGTGTCTGGAGATCAAGGAGAAGATCGAGAAGGGAGCCGACTTCGGCCAGATGGCCAAGCGTTTCTCTACCTGTCCCTCAGGCAAGCGTTTTGGCGATTTGGGAGAATTTTCAAAGGGAGATATGGTGAAAGCATTTGACGATGCGGTCTTCAAGGGCGAACTGCTCAAGGTGTTGGGGCCGGTGCGCACCAAGTTCGGCTTCCATCTGATCAAAGTGCTCTATCGCAACTAAGTCATCACAACTGACCATCTTCTCGGTGAAGCTCCCGTCAGGCGGGCTTCACCTCCCTCTGCATTCCCCTCGTAAAACTGACCAAAACCACGCCAAACTCTCATCAATTTACTAACGTTATCAGGCAATTAAGTTTATCCTTCTCTGCATTGTCCACATTCGACGATGGATCCCGTGCTATGCCCCGCTCTTGCTTGTGGCCCCTGCTGGCCTGGTTACTCCCGCTCGCTGGCGCCCTCGGCAGCCGCTTTCATCTCTGGCCCTGGTGGATCGGTTTTGCGATCTGTCTCATCGGAGCCCTTCTCTCCCTGATCTTGCTGGTACGCCTGCCCTGGAGCCGCAACCGCTACGCCAGCGGCCTTGGCGCCTTGCCGCTACTGCTGCCCCTGACATTTGTGGCACAGGCGCTGCGCATGCCGCTGATCAACGATGTGAGCACAGATCCCTACAATCCCCCCCAGCTACGCTGGGCAGCAGAGCTCAGAACCGCGCAGGATCTGCCAATAAATAGCGCCCCGCTGAAAGCATTTGAAAGAAATCCCGGTCCTCTCTTTACCCATACCGCCCCCGAAGAGGTGGTTATTGAGGCTGAGGAGCTGATGCAGGAGCTGGGCTGGCAGGTACGACCGAGCCCGGATGGCCTGGATGCAGTGGTTACCACCGGCTGGTTCGGCTTTCAGGATGATGTGGCGCTGCGGGTCTTTGCTGGCCCCAAAGAGACCCGCATCGATATGCGATCGGCCTCCCGTCAGGGGCAAAGCGATCTGGGCACCAACCGGGCGCGGATCGAGGATTTCCTGACCCGCCTGAATGAGCGGTTGGGCCAAGCCTACAAACCCAATTTGAAACCATAAGTGTGAAACAACAAGAAGGTAACTGATGCGCGTTGAGGTCAAACCCGACCGGGAATATGCCTGGTTTATCCGCCCCTTTTTCTGGCTGCAAAAGCGCAACTATGGTCAGGTACTTATTCCGGGCAAGTGCTGGGGCCGCTCGCCGCGTCTCTTTGCCGCCGTCGCCACCCTCTACGGGGTCATCAACCGCAAGCACTCCCCCATCGACCCCGTGTTGCGCTCGCTGGTGACGGTGCGGGTCTCCCAGCTCAACTGGTGTCGTTTTTGCGTCGACATCAACGCCATGACCCTGATAAAGAGAGCCGGCTCCAGCGAGAAGGTGGAGGCACTGGCCAACTGGCGCGAAAGCCCCTTGTTTGACGAGCGGGAAAAAGCGGTGCTCGACTACACAGAAGCGATGACTGGCCTCGATGGGGTGAGCGATGAGCAGACGGCCCGCCTCAAACCCTGGTTCGATGACGATGCCATGGTGGAGCTGACCGGCCTTATCGCATTCCAGAACATGTCAGCCAAGTTCAACGCCGCCCTCGATATCGCGCCGCAGGGCTTCTGCCAGCTGCCGGTGCAACCGGAACGCTCCGCCAAGCCCGACAGCAAGGACGCCTGATGAACCGGACCCGCCTGCTGCTTGCACTGGTAATGGGGGGCCTTATCGGCGCCTTTTTTGCCCTCGATCTCGGTCGTTACCTCACTCTGGACGCCTTGCAGGCCCAGCAGGCGGCAGTGGCGCAATGGGTCGACAGCCACTTTGTCTCGGCCAGCCTGCTGTTCGTGCTTATCTATGTGCTGAGCACCGCTCTCTCCCTGCCCGGCGCCAGCCTGCTCACCCTGGGTGGCAGCGCGGTGTTCGGCGTCGCCTGGGGGCTGCTGCTGGTCTCCTTCGCCAGCACCCTAGGCGCAACCCTGGCCTTTCTCAGCGCCCGTTTTCTGCTGCGCGACTGGGTCACCGCCCGCTTTGGTGACAAGCTGGCCACCTTTCAGTCCGGCATGGCGAAGGAGGGGGCCTTCTATCTGCTGAGCCTGCGCCTCATCCCCATCTTCCCCTTCTTTCTGGTCAATCTGCTGATGGGGCTCACCCCCATCAGAGTCAGCACCTACTACTGGGTCAGCCAGCTTGGCATGCTGCCCGGCACCTTCGTCTATGTACTGGCGGGCAGCGAGCTTGGCCAGTTAACCAGCACCGGCAATATCCTCTCCCCCGGCCTGATGGTGGCGCTGACCCTGCTGGGGCTGATGCCCTGGCTGGTCAAGAAGTTGACCGCCAAGCTCGCCCAGCGGCGCCTGCTCGCCCCCTATCGCAAACCCGCTCGCTATGACTACAACCTGCTGGTGATCGGTGCGGGCGCCGGTGGGCTGGTTACCAGCTATATCGCGGCAGCGGTGAAGGCCAAGGTGGCGCTCATCGAGAAGCACAAGATGGGGGGCGATTGCCTCAACAGCGGTTGCGTCCCCTCCAAGGCGCTGATCCGAAGCGCCCGCTTTGCCGCAGAGCAGCGTAAAGCCGACGAGCTGGGCTTTAGCCCAAGCCACTCCCGCGCCGATTTTGCGGCGGTGATGGCGCGGGTGGCTGAGGTTATCAAGGAGGTCGAGCCCCACGACTCCATCGAGCGCTATCAGGGGCTTGGAGTGGAGTGCATCGAAGGAGAGGCGCGGCTGGTCTCCCCTTGGGAGGTGGAGGTTAACGGCAAGCGCCTTGCCAGCCGCCATATCGTTATCGCCACCGGCGCTCGGCCGCTGGTGCCCAAGCTGCCGGGGCTGGATCAGGTGCCTTACCTCACCTCGGATAGCCTCTGGCAGCTACGCACCCCACCGCGCCGCCTGCTGGTGCTGGGCGGTGGCCCTATCGGCTGCGAGCTGGCCCAGAGCTTCGCCCTGCTCGGCATTCCCGTGACCTTGGTGGAACTCTCGGAGCAACTGCTGCCCCGCGAAGAGCGGGAGGTGGCCGAGCTGCTGGCGGAACAGCTGGCCCACGACGGCGTGCGGGTGCTCACCGGCTGGCGCGCCGAACGAGCCGACTATCTGCCCGCAGCCGATGGGGATCTCCCCATCCGGCTGCAACTGCGCCGTGGCGATGAGACACAGGTGGTGGAAGGGGATCAACTGCTGCTGGCACTGGGTCGGATCGCCAACGTCAGCGGCTTCGGGCTCGAAGCGTTGGGGGTCGAGCTTGCCCCCCGCGGCACCCTAGCGGTCGATGGCTTCCTTGCCACCAACTTCCCCAGCATACTGGCGGTGGGAGACGTAGCGGGCCCTTACCAGTTCACCCACTTCGCCGCCCATCAGGCCTGGTATGCGGCGGTCAATGCCCTGTTTGGCCAGTTCAAGCGCTTTCGGGCCGACTATCGGGTCATTCCGGCAGCCACCTACACCACGCCGGAGATTGCCCGGGTCGGCCTCAATCGCAAGGAGGCCGAGGCGCAGGGGATTTCCTTCGAGGCGACCCGCTTCGAGCTGGCCGAGCTGGATCGTGCCATTGCCGATGGCGAGCGCCACGGCTTTGTCGAGGTGCTCACCGTCCCGGGCAAGGATACTATCCTTGGCGCCACCATAGTGGGCACTCACGCCGGTGAGCGGATTGCCGAGTTCGTGCTCGCCATGCGTCACCGCCTCGGCCTAGGCAAGATCCTCGGCACCATTCACGCCTATCCCACCCTGATGGAGGGGAACAAATATGTGGCGGGTGAATGGAAACGGGCCCACCAGCCCACCCGGGTGCTGGCGTTGCTGGCCCGTTATCACCACTGGCGCCGTGGCGCCTGACAATCAGGGAAACGTTTATGCGCAAGCCATTCTCACAACTCAACTCACAGCTCAAACAGCGGCTAAACGCCCTGCTGTGCGCCCTGCCACTGCTGGCCAGCGGCCCGCTGTTGGCGGCCAACCCAGACGATAACTGGCAACGGACCCTTGAGGAGGCGAAGGGACAGACCGTCTACTTCAACGCCTGGGGCGGCAGCCCGGAGATCAACGCCTATCTGGTGTGGGCCGGGCAGGAGCTGGCACGCGACTATCAGGTCAAGCTGGTGCAGGTGAAGGTGGATGACATCGCCCAGAGCGTCAACCAGTTGCTGGCCAACAAGCAGGCGGGCAAGCAAGCTGGCGGGCCCATCGACCTGCTCTGGGTCAACGGCGAGAACTTCAAGGCGCTCAAGGAGCAGGGGCTGCTCGGCGCTCCCTTTACCACCGAGCTACCCAACATGGCGCTGGTAGACAGCACCCTGCCGGTGAGTGAGGACTTCACCCTGCCGGTGGAAGGGCTGGAAGCCCCCTGGGGCATCGGCCAGCTCAATCTGATGGTCGATACCGAAGAGGTCGCCAGAGCGCCCACCTCGGCTGCAGCCCTGCTGGCGTGGGCCAAGGCCCATCCCGGTCGCTTCACCTATCCCAAGCCGCCCCAGTTCCATGGCTCCAGTTTTCTCAAGCAGATCCTGCTGGAATTGACGCCAAACCCCGCCCCCCTCTATCGGGAGGCGACCGAGAGCGACTTTGCCAACGTGACCGCCCCGCTCTGGGCCTGGCTCGATGAGCTGCATCCGGCACTCTGGCGCAAGGGCAAACTGTTCCCCAGCAGCGCCGCCGAAACCCGCCAGCTGCTCGATGATGGCGAGCTGGCGATGGCCATCAGCTTCAACCCGCAGGAGGCGCAGAGCGCCACCCAGATTGGCGCCCTGCCCCCCAGCGTCGAAGCGATTGCCATGGAGAAAGGGGCGCTCACCAACAGCCATTTTCTCGCCATTCCCTTCAATGCCAGCGCCCGTGCGGGAGCTAAAGTGGTGGCCAACTTTCTGTTAAGCCCGACGGCGCAGGCACGAAAAGCCAATCCGGCCTTCTGGGGTGATCCCAGCGTGCTGCGGGCCGATGCCCTGCCTGACTCCGCCAAAGAGCAACCGGCACTGCGCTTCAAAGCGGTGGCCGAGCCTCACCCCAGCTGGCAGCTCAAGCTGGAAGCGGCCTGGGCCGAGCGTTACGGTCACTGATGAGTGCCGCTGGTCACCCGCTTTCCCGCTCCCGACCGTGGCGCCGGTTGACACGCCCCCCCAGTATGAGTACGGGGATGGCGGTCATTTATCTGGCGCTCTTCGTCATCCCATTGCTGGCGGGGCTGTGGCAACTGCTGGCGGAAGGGATGACCGCCTCTCATCTCGCCTTGCTGCTGGCCCAGCCAGGCCTGTGGCACTCCGCTGCGCTGAGCCTGTGGATTGGCGCCGCCTCCACCCTCGGCAGCCTGCTGATGACCGCCTTGCTGCTGGCCCACAGCGACAGCCGGGCTTTCGGGCTGCTCCGTCGTCTGCTCTCGCCCATGCTGGCCATGCCCCACGTCGCCTTTGCCATCGGTTTTGCCTTTCTGCTCGCCCCCTCCGGCTGGCTGCTGCGGCTCGTCTCGCCAGCGCTGACCGGGCTTGATCTTCCCCCCGATTGGCAGACCATTCGCGACCCTTGGGGGCTCGGGCTGATTGCACTGCTCGTTTTCAAGGAGACCCCCTTTCTGCTGCTGATGGCGATGGCCGCGCAGCAACCCATCCTGCTGGCACGCCAGCAGTGGCTGGGGGCGAGCCTCGGTTTCAGCGCCCCCCAGATCTGGTGGCGCCTGCTGCTGCCAGCGCTGTGGCCTGCCCTGCGCCTGCCCATCTATGCGGTGGCGGCCTACGGAGTGGCGGTGGTGGATCTCGCCCAGCTGCTCGGGCCCGATGCCCCCGCCCCGCTGGCGGTGCGGTTGTGGCTCTGGTATCAGGACCCGGATCTGCTCTGGCGCGGAGCCACCGCCAGCGGCGCCCTGCTTTTGCTCGCCATCACGGCGTTGCTCATCGCTCTGCTCAGATTACTGGAGTGGCTTCATAAAGAGATGGGCAAAGGCTGCTGGCTCGATGGCAAACGGGCGGCGCCCCACTTCTTTGCCAACCGGCTCGCAGCGGGCTTTGCCTTCACCCTGATCACCCTCAATCTGGCGGTGCTGGCGGCGCTGCTGCTCTGGTCGCTGGCGCGCCGCTGGCCCTTTCCCGCCCTCTGGCCCAGCCAGTGGAGCAGTCATTACTGGCTGGATCTGCTGCCAACCCTGCTGCCACTGCTGGTAACCAGCGCACTGCTGGCGCTGGTGAGCGGCTTGTTGGCACTGATGATGGCGGTGTGCAGTCTGGAGGCACAAGCCAGCCGCCGCCCCTGGCCGCTCTGGCTTATCTGCCTGCCGCTGTTGCTGCCGCAGGCAAGCCTGCTGTTTGGCATCCGGCTCGGGTTGGACTGGCTTGCGCATGACTCGATAAGCAGCGGCATTGGCTGGGGCTGGGTGCTCTGGAGCCAGCTGCTGTTTGTCTTTCCCTATGTCTATTTGTGCCTGCACGGCCCCTATCGCCAGTTCGATCCGCGGATCACCCAGAGCGCCCTGCTGCTGGGGGCCACGCCGTGGCGAGCCTGGTGGCAGGTCAAAGCGCCGCTGCTGGCGCGCCCACTGCTGTTTGCCTTCGGCGTCGGGGCGGCGGTGAGTTTGGCCCAATACCTGCCGACCCTGCTGTTTGGGGCAGGCAGAGTGGTCACCATCACCACGGAAGCGGTGGCCATCGGCAGCGGCCTCAACCGGCGACTGGCGGGGCTCTACGGTCTGCTGCAACTGCTGCTGCCGCTCGTTATCTATCTGCTGGCGCTCTGGCTGCCGGCGCGGATCAATCCGGCGCTCAAGGGGGGCGGCTCACGATGAACTCTCATGATGGAAATAGCCATATGCTGAGCACCACGCCTCTTCGGCTTTACCTTGATGAAAATCTGCTGCTTTCGCTGCCCCCCCTGCAGGTGGCCCCCGGCGAGGTATTGACCCTGATGGGCCCAAGCGGCTGCGGTAAAAGCTCCCTGCTGGCGGGGCTGGCCGGGGTACTGCCCGGCGCGCAGACAGATAGCGGCCCGATCCGGCTGGAGGGGGAGGTAAGGCTCGGCGAGCGGCCACTCAACACCTTGCCTGCGCAGGCGCGGCGCATCGGCATGCTGTTTCAGGATGACCTGCTGTTCGACCATCTGACGGTGACGGAGAACCTAATGTTCGGCATGCCTGCGATCATCAAGGGAAAACGGGCGCGGCGAGAAAAGGCGTTGGCCGCATTGGCACAGGTCGCGCTGGCGGATCAGGCTGACAAGCTGCCGCAGTTGCTATCAGGGGGTCAGCGGGCGCGGGTCAGTCTGCTGCGGGCACTGTTGGCGGAACCCGACGCCCTGCTGCTGGACGAGCCCTTCTCCCGCCTCGACAAGCCGCTGCGGGCCGCCTTTCGCGAGCTGGTGTTCGCGCAGATCAAGGCGCTGGCTATCCCCGCCATCCTGGTGACCCACGATGCGGAAGACGCGCCGGGCACCATACTCAACCTCACCGAATGCCACTGTTAACCGAGGAGTGTTCACCTTGTTTGATCGCCATCTGATCCCCGTGATCCGCAGCCCCCTCACCCAGCTTGCCAAACCGCTCTGCCGCGCCGGGATCAGTGCCAATCAGGTGAGCCTCACCGGATTTGCCATCGGCATGCTGGCGCTGCCGCTGCTGGCCTTTGGCTACTATCAGTGGGCGCTCGCGGCCATCCTGCTCAACCGGCTGCTGGACGGACTCGATGGCGCCGTGGCGCGGGAAACCGGCATCACCGATTGCGGCGGCTTTCTCGACATCACGCTCGACTTTATTTTCTACGCCGCCGTGGTGCTGGGCTTTGCCCTCGCCGCCCCCGCCAATGCGCTACCCGCCGCCACCCTGCTGTTTGCCTTTATGGGCACAGGGTCGAGCTTTCTGGCGTTTGCCATCATGGCGGGCAAGCGGGGGATCGACAATCCGGTCTACCACCACAAATCCCTCTACTATCTGGGCGGCCTCACCGAGGGGAGCGAAACCATCGCCCTCTTTGTGCTGATGTGCCTGTGGCCCACCGCCTTCGCCCCGTTCGCCTACGGCTTTGCAATGCTCTGCGCCATCACCACCCTGACCCGGCTCTGGAGCGGTTACCACACCCTGCGTCACCCCCAGCGCGAAACAGCACAGCCCTCACAGAAGGGCTAATCCATCGCACGATGAATTGGCGGCAAACAAGGCACACGGAACACTTGCACGGGGATGACAATGTTTTACCATGACGGCACTTTTATCAGTCTCTTTGAGAACCCTATGCGTCGCCTTGCCTCTCTTCTCACTCTGTCGTTATTCCCCCTGCTCGGTGGCTGCAGCAGCGCCCCAGCGCCAAAGCCCGTAGTCGTCCCCCAGCCCAAGAGCGCCTTTATCAATCAGACGCCATCGAGCAAACCCGTTTATACACAAGGGGTTAGCAAGGGGGACTTCGCCAATCGCCCAAACGTGGACAGATTCGTCCAGAAGATGGTCGAGAAGCACGGTTTTGACAACGCCCAGCTGCATCAGGTGCTGGCACAGGCAGAGCGTTACGACTGGATCATCCGCCTGATGGATGCCCAGGCGCCGACCACCGCCAAGCCCACCGGCCCGACCGGTGCCTGGAACCGCTATCGCGCCAAGTTCATCACCCCCGACAACGTACAGAACGGCGTCAACTTCTGGCGTGAATACGCAAGCGAGCTGAACCGGGCGGAGCAGGTCTACGGGGTGCCGCCTGAGATCATCGTCGGCATTATCGGGGTCGAGACCCGCTGGGGCCGAGTGATGGGCAAGACCCGCATTCTGGATGCGCTGGCCACCCTGGCGTTTGATTATCCGCGTCGTGCCGAGTTCTTCACCAGCGAGCTGGAAGCCTTTCTGGTGATGACCCGCGACGAGGGGATGGATCCCACCGAACCCAAGGGCTCCTATGCAGGCGCCATGGGCTACGGCCAGTTTATGCCCTCCAGCTTCCAGCGCTATGCGGTGGACTTTGACGGCAACGGCCACACCAACCTGTGGGATCCGGTGGATGCCATCGGCAGCGTCGCCAACTACTTCAAGGCCCACGGCTGGGAGAAAGGCCAACCGGTTGCGGTGCGCGGTCAGGGCCAACTGCCCGGCTATGAGCATGGCTTTCAGACCCGCTACCCGGTCGCCACCCTGCGCCGTGCGGGGCTGACGCCAACCAGTAGCCTGGGCAACCACAGCGAGTCGAGCCTGCTGCGCCTCGATGTCGGCACCGGCTACCAATACTGGTACGGTCTGCCCAACTTCTACACCATCACCCGTTACAACCACAGTACCCACTATGCCATGGCGGTATGGCAGCTGGGGCTGGCGGTTAAAGAGGCCAAAGGCGGTTACTGAGTCAGGTACTGATTTGCCAACAAAAACGGGCCTGCTGGCCCGTTTTTGTTATTCGTTTTCCAGCAACCAGCGTTTGAGCAGTGCCGCTAACTGAGCCTGCTCCGCCTCGGTCAGTGGCGCCAGCAGGCGACGCTCGTTGGCCACGTGCAGCTCAACCGCTCGGTCGATAAGCGCTTTGCCCGATTCGGTGAGACAGACCAGCAGGCTGCGCCGATCGCTGGGCGCCGCTTGCCGCTCTATCAGTCCCCGCTCGGCCAGCTTGTCGAGCCGGGCCGTCATGGCACCCGAACTCAACATGGCCGATTGGTAGAGCACTGTCGGCGTCAGTGGCTCACCCGACCGACGCAGGGTCGCCAAAATGTCGAAGTCCGTGCCAAGCAAGCCGCACTCTTTGAGCTCTTCACTCACCTCACGACCGGCAATTGCCGCCATCCGGGCTACCCGACCCAGCACCCCCATAGGAGAACAGTCGAGATCCGGTCGCTGCCGAGCCCACTGAGCCAGCAGCAGGTCTACATGATCTGATTCCATCGCCAACTACTTATCTTTATATCGAGATACTTGATGATAAATCAATTCGGCACTAATTTATCTTCACTTGAAGATACTTTATGAAGAGATAAATAATGCCAATGCTGATCGCCTTGCTGGCTCCACTGCTGTGGGGCAGCACCTATGCTGTCGTCAGCCTCTACCTGACTGACTACTCACCCTACTGGGTTGCCGTATGGCGGGCACTGCCTGCCGGGCTGCTCTTGTTACTGTTGCATCCGCGCATGCCGCCTCTGCCCTGGGGCAAGCAGTTCCTGTTGGCGTTTTGCAACATTGCCGCCTTCTTCGCTTTGCTGTTTCTGGCGGCCTTCCGGCTGCCGGGGGCAGTAGCAGGTACACTTGGTGCCACCCTGCCGCTGGTGCTGATGCTACTGGCCTGGTTGCAAGATGGCACACGACCGAGCCTGAAATGGCTACTGCTGGGATTGATGGGGTTGGCTGGGGTATTACTGTTGCTCAACCCCTCTGCCAATCTGGATCCTGTCGGAGTTGCATGCGCCATGCTGGCCACCGTGCTGATCGGCCAATCCAGCCGCTGGATGCGCCACTGGCCGGTAAACGATCTGCTGGCGCTGACCGCCTGGCAATTGCTGCTTGGGGGCTTGATGCTGATCCCGCTCGCCTGGTGGCTAGCTGGCCCAATGCCGTTACCGGATCCGGCCAGTGCGCCGGGATTGCTCTGGTTGATCCTGCTCAACACCGCACTGGGCTACTGGGCCTGGTTGTGGGGATTAAAGCACCACGGCCCGGAGGTGATGGGCATGCTGGCCCTCACCAATCCCATGATGGCTGTGTCGCTTGGGGTATTGATGGTGGGTGAAACTCTGGATGTCAGCCAGTGGATCGGCATCGGGGTGATCCTGCTCTCCCTCTTCCTGATGAAACTGCCAGCACGCTCCTTCTTCAAACGTTGGCAAGCCCGCCGAGCGAGTACAGGGATCTGTAACGAGGTGTAAACACCAGACCACCTCAACCCATGCATAAACAAGAGGAGCCATTGCGGCTCCTCTTTTTAGTCAGCGGTCAGCGACTGGAAGGTGGCTTATACGCCGGCCTTGGCCAGCGCCGCAGAGACGATCTGCTGGGCTTCCTGCTGGATGAGGTCGAGGTGCGCGTCGCCCTTGAAGCTCTCCATGTAGATCTTGTAGATGGACTCGGTACCGGAGGGGCGCGCCGCGAACCAGCCGTTCTCGGTCACTACCTTGAGGCCGCCGATGGCGGCATCGTTGCCCGGCGCCTTGGTCAGCTTGGCGATGATGGGCTCACCGGCCAGAGTGGAGGCTTCCACCAGCGCCGGATCCAGCTTGGAGAGCACCGCTTTCTGGGCACTGTTGGCCGGAGCGTCGATACGGCGATAGCTGGAGCGGCCAAATTTGGCTTCCAGTGCGTCGTAGTGGGCCTGCGGATCCTTGCCGGTGACCGCCAGAATTTCCGCCGCCAGCAGCGCCAGAATGAAGCCATCCTTGTCGGTGGTCCAGACGGTGCCATCTTTGCGCAGGAAGGAGGCGCCAGCGCTCTCCTCGCCACCAAAACCGAACTCGCCGCTGTAGAGGCCATCCACGAACCACTTGAAGCCAACCGGCACCTCTTTCAGGGTACGGCCAATCTCGCCGGCAACCCGGTCGATCATGGACGAGGAGACCAGCGTCTTGCCAACGGCCGCATCGGCAGACCAGCCGGTGCGATGGGTAAACAGATACTGGATCGCCACCGCCAGATAGTGGTTCGGGTTCATCAGACCGGACTTGGTGACGATGCCGTGACGATCGTAGTCAGGGTCGTTGCCAAGGGCGATGTCGAACTTGTCTTTAAGGGCGATCAGGCTCGCCATGGCGAACGGGCTGGAGCAGTCCATCCGGATCTTGCCGTCTTTATCCAGAGTCATGAAGGAGAAGGTCGGGTCGACCTTGTAGTTCACCACCTCGATGTTCAGGCCGTAGGTCTTGGCGATAACGTCCCAGTAGGCGACGCCGGAGCCGCCCAGCGGATCGACACCGATCTTGATGCCCGCATTCTTGATGGCGTCCATGTCCAGCACGTTCTTCAGATCATCCACATAGGGGGTGACATAGTCGTGCTCAACCACGAACGGGCTCTTGAGCGCCTCAGCGAACGGCATGCGCTTCACGCCGGCCAGACCCGCTTCCAGGATCGCGTTGGCACGGTCCTCCACCCACTTGGTGATCTCCCCTTCGGCGGGGCCACCGTGGGGCGGGTTGTACTTGAAGCCACCATCTTCCGGCGGGTTGTGGGACGGAGTGATCACCACGCCGTCGGCGCGCGCTGCAGGCTTGCTGGCCCCTTCTTTGCCAGAGTTGTAGCGCAGGATGGCGTGAGAGATGACCGGGGTCGGGGTAAAGCCGAGGCCAGCCTGAATGCGGGTTTCAACACCGTTGGCCGCCAGCACTTCGACGGCGCTGGCAAAGGCGGATTCGGACAGGGCGTGGGTATCCATACCGACAAACAGCGGGCCAGTGATGCCAGCCTGCTGGCGATACTCCACCAGGGCCTGGGTCACCGCCAGAATATGGGATTCGGTAAAGGCGCTGTGCAGGGCGCTGCCACGGTGGCCGGAGGTACCGAAGGCAACCCGCTGCTCGGGGCGGCTCATGTCCGGCTTGTTGAGGTAGTAGGCGCTGACCAAACGGGGAATGTTGGTCAGATCGCTTAAACGGGCCGGTTGACCGGCGTGGGAATGCTGAGCCATGGCGTTTTCCTTGCGTAATGGCGGCCTTGCCGGGCAAGGCCTGAGTCTTGAAGAATCGTTAAATTGCGCCACACACTTGCGCGATCACCTCTTCGCCATAGCCCATGCTGGCCATCAGCTGGGCCACCATGTTCTGCTTGCGGCTGGTGTTGGTGTTGGTGATCACCCAGAACGGGGTCTCCGGTACCGGCTTGGGCTTGGTGGTGCTGCCACTGGCGCGCAGAGCCTCGGGATCCTGCGAGAAATAGACGCGCTTGCGCCCCTTGATTTCGGTGGCTTGGGTAAACCCGACCGGATCGTCACGGTAGAGGGTACTGAGCACCTGCATGAAGCGGTTGATGGACTTCTCTTCCTTTTGCAGCTCACCGGAATCGAGCAGGGCTTGCAGCCCTTGTTGGGTGGCTACCGCACTGGGCTGCGCGACGGCAACGGGCTCGGCAACCGGCACACCTTGGTGAGCAGGCTGTTCCAGCAGACGGCGCAGGATATCGGAGGCACTCTCACCAATGTGCCGGGTCTGGCTGGCGATATAGAAGTAGAGATCGTCATCAAGCTCGATGGTTTTCATAGGGATGCGCTGGACTCGTCGAAATTCGGATGCGGCGATTATACATAGGCAAACCCGACAGCCCAAGCAAGGGGCTGGCAGATGTACATGAATCTCATCGAGAATACGGCATAATAGCGGGCCAAGTGTGTGATCAGCCGCACTGATAGCCGATCCGGACGGGATTTTTTAGAAAAAAAACCACATAAAATTCCAATCCATTGGACGAAATCCTTTTCTTTCCAGTGCGTTAAATAAAACAGCGATACGCACCCACGACCGACAAGGTGTCATTTTGCAACAAAACAGCATATTGAACTTCAAGGAGCAGGGTCAGGGCCCGGCGGTCATTCTGATCCACGGCCTGTTTGGCAGCCTCGACAACCTCGGCCTGCTGGCCCGTGCCCTCTGCGAACACTATCGGGTGGTCAGCGTCGATCTGCGCAACCACGGAGCCTCCTTTCATAGCAGCGAGATGAGCTATCCGGCGCAAGCGGCCGACATCCTGACCCTGATGGATCGGCTGGAGATTGCCGAAGCGACCCTGATTGGCCACTCGATGGGTGGCAAGGTGGCGATGCAGCTTGCCAAGCTGGCGCCAGAGCGGGTGACCAAGCTGGTGGTGGCCGACATGGCGCCGGTCGCCTATCCCCACTCCCGCCACCAGAATGTGTTCGCCGGACTCAACGCCACACTTCGCACGCTGCCGCAAAGCCGCAGTGAAGCGGAAGCCATGCTAGCACAGCACATCGAGATCGCCGGGGTGCGCCAGTTCCTGCTCAAATCCTTCGCCAGAGGCGAGCATGGCTGGGGTTGGCGCTTCAATGTGCCCGCCCTTGAGCAAAACTACGCCAACATCATGGGCTGGCCAGAGGATGAACACCGCTTCGAGGGGCCGGTGCTCTTTATCAAAGGGGGGGATTCTGACTATATGCAGCCCCAATACAGCGAGACGGCACTGGCTCAATTCCCAGCGGCAAAGGTGCGTGTCATCGCGGGTACCGGCCACTGGCTGCATGCGGAAAAACCGGCTCTGTTCAACAAATTGGTTGTGGATTTCCTGTCGACAGGCGGTTAACAGTTTCAGATCCTTTGTGATATAGTGCGCCGGTCATAAGGAGTGTGCGCAATCCATGCTAAGTGAACATATCGACCTGATCGAAAGTTTGGGCCTCAAGTTATTCTTTGTGGCCATTTTCATATTGATTGGCCTGGCCATTCAGGACGTGCTCAAACGCGGCAACGTGCCCCGTTTCGGTCGTTTTATCGTCTGGTTGGTACTGTTTCTGGGTTGTGCGGGTTTTGTCGCCAAGGGGCTGATCGAACTGGGCTGGGAAGGCTCAGGACTCGGCTAACTTATTTTCATCTGTGATGTATGGCCAAACAGCAAACTGATCGAACAACACTGGATCTGTTCGCAAATGAGAAGCGCCCCGGCAGGCCAAAGACCAATCCACTCCCCCGCGAGACCCAGCTCAAGATCAACAAGCGTAACCAGCTTAAGCGCGATCGGGAAAATGGGCTGAAGCGGGTAGAGTTAAAGGTGGAGGCCGAGTTGCTGGAGCGCCTGAACCAACTTGCGTTACAACAGAACATCAGCCGAGCCGAGCTGATCCAATCTATCCTGAAACAACAGATTGAGTCCGCCTTTGCGGTGGACATTGCAGTCTGAGCGTTGAGCATTAACACCAAATACGGGTAACTAAACACTATGGCAAGTGTAGGTCTGTTTTTTGGCAGCGATACCGGTAACACCGAAGCTGTCGCCAAGATGATCCAGAAAGAGCTGGGCAAAAACCTGATTGAAGTCCGTGACATCGCCAAGAGCAGCAAGGCAGACATCGAGAGCTTTGATCTGCTGATGTTCGGCATCCCGACTTGGTACTATGGCGAAGCCCAGGCCGACTGGGACGACTTCTTCCCCGATCTGGGCGAAATCGACTTCACCAACAAGCTGGTCGCCATCTTCGGTTGCGGTGATCAGGAAGACTATTCCGAGTACTTCCTCGACGCCATGGGCACCCTGCGTGACATCGTCGAAGCCAAAGGCGCCATCATCATCGGTCACTGGCCGACTGCCGGCTACGAGTTTGAAGCCTCCAAGGCACTGGTCGATGACAAGCACTTTGTCGGTCTGGGTATCGATGAAGATCGCCAGCCGGAGCTGACTGCCGAGCGCGTCAAGGGCTGGTGCAAGCAGCTGCACGAAGAGATGTGCCTGGGCGAGCTGGAGTAATCCGCCTCCCCTCATACCTCTGACAACAAGGGCCCCGACGGGGCCCTTGTTGTATCTGCAAGTGGCGATGCCTGCCTTCATTCTCCCCTGTTATTCACCTCTGTGCTCCGGTTTGGCTCGCACATAGAGGGTGCGCTTGACCTGCGCCACCAGCTCGCCGCTCTTGTCCTGTACCGTGACCTCGAATTCGGGGAAGTGTTTGTTGCCACCTTCGGTCGCCGCCACGATTTCGGCCAACTTGCCCTCGGTCAGGTTGAACTCGGCCACCAGCTTGCCCTTGCCGGGCTTGATGTAGTTGATGCTGCCCGCCTTGTCCCAGACGTAGTAGCGATTCTTGAAGTAGCCCATCAGCATCAGTGGATAGATGGGGTCCGTCATGGCAAACATGCTGCCGCCAAACTGGGTGCGGTTGGCGTTCTTGTTCCACCAGCGGGATTTGAGGGTCACCCGGCAGTAGCGAAAGTCATCGCTCAGGGTCTCTATCTTGATACCGGCGCCCCAGAAAGGGGGCCAGGCGTTGAGTGCGCGGCGCACCCAGGCCGCATTGTCAAAAAGCCAATCCATGGATCTCATCCGACCAGAATATGAAAGTTACATCTTATCAACATCTGCCATGCCAGCAAGTCGGACGACACGATTGATTATTTCAATCCAACCGGCCATTTATGGCTAAACCCCTTGAATTGCTGGGTTTATTTTTAGGGAGGCTACGACCTATAATGACAGGCCAAGCGAGTTCAAGGTTGCCATTCCTGCGGCAGTCCATCAGAATAACCCCACCTTCGAGAATGCGAATAAGTAGAATATGGCAGACAACAACCAAGCGTTAAAAAAGGCCGGGCTCAAGATCACCTTGCCCCGGGTCAAAATCCTGGAAATCCTGCAACAGCCGGACTGCCAGCACACCAGCGCCGAAGATCTCTATAAACGACTGATCGACCTGGGTGAAGAGATTGGTCTCGCTACCGTCTATCGCGTTCTCAACCAGTTTGATGATGCCGGTATCGTTACCCGTCACCACTTCGAAGGTGGCAAGTCGGTATTCGAGCTGGCCACTCAGGAGCACCACGACCACCTGGTTTGCCTCGACTGCGGCAAGGTGATCGAGTTCTCCGACGAAGTGATCGAACAGCGTCAGCGCGAGATCGCCAAGAAATTCAATATCCGTCTCACCAACCACAGCCTCTACCTCTACGGTCATTGTGCTACCGGTGAGTGCAAGCACGACGAATAAGTCGCCCGCGACTTGCAGATAACGGACAATAAAAAAGCCAGCATTAGCTGGCTTTTTTATTGTCCGGCGCAGGCCGTTGGCAGCACACAGGGCAGGGTCTCCCCTGCCCCATCGGCTTAGCCTTCTACCTTGCCCCAGGAGTCGCGCAGGGCAACGGTGCGGTTGAACACCAGATGCTCCGGGCTGGAGAGCTTGTTGTCGGCGCAGAAGTAACCTTCACGCTCGAACTGGTAAGCCTGCTCCGGCTTGGCGTCCTTCAGGGAAGCCTCGACACGAGCCCCCTCGATGATCACCAGGGATTCCGGATTCAGGGCAGCTTCGAAGTCATCCTCGGCGCCCGGGTTCGGTACCTTGAACAGACGGTCGTAGAGACGCACTTCGGCTGGCAGGGAGTGAGTGGCGCTGACCCAGTGGATCACCCCTTTCACCTTGCGGCCATCGGCCGGATCCTTGCCCAGGGTCTCGGGATCGTAGGAGCAGTAGATGCAGGTGACTTTGCCATCGGCATCTTTCTCGATGCGCTCGGCCTTGATCACATAGGCATTGCGCAGACGCACTTCCTTGCCCAGCACCAGACGCTTGAACTGCTTGTTCGCCTCTTCTTTGAAGTCCGCTTCGTCGATGAAGATCTCGCGGGTGAAGTTCAGCTCGCGGGTACCCATCTCGGCATTGCTCGGGTGGGCCGGGGCAGTCAACACTTCGTCGGCGGCCAGGTTCTCGATGAACACTTTCACCGGATGCAGCACGGCCATGGCGCGCGGTGCATGCTCGTTGAGGTCTTCGCGGATGCAGGCTTCCAGCATGCTCATCTCGACGATGTTGTCCTGCTTGGTGACGCCGATGCGCTTGCAGAACTCGCGGATGGAAGCCGGGGTGTAACCACGACGACGCAGACCGGAGACGGTCAGCATGCGCGGGTCGTCCCAACCATCGACATGCTTCTCGGTCACCAGCAGGTTCAGCTTGCGCTTGGACATGACGGTGTATTCGAGGTTCAGACGAGAGAACTCGTACTGACGCGGATGGCAGTCGATGGTGATGTTGTCCAGCACCCAGTCGTACAGACGACGGTTGTCCTGGAACTCCAGGGTACAGATAGAATGGGTGATCCCTTCCAGCGCGTCCGAGATGCAGTGGGTGAAGTCATACATCGGGTAGATGCACCACTTGTCACCGGTCTGGTGGTGGTGGGCAAACTTGATGCGGTAGATAACCGGATCACGCATCACCATGAAGGGAGATGCCATGTCGATCTTGGCGCGCAGGCAGGCGGTGCCTTCGGCGAACTCGCCATTCTTCATCTTGGCAAACAGCGCCAGGTTTTCTTCCACGCTGCGATCGCGGAACGGGCTGTTCTTGCCAGCTTCAGTCAGGGTGCCACGGTACTCGCGCATCTGCTCGGGCGTCAGCTCGTCCACATAGGCCAGACCCTTTTCAATCAGCTCGATGGCGTAGCCGTGCAGCTTGTCGAAATAGTCGGAGGAGTAGCAGATCTCGCCATTCCACTGGAAGCCGAGCCACTGTACATCCTGCTTGATGGACTCTACGTACTCGATATCTTCCTTCACCGGGTTGGTGTCATCGAAACGCAGGTTGCACTGGCCCTGATAGTCGCGGGCGATGCCGAAGTTCAGGCAGATGGACTTGGCGTGGCCGATATGGAGATAACCGTTCGGCTCGGGCGGAAAACGGGTATGCACGCTGCTGTGCTTACCGCTGGCCAGATCTTCATCAATGATCTGACGAATAAAGTTAGTTGGGCTGTTCGCCTGACTCATGGCTCACCTCAAAAAAGCGTCACTGGCGGAAGTTGTGCCGGCTGGCACCCTCATCCCCCCGCCGTCAAGCCGGGTATGATCCCTTATTACGGGCGCTGTCTCAACCTGAATTTGGCACTTCCGGGCCATTTCCCGGCCATTGCGCCGCTAAAAACGGCGTGGCTTGCCACATTGCACACCAAATGCATAAAAAAGCCCCGCACTGGGCGGGGCTGAAAGTGATGAAAAACACAAAACAGACAATTACACACAACAAAGGCTCACACGCACAGTCAACCTTTCCCAAACCCGATACGCCATCGCCCTTGGGAAAGGCGGGTCTTGCGACCCACCTCATGTTAACGGTTGACTGCTATCAGTTCAGTTCGGTGACGCGGCTGGTGCGCTTGCCATCGAAGCTGGTGGTACGCAGGTAGACCTTGCCATTCACGCTCGGCTTGGCCGCGGCGTCATAGGCACTCCAGTTGGTACCGTCCAGGCTGTACTGGATGGGCAGACCCGGCAGATCCACGTTCGCTTCCAGCACACCATTCACTACCTTGGCGCCCGGTACGGAGAGGCGGTATTCAACACCGGCCTGATCCAGTTTCGGCAGCACGCGCTGACCCAGTACGTTGGCAAACTGGTTCCACTCTTTGTTGAGGGTGGCCTTGTTGACGAACTTGGTCTCGCCGGAGAACTCGCGGTTCTTCACGTAATCCAGCTCGAAGCCACCTTTGTGCCAGGCACGCTCGGCCACGGAGAAGATACGCGGGTAGACCATGTACTCGTACTGAGCATCGGTACGCACGGTTTCACTCCACTGCTGACCGGAGATCCCCTTGAACTTGACCGGATCCTGGTCACCCTTGGCCACGAAGGCGTTGCCATCGCGGTCAACCGAGGTCTCGGCGTTCTGCGGCAGGTTTTCCGGGGCGAAGGCAAACACCTTGCGAGTGTCGTTGAAACGAGTTGCCCAGTAGTAGCCACGCTCAGCCGGGTGTACTTCGTTCGGGAAGTCGAAGTAGAGGTAATCCGGGTTGGACAGCACCACTTGGTAACCCTTGTGGGCCCACTTCATCGCTTCGTTGAAGCCACCCCAGTAGAGGGTTTCCCAGAAGTTGACACGGGTGTTGTCGGTGGCGAAGTCCTTGGCACCGCTGGCATACTTCAGACCGTCTTCCCACGCCTGCAGGGTAGAGAAACCGCGGTCTTTGACCATCTGGCCCACTTCCTTGGCGAAGTAAACCGGCAGCTCGCCCACTTCCTTGATCTTGCCTTCGTCGATCATCTTCTGGCACATCGGGGACTTGCCAAACGGCTTGTCCTGCTTGCTGGAGTCGACGTTGCCTTTCCAGGCGACCAGCTCTTCTTTCTTGGTGACGGCCGGATCCTGATAGCCACCGCCCTGCATGATGTTCTTCGCCTCATCACCACCGTAGTGCCATGCGGTCAGCGGCTGACCGGCGGCCTGGTGCATCTGGGCAACTTCATCCATTACCTTGGCCACGAAGGTGGCAGCACCCGGCTGGCAAGGGTTGATGAAGGACATCTTGTCGTAGAACTGGACGGAGGTGACGTTGGAGGTGTCAGCCGGGTCAGTCAGACGGAACTGGTTAGCTTCCGCTTCTTTGCCTTCCGCCATCAGACGCTTGTAACGCGCTTCCATGGAGACCACGGCAGCACGGGCGTGGGCCGGCATGTTGATCTCGGGGATCACGGTCACACCGCGGGCCTTGGCATAACGCACCAGATCCACGTAGTCAGACTTGCTGTAGAAACCGGAACCCTGGTTGTCGCTGGTCGGGCCGGAACCCAGTTGCGGCATCAGGCACTTGGTTTCGGACTCGTCGTGGCAACGCTGGCTACCGACCTGAGTCAGCTCCGGCAGACCCGGGATCTCCAGACGCCAGCCTTCATCGTTGGTCAGGCCAAGGTGCAGCACGTTGAGCTTCATGGCAGACATCTGGTCAACCAGCTTCTTCATGGTATCCAGACTGCGGAAGTGACGGGCCACATCGGTCTGCATGCCACGGTATTCAAAGCGCGGCGCATCCTCGACGGTCATCGGGCTCACCAGCTTGTCATCAACACCCAGCAGGGAGATCAGGGATTGTGCACCCCAGAATGCCCCGTCGATGTCGCGACCCTGGATCACTGTGCCCTTCTGACCGATGGTCATGTCATAACCTTCAGCCTGCTTGAGCTTGCTGCCGAGCTTGATGGTCACCGGGTAGCCGGTGTCGGAGAGGGTAACACCCAGCTTGGTCAGTTGAGCCTTCAGGGCCTCGGCGCGATCGCTCGGCAAGTCCAGGGCATTGAGCTTGATGGTAGAGAAGTCGATTTGCGGACCAGCCTTGACTACCTGCTTCATCGGGGTCGGCAGGATCTGGTTGTCAATCTTGCCAGCCGGCAGCAGGGTGCTGGTCTGGTTGGCCGCGAAACGGGTTTCGCTGTTCATCAGGATGTTCTTGTCATCCTTGGTGCGCTTCCAGCCATCGGCCGGCATCGGCTTCTCGTAGGTGCTGGCATCATTGATGTTGCTCATGCTGGCCAGTACTTTCGGCTCGGCACCTTCGCTGGCGACATACCAGTTCGGCATGATGTCAGATTCGAACAGTACCCAGTATTCCACCACCAGCGGCACTTCGACCGTGGCATCCTTGGCAAAGCCCTGGAACTTCTCGGTTGGCGTCAAACGATAGAGATCGCCGGTCAGGTGAGTGATGGTGAACTGGTCGTTATCCACACGCTGGATACGACGGATGGAGGAGACGTAGATGCTCCAGTCTTTGGAGGTGACGTCCGCACCGGTATTGGTCAGGTGCAGCTTGGCAACGCCACAGCTCGCCCACTCGGAACCCAGCGCCTGGCAATCGAGGCCGGCACCGGCTCCGTCATTGGTGACCACTTCATACTTGACCACCAGGTTGTTGGCGAGGGAGTCGACCACGGCCTGCTTGGCGGCATCGGCTGCCTGGACCTGGCTGACAAAAACGGTAGACATGGCAATGGCTAACAGAGAATGTTTCAAGTTCATAACTGCTGCTCTCATTTGAAGTAAAGGTTGGATTTTCTTGGCTTTTTTATATGGGGCCCCTGAGCGGGGCCCTTAGTTATGTCAACAATGGACTTAGACTTGAGGTGAGCGAGTCGCTCGATTAACGCAGGGCTTTCATCTCACCGGCGATGATTTCGGCCAATGGGCCCAGAATCACCTGCAGGTTCTGCTCACCGAGCTTGACCACACCGGCCGCACCCAGGGCTTTCAGCTTGCGCTCATCGACGATGCTGCGGTCTTTCAGAGTCAGACGCAGACGGGTGATGCAGGCATCGATGGAAACCAGGTTCTCTTGACCACCCAGCACTTCCAGGTATTGCTTGGCCAGCTCGGTACGGTTGGTAGATTGAGCGGCAGCCGGAGCAGTCTCTTCGTCATCTTCACGACCCGGGGTTTTCAGGTTCAGCTTGGCAATCACTACGCGGAACACGGTGTAGTAGAGGCCGAAGAAGACCAGACCCTGAGGGATCAGCATGTACCAGTTGGTCGCCAGCGGGTTACGGCTGGAAAGCACCATATCCACCAGACCGGCACTGAAGCCGAAACCGGCCATCCACTGCATGGAGGCAGCGATGAACACGGAGATACCGGTCAGTACGGCGTGGATGACATACAGTACCGGCGCCACGAACATGAAGGAGAACTCGAGCGGCTCGGTTACACCGGTGAAGAAGGAGGCAAAGGCAGCTGCGATCATGATGGAAGCAACTTTCTCTTTGTTCTCTTTCTTGGCGGAGTGGTAGATGGCCAGAGCGGCACCCGGCAGACCGAACATCATGATGGGGAAGAAGCCAGCCTGGTACATACCGACCACGCCTTTCACCTGCTCCAGGCTCTTGCCAGCGGCCAGAGCGGCATCGATGGTAGCCTGACCACCCAGGAAGTTCGGAATGTCGTTGATACCGGCCACGTTGAACCAGAACACGGAGTTCAGGGCGTGGTGCAGACCGATCGGGATCAGCAGACGGTTGAAGAAGGCGTAGATACCGGCACCGGTAGAGCCCAGGCTCACGATGGACTCACCGAAGGAGACCAGACCACCGTAGATTGCCGGCCATACGGCCATCAGGATGAAGGATACGACGATCATCACCACGGAGGTTACGATCGGTACCAGACGACGACCGGAGAAGAAGGAGAGTGCCTTGTGCAGCTCGACGCTGCTGAAGCGGTTGTACAGCTCAGCGGCGATAACACCACACAGGATACCCACGAACTGGTTGCTGATCTTGGCAAACGCGGCAGGAACCTGCTCCACCGGGATGCTCTTGATCTGGGCCACAGCGCCCGGGCTCAGCAGGGTGGTAACGACCAGGAAGCCGACCAGACCTGCCAGCGCAGCAGAACCGTCTTTATCCTTGGACATACCGTAAGCGACACCGACTGCGAACAGTACGGACATGTTATCGATAATGGCTGCGCCCGCTTTGATCAGGAATGCAGCCAGCGCACTGTCACCACCCCAACCATTCGGGTCAATCCAGTAGCCAACCCCCATCAGGATCGCTGCGGCAGGCAATACCGCTACCGGCACCATCAGGGCACGGCCGATCTTTTGCAAATAACCGAGAATGTTCACGGTTCCTCTCCTTAGTTAATGTTTTTCTAGAAATTAAGTGCTTATCACGTTTGACGCATAAGCCATCAAGGCTTGATTGGCAGTCTAGGGCTTTTATTTCGCTGCGCAAATTAATAAACCGATAATCGTGATCGTTATCACCCAAACAAGATAAAGGTGGTGGATAGATGTGGCTTAGTTCGCAATCTTTATTTACGCTATAAAACAACTTGAATCCGTCTTAGCCAATTGCCACCGCCAAACCGGTCGCAACCCGACACAGAGGTATCCCATATGCGCCTGATCCCGTTGAAATCTGCCAGCCAAGTAGGCCTGTGGTCTGCTCGTTACATCGTTGACCGCATCAACGCGTTCAAGCCGACCAGCGATCGCCCTTTCGTACTGGGCCTGCCCACCGGTGGCACCCCGCTCAACACCTACAAGCGCCTGATCGAGTTGCACAAAGCCGGTGAAGTGAGCTTCCAGAACGTGGTCACCTTCAACATGGACGAGTACGTCGGCCTGCCGGAAGATCACCCGGAGAGCTACCACAGCTTCATGCACAACAACTTCTTCAGCCACATCGACATTCGTCCCGAAAACATCAACATCCTCAACGGCAATGCCGAGGATCTGGTGGCCGAATGCAAGCGCTACGAAGACAAGATCAAGTCCTACGGCAAGATCCACCTGTTCATGGGTGGCGTGGGTAATGACGGCCACATCGCATTCAACGAGCCGGCTTCTTCCCTCTCCTCCCGCACCCGGGTCAAGACCCTGACCGAAGACACCCGCATCGCCAACTCCCGCTTCTTCGGTGGCGACATGGAGCAGGTGCCCAAACTGGCCCTGACCGTGGGTGTCGGCACCCTGATGGATGCGGAAGAGATCATGATCCTGGTCACCGGTCACGGCAAAGCACTGGCTCTGCAGGCCGCCGTGGAAGGCAGCGTCAACCACATGTGGACCATCTCCACCCTGCAACTGCATCCGAAGGGAATGATGGTGTGCGACGAGCCCTCGACCATGGAGCTCAAGGTCAAGACCGTTCGCTACTTCCAGCAACTGGAAGCCGCCAACATCGGCCGTCTGTAAGGAGTCGTCATGTACGCATTGACCAACTGCACCCTCTACACCGGCAGCTGCGTGCTGACCGGCTACGGGGTGCTTATCGAGGGCGACAAGATTGTCGCCATCTCTCACCTGGCTGAACTGCCTGCGGGCATCGAGCAGATTGACCTCAAAGGCGCCAACCTGACCGCCGGTTTTATCGACGTGCAGCTCAACGGCTGTGGCGGGGTGATGTTCAACACCGACATCACGGTCGAGACCCTGGCAACCATGCAGGCGGCCAACCTCAAATCCGGTACCACCAGCTTCCTGCCGACCCTGATCACCAGTCCGGATGCGGATATGAAGCAGGCCGTTGCGGTGACCCGTGACTACATGGCGGCACACCCCAACGAGGTGCTGGGCGTCCATCTGGAAGGGCCTTACACCAACCTCAAGCGCAAGGGGATCCACCCTGCCGCGCAAATCCGCCAACCAGCGGACGAGATGATCGACTTCTTCTGCGCCAACGCGGATGCCATCACCAAAATCACCCTGGCACCGGAACGCAACGATCCGGCCCATATCCGCCGTCTGGTGGAAGCGGGCATTCTGGTCTCGGCCGGTCACACTGCCGCCAGTTACGATCAGGCCATGGCCGGGTTTGATAACGGTATTCGCTTTGCGACCCACCTCTACAACGCCATGACTCCGACCCTCAACGGTCGCGAGCCGGGCGTCGTGGGCGCCATCTACGATCGCAAAGATGTCTACGCGGGCATCATCGTCGATGGCCACCATGTGCACTGGGCCAACGTGCGTCTGGCTCACAAGGCGCTGGGGGAGCGACTGGTGCTGGTCACCGATGCCACCGCAGCAGCCGGAGCGCCGGAAGGCTTTGAGAAATTTGATTTTTGTGGCACCACCGTCTTTTTACGCGATGGTCAGTGTGTCGACGAGAATGGTACACTCGGCGGCTCCTCCCTCACCATGATTGAGGGGGTGGAAAATCTGGTCAAGCAGGTCGGATTACCGCTCGATGAAGCACTGAGAATGGCCAGCCTCTACCCCGCTCGCGCCATTGGATGGGACTCACGTCTCGGTAGTATCCAGGTCGGTAAAGTAGCCAACCTCACTGTCTTCGATCAGGACTTCACGGTCCGTGGGACCGTGGTTAACGGACACTACACACAACAGTGACATCATGACTGGCGGACAAATAGCAAACGTAGATCTTATCAAGCAGGTCAACAGTGCAGCCGTGTATCGGCTCATCGACCTGCAAGGCCCCATCTCCCGGGTCAAGATTGCCGAGTTGAGTCAGCTGGCCCCGGCCAGCGTGACCAAAATAACCCGGCAACTGATCGAGCATGGCCTGATCAAGGAGACCTCTCCGCAAGCCTCAACCGGCGGACGGCGTGCCATCTCCCTGACCACCATCAAACATCGCTTTCAGTTTGTCTCTGCCAAGCTGGGCCGCGGCTACCTGCAACTGAGTCTCTATGACCTCGATGGCAAGGAGCTCGACCAGCACGTCATTCAGGTGACCGAGATCGACCAGCAACCCGTGGTCGACATGCTGCTGCGGGAGATTGGCGCCTTTATCGATGCCAACCGCGAACGCTGTCGCAACCTCATCAGCATCGCGCTGACCATGCCGGGTCTGGTCAACCCGGAATCCGGCATGGTCATCTACACCCCCAAGTACCAGATCCGCAATCTGGGACTGGCGAAGCTGCTTGAGAACCACTTCAACCTCCCCTGCTACGTGGGCAACGACACCCGCTCGCTGGCACTGGCCGAACACTTCTTCGGCGAGTCCCGCGACTGCATGGACTCCATTCTGGTGAGTGTTCACCAGGGGACGGGCTCCGGGATCATCACCAAGGGTCAGGTGTTCCTCGGTCAGAACCGCAACGTCGGCGAGATCGGCCATATTCAGGTCGAGCCGCTCGGCAAGCGCTGCCACTGTGGCAACTTCGGCTGCCTCGAAACCATCGCCTCCAACGAAGCGATCATCGACAAGGTGAAGGAGCTCATCAGCCGCGGCCACCAGAGCGCGCTGCAGGAGAAGCACATCACCATTCAGGAGGTGTGCAAGGCGGCGCTGGCAGGCGATGAACTGGCCCGCAGCGTGATCGAGAACGTGGGTGAGCATCTGGGACGAGCCGTGGCCATCACGGTCAACCTGTTCAACCCGCAGAAGGTGCTGATCGCCGGCGAAATCACCGCCGCCGAAGAGATCCTCTTCCCGGCTATCCGTCGCTGCGTCGAGCATCAATCCCTGCCGAGCTTCCACCGTGGCCTGCCCATCGTGAAAGCCCGCTTCCAGAACCAGCCGACCTATGGCGGCTTTGCGCTGGTCAAGCGCGCCCTGCTGGAGGGGGATCTGTTGCAGATCATCATGGAGCAGAAATAATGTGTATGGAGATGGTATTCGCCTAACAGTTGCCCACAAAAGGGAGTGGTCATACGGCTTCAAACCGGATAACAAAACGGTACCCCTACCGTGTTATCCGGAGTCACCGTATGACCACCAACGAGAAAGTAGCACGTCGAAAACTCAGCCTGCTAGAGCTCGCCAAAGAGCTTAATAACGTCAGCAAAGCCTGCAAGCTCATTGGCTATAGCCGCCAGCAGTTCTACGAAATTCGCCGTAATTACCAGACCTATGGCGCCGAGGGATTACTCGATAAACTGCCCGGCTGTAAAGGTGCTCATCCCAATCGGGTCGCTCCCGAGATTGAACAGGCCATCCTTGATTACTCCCTCACCAGACCAACTCATGGCCCGCTGCGGGTCGCCCAAGAACTGGCTCTGCAAGGCATCAATGTCAGTGCGGGCGGTGTGCGTGGCGTGTGGCAACGGCACTACTTGCTCTCCAAACACGACCGCTTGTTGCGCCTTGAGAAAACCCACCGGGAGCAGACCATTGAGCTTAATGACGAGCAAATTCGCCTGTTAGAACGCTTCAGCCCCGAGTTTCGCGAACGCCAGATTGAGGTTCACTACACCGGAGAACTGGTGGCGGTCGACACCTTTTTCGTTGGCGCGCCCAAGGGGGTTGGCAAGGTGTATCTACAAACCGTGCTGGACTGCTATAGCCGCCACGCCTGGGGACGGCTCTACACCAGCAAGCTGCCGGTGACCTCGGTTCATGTACTCAATGAAACGGTGCTGCCGTTTTTCGAGGCCCACGAGGCACGGGTCTATACCATCCTGTCGGACAACGGGCGCGAGTTCTGTGGACGACCTGACCACCATCCCTACGAGCTGTTCCTGCAACTGGAGGGGATTGAGCACCGAACCACCAAGGTGCGCAGGCCGCAGAGCAACGGCTTTATCGAGCGACTGCATCGAACCTTGCTGGATGAACACTTCCGTATCAAGGGGAGAACGACCTGGTATGAGTCGGTAGAGCAGATGCAGACAGACCTGGATAGCTACCTGGAGCACTACAACACCCAACGACCACATCAGGGCAGGATGATGGAGGGGCAAACCCCCTACTGCATGTTCAGGAAGGGTCTGAAATTGATGCCGAAGGAAGTGCGCATTAAAGTAGCGTAAACAAAACACCGGTTTGAGGCGGAGTCAAGCGATAACTAGATCTGTAAAAATACGTGGACACATGACTGGATCGATGTCCAATGCAATCCACCCTGGTAGTATGTCAGCCGACACCAAATGGCATACTAGAAAAAGAAAAAAATGAAAAAGCCCAACCCAATCAAAAGGTTGAGCTTTTTATATGGCGGAGAGACAGGGATTCGAACCCTGGGTGGCATTGCTGCCACAATTGATTTCGAGTCAATCCCGTTCGGCCACTCCGGCATCTCTCCGTGGGGAGAGAGTTTTACCCAAGCTGGGCCGAGGATGCAATAAAAATTTCTTAGATATCAAATGGCTGAATCAGATATCTGGGAGCAGGCTCACAATGCGGCGCGTGATGTTCGCGTTGCGAGGCCACCCTGTATAGCCCTGTATCCACCCGCTCGCACACCCGGCCATTATCCATATCGTGATATTCACCCATTGCCATGAGACGTCTCTTTTTCCTGCTTGGCGCTCAAATTTATGGGTGATGCCGATTTTCGCAGGTTTCCTATGTATCCCCACATCATTGCGAGTGCGCGGCAAGCTGGTAATCATGGGCTGATTGAGGAACAATCGCGCCATCCTGGCGGCTATGTTGATGATGTCCCGCCCCGATTGAACTGATGGATCTTCTTATGCGATTGCCGAAACTCAAGCCCCTACCCTTAACGCCCGCCCTTTCCATGCTGCTGGCTGCGATCCTGCTCTGTGCGGCGCCGGCAGAGGCCAAACGCTACCCGCTGCCACCTGCCGGGAGTCGCCTCATCGGTGAGCTGGAGGATTACATCATCCAGCAGAATGAACATCTGGAGCTGGTTGGCAAAAATACGCAAATTGGATTTTTGGCGCTGCTTGAGGCAAATCCGGGTGTAGATCCCTATTTACCCAAGCCTGGCACCCGTTTGACACTGCCCACCCAGATGCTGCTGCCCGATGTGCCGCGCGAGGGGATCGTCATCAATCTGCCAGAACTGCGCCTCTACTACTTCCCCAAAGGGAAGAGCGAGGTCATCGTGCTGCCCATCGGGATTGGCGATATCGGCCGCGAAACACCCGAGATGACCACCACCGTCATCGAGAAGAATCCCGACCCGACCTGGGTACCCGGCCCCATGGTGCGCAAATCCTGGCTGGAGCAAAAAGGGATCACCCTGCCCGCCGTAGTGCCCCCCGGCCCGGAGAATCCCCTCGGCAAGTTCGCCATGCGCCTTGGCTATGGCAAGCGCGACTACCTGATCCACGGCACCAACAAGGATTTTGGCGTTGGCCTGCGGGTGAGCGCTGGCTGCATCCGGCTGCGACCTGACGATATCGAGGCCCTGTTCAAGATTGTGCCGATTGGCACGCCGGTGCGGGTCATCAACCAACCGGTCAAGGTGGCCATCGAACCGGATGGTCGCCGCTGGCTGGAGGTACACTCCCCGCTCTCCCGCACCGAAGAGGAGCTTGAAAATGGCGCCCCGCTGGTGCTATCTCCGGCCATAGAGAGCTTTATCAGTGCACCTGACGTGATGCAAGATGAGGTGACGGCGGCGCTGGAGAGCAAAAACGGCCTGCCCCGCCCCATCAGCAGCCAACTTGTCAGTGGCTAAGTCACCAGCGCCCGAGTCGCACCGGAGTCACCTTACCTCATGAAATTCCTGCCCCTCCTACTCCTGTTGGCCTGTCACTCCTTGTGGGCCAAGGACATCCTCTGGATGAGCAATGGCGACCGTCTGACCGGCAACATCGAGGAGGTGACCGAACAGTCGGTGCGCATCGCCCTGCCCTACAGCGGCGCAGTCACCGTCCAGCGGGAGGCCATCAAACGCTGGCGCATCGATAAAGAGGACAAACCCAAGGCAACGGCAAAGGGTGGGCTCAAGCTGTTCGAGGATGACCAGGATGAACGCAACGCCTGGCTCTGGACCGGCAGCGGCGATCTCAATGTCAAACTCAAACAGAATGACAAGCAGACCAACAACGTCAACCTCAAGTGGAAAAGCGAGCTGGCCAATCTGGACTGGCGTTACAGCTTCTCCGGTGAATATACCTATGAGACCGCTGACAACGTCACCGACAGCCATGATTATCAGCTCAACCCTACGCTGGACTACTTCTTCAACCAGCAGTGGTTCTTGCGCACCTCACTCGATGCCGAATATGACATGCTGGATAAAGATCGCTATCTCTACATGGACTATGGCTCGGGGCCTGGCTACCGCTTCTGGAACGACAAACGCCGCCGACTGGAGCTGATGGCCCAAGGGGGATTAAGCCGACTCTACTTCCGTGAAGATAGCGAGGTTCCCAAGATTTTTCTGGGTGAACGGGTCATTGACTACCCCTTCGCCGGTTTTAACTGGGATTATCGCCAACCTTTCTCCCTCTGGCAGGAGAAAATGGAGCTGTTCAGCCAGGGGCGCTATCTGAAATATCTGGCACAAGCTTCCCCCTATTTCACCCGTAATCAGGATCTGAAAGGCAGCATAGGGTTACGCTACTACTTCAACGACCATCTGCGCCTCTCCTGGTCGAGTGAGCTGGATTGGGAAGATGCTGACATCCTTGTCGACACAGGCAGCCCGGAACCCCGAGAGAGCGAACTAAGACACCTGCTCAGCCTTGGTGCCAGTTTCTAGCCTCGGATCCCCAACACGCAAAGAGGAGCCATATCGGCTCCTCTTTGCTTCAGGCAGACAGGCTCGCTAGATCAGTCCCCAAGCGGCAATCTGGTAGATCCATACCATCGCCAACAGGGTACCGACCAACCCCATGATGACGCCGATGCGCACCATCTGGTGACTCTCCACCAGACCGGTGGCATGGGCCAGCGCATTGGGTGGGGTACTGATGGGCAGCGACATCCCGAGCGAGACCGAAATGGTAACCGCCAGGATCAGGGTGTGGCTGCCGCCCCACTCGGCCAGCTCCGGCATGCTGACCGCCAGTGCCGCCACCAGTGGCAGCAGCAGGTTGGCGGTTGCGGTGTTGGACATAAAGTTGGCCATCACCACCGCCAGCAGACAGGCGCCGACCAGCACCGCCAGCGTGGAGTATTCGTGGAACGGAATATGGGTGATGAGCCGCTCGGCCAACCCGGAGTCCTCCAGCGCCAGCCCCAGCGCGATACCGCCCGACACCAGCCAGAGCACATCGAGGGAGATCTTGTGCAAATCGTCCTTGGTGATGATGCCGGTGGTCAGGAACACTGCCACCGGGATCATGGCGACCACGTAGGAGCTCATGCCGTGCAGATCCCCCAGCAGCCAGAGCACTATGGTGGTGATAAAGGTGAGGTAGACCACCCAGGCGCGAGGGGTCTGCATAAAGCGCCCCTCAATCTTGAGATCCATCCGCTTGAGGGTGCTCGGGAAGAAGCGCCCCAGCAGAAACCAGCCAAGCAGCAACAGCAATACCACAAAGGGCACCGCAAATCCCATCCACTGACCGAACGAGATGGCATGCTCGCCGGTCAGGTATTTGAGGGCCACTGCGTTGGGCGGAGTGCCGATGGGAGTGCCGATCCCGCCGAGGTTGGCCGCCAGCGGAATGGCCAGCACAAAGCCGATTTTGGCCGGGTCCTTGTCGGGAAACGCCGCCAGCACAGGGGTAAGGATGGCCAGCATCATGGCGGTGGTGGCGGTATTGCTCATAAACATGGAGAAGGTGGCGGTGATCAACATCAGCCCCAGCATGACGATCCGGGGGTCCTGACCGAACGGGCGCAGCAGCACCCGCGCCAGATTGACGTCCAGATGGTACTTGGTCGCCGCAATGGCGAGGAAAAAACCACCGAGAAACAGCATGATAACCGGCGAGGCAAAGGTCGCCATCACCTCGGTGGACTTGAGCAGCTCACCAAACCCCGGCTCGGCCTTGTCGGCAGTCATGAACCAGAGCCCCTTGTCGGAGAGCAGCAGCAGCTCCAGCACGATGATCAGCACCGAGGTGGCGAAGATAGGGATGGGCTCCAGGATCCAGCAGAGGGCGGCCAGCACGAAAATAGCCACGACCCGCTGCTCGATGACGGTGATCCCCTCCAGCGGGATCCAGTGGGTCGGGATCAGCAGGATGGCGAGGCTCAGCAGCAGTGGCAGAATAATCTTGTTATTGATGGGCACTATTGTCTCCAGGATCGGGAGTAAGAAGCCAATAGTGGCATAACATGCTATCGCCTCACGCGGCTATCTCGCCAAAATGAGAGCTGGCTAACTGCACGGCGCACCGTTTTGTGAGTCATATCAAGCTGGGGTCGGCGCGCGATGGCTGACGCCTCAACCCTTGCAACAAACAGGCAAAAAAACGGGCCCGCTGTTCGTTGCACACGACAGCGGGCCCGTTTCACCATTCATGCCGATGAGGGGGCTCAGAAGTAGATGCGGGTCACCGACTCGATGACGCAACCCGGGCGGCGGATCCCTTCGATCTCCACCTTGATCTCTTTGAGCAGCTCCAGCCCACCCTTGATGGGGGTGACCCGGGCCAGCTTGGTGCGGGCACGGATGTTGCTGTCCACCTTGATGGGGTACGGGAAACGTACCTGATCCAGCCCGAAGTTCACCACCATGCGGGCGGTCGGGAACTCGGGGGTGGCCTCATCGACCGAGCCGGTCAACTGCGGCAGCAGCGCCAGGGTCAGGAATCCGTGGGCGATGGTGGTCTTGAAAGGCGACTCGGCGGCCGCACGCTCCGGATCGGTGTGGATCCACTGGTGATCCCCGGTCACGGCAGCAAACTGATCGATCATCTGCTGGCTGACGTGCAGCCACTCGCCGACATGGGTCTCTTCACCGATGCGGGCCTGCAGGGCGGCATAGAGCTCGGCCGCCTCGGCCCCCAGCTCAACTGCGGGTTCCTGAGCCACGGCAGGCTGACCGTTGGCCACTTGTGCCACGGTTGCTGCATCCTGTTGCTGCTCGCTCTGGGACTCGGCTTGCAAGTCCAGCACACGCCCCAGCAAAGGGTGAAGATGTGCCTTTTGCTGAAACTCACGCCAGTAGTCGCGGATCGCCGGAGAGAGCCAATCCTTGAGCTCAAAGGGGTGCTGCGCCAGAATTTCGCGCTTGCGCTTCAGAAAATCGACAACTTTCATCTACCGATCCCTATTTGATTCAATGCCTGTAAAGAGGTCTAACCAGTCCTATTTTATTAAAGTTTCAGCTGTAAGTGCAAAAAAAATCTCGGCGTACACCTGTACCAAGGCGGAAGTAACTACTTATACCATGTAAACCAGCACGATCTGCCAATTAGGAAATCGATTGCCAAAGATGCCGCCGGCAGGGGAAACTCGCGGGATTCATCATGAAAAAAGGCCCTCATCGGGCCTTGTGGTGGGGACTCAGCGCGCGCTCGGCCAGCCGCGACGCAATCCCTCCTCATCCAGAAAGGACCAGGCGAGGATCCGGCTCACCTTGTTGCCCTGTGCCATGTCGATCACCCGTACCTGACGCGCCCCCACCCGGCTCAACGCCTTTTTCGCCCCCGGCAGGTTCTCCTTTTTCGACACCAGCGAGCTGAACCAGAGGCACTGAGTGGCAAACTCCTTGCTCTGGGCAATCATGTTGGCCAGAAACGCCGCCTCGCCGCCTTCGCACCAGAGCTCGGCCTTCTGGCCGCCGAAGTTGAGCACAGGGGCGCCTGTCACCTCCTTGCCCAGATTGCGCAGCTTGCGCTCCGTCCCCTTACTCGCCTCTTCCAGCGACGCATGGAACGGCGGATTGCACAGCGTCAGAGCGAAGCGCTCCTTCGGCCCTATAATGCCGCGAAACACATGGTTGGGGTTACCCTGCAAACGACACTCAATCTGGTTGCCGAGTCCGTTGCTCTTGGCCAGCAGGGTGGCCGCCTTGACCGAGACCGGATCGATATCCGATCCCACAAAACGCCAGCCATATTCGCGGCAGCCGAGCAGCGGATAGATGCAGTTTGCCCCCACCCCGATATCCAGCACTCTCACCCCCTTGCCGGTAGGGAGCTGGCCTGCGCTCTCGGCCAGCAGGTCGGCCGCCCAGTGCAGGTAGTCCACCCGTCCCGGGATAGGCGGGCAGAGGTAACCGGCAGGCAAGTCCCAGTGGGCAATCCCGTAGTGATGGGCCAGCAGGGCGCGATTGAGGGTCTTCACTGCATCGGGATTGGCAAAATCGATGGTGCGGGTGCCGTAGTCATTGATAAAGACATGAGCGGCCAATTCGGGAGTTCGCAGGCAGAGCGCCTCAAAGTTGTAACCCGCCTGATGGCGATTACGGGAGTGAAGTCCGGATTTGCGGTCGCCCGACTTGGGGCCACCGGCTGATAGGATGCGGGGTTTCATGCTGAGCCTGCCGAAGAAAACGGGCCCACACTATAGTGATTTGACTCGGGAAAGTCTAAACGAGGGCAATAAAAAACCGGGCTATCGAGCCCGGTTCAAGTGAGGTTGGAAAAACAGTCCGTACTGCGAGCCGTTTGTCCAGCCTGACTCAGATATCGATCCGGCGAGCTTGCCAGAACTTGTTGCGCCAATATTGGCTATCCAGCTTGGAGCGCGTCACACCGGCTCGGGTCGAGGCATGGATGAATTCGCCATTGCCGACATAGATGCCAACGTGGTTGAGACGACGATTGATTTTGAAGAAGACCAGGTCACCCTCGACCAGATCCTGCTTGGAAACGCGCGTCCCTTCATGGACTTGGGAGCGGGTATCGCGGGGTAATTCGATACCGACGGCATTGCGGAACACTTCACGGGCAAAGGCGGAACAGTCGATACCGCGCTGGCTGCTGCCACCCATCCGGTACGGAACACCACGCCACTCTTTATATACAGTCAGGATTTCATTCACATCGGGTGTCTGGGAAGCTTCCGGTTCGATGACAGGTTCAACCATGGAAACTTCGATCTTGCTCGCGACCTCGGGTTGGGGTGCCGAGGCACAACCCACCATTCCGAGCGCGACCAGCAGTAGCATCAGGTGGCGCAATCCTTTATCCCCGCTAAATAGTAAATCTTGTTAAAATACGGCCCCAAAGGGCAATTTATAAGGCAACAGCACCCGACTATATCCAAGAATTCTATCGAGGCAAGTGAAAATCCCTATCAAGCTCACATTTTTGCAAGGAAATGCACGATTTTTCATAATTAATGTGATCATGACCAAACAATATACAATCGCAAAAAGAGCCTTGGGCCTCATAGATAACTGGCTTTTATCCCTGCTTCAGCACCTTTTTAAAGTGAAAAATCATGATCGAAACCGATCTTTTTTTGTTAAAACCGGCCAGGGTATGCCAGGAACTGCTTGCTCAATTGCCTGAATGGCTGTCAACCGATGAGCAACATATCTGGCAAGTCATGACCCATCCTGAACGGCGCCAGGAATATCTGGTGAGCCGCGCCCTGCTGCGCCAGCTATTGGCCGAGCGGCTGCAACAACCTGTCGCCAGTCTGCAATTTTGCAACGGCCCCCACGGCAAGCCCCGACTGCATGATGATGCTTGGCAGTTCAATCTGAGCCACAGTGGCAGCTGGCTGGTGTTGGCGCTCTGCCCGCTGGGGCCGCTTGGGGTGGATATCGAACTGGGCAAACGGCGGCATCATCCCCTCCCGCTGGCCCGCCGGTTTTATGCACAGAGTGAATATGAGTGGCTCTGCGCACAGCCTGCTCAAGAGCAGGAGAGCGCCTTCTACCGGCTCTGGTCACGCAAGGAGGCGGTACTGAAAGCCCACGGTGGCGGCATAGCGGCGGGACTGGAGAAGGTGCGGTTTCTCCCGGAGGAAGGGTGGCGACTCGACAACCGGCTCGATGACACCCCTTATCAGGTACAGGATTGGCCCTTTGCCAGCGGCTGGCTCAGCCTCGCGGCGGCGGCAACCCCCGTGGCCTTTTACCGGCTGGATGAGCGCTTGAATTGCCACTCGCTTAACCCCATGTTACTTAACACCCCTTCTGAAGAGTCCAACTCATGATCGTCGACATTACTCCCCAGAATTTTCACGCTGAACTTATCGATGCGTCCATGAAGAAGCCGGTCGTCATCTATTTCCATGCTCCGCAGATGCCGGAGTGCCAGGGGATGACACCGCTGATCGAATCACTGGTTGGGCCCGCCAATGAGCAGGTCACCCTGGCCAAGGTGGATATGAACGATCCCCAGCTGCAACCGCTGGCCAGCCAGCTCGGCCTGCGCGCCCTGCCGGCGCTGGTGCTGTTCCATCAGGGTCGCCCTGACGAACAGGGGATCATCGAAGGGCCGCAGGATGAAGCCACCCTGCGCCAGTATTTCGCCGCCTTCGCCCCCAAAGAAGAGGAAGAGTTGCTGGCCAAGGGACAACAGGCGCTGGCTGACGAGCAGCCCAGCATCGCCTATGCACATCTGACCAAGGCACACCAGCTGGCCCCTGAACGTCACGACATCAGCCTGTGGCTGATCCAGGCTGCGCTCAACCTCAACCTGCTGGAGGAAGCACAGGAGCGCCTCGGCACCATCCCGATGGCGGCGCAGGATGGCCACTTCCATACCCTGAGCTCACGGCTGGCGCTGGCCCTGCAAGCGGCAGACAGCCCGGAGCTGCGCGCGCTGGAAGCCCGTCATGCAGAACAGCCTGATGATTTTGCCCTGACTCAGGAGCTGGCGGTGCAATACAACCAGGCTGGTCGTCAGGAAGAGGCGTTGGGACTGCTGCTGGAGATCCTCAAACGGGATTTGGCATTCGGCGATGCCAGAAAGACCTATCTCGATATTCTGGCGACCATGGGCAGCACACCGGCGGCACAGAGCTACCGTCGCAAACTCTATAGTCTGCTCTACTGATCGGAATCGAACTGGCTGGTAATGATGGGGGAGTGCCAGGAGACCGGCATGACCTCATGGGTCAAGTACGAAGAAGGTATTGTGGAAATAAGTTGCTGTGGGAATAGTGGAGATACGGTGAATTTCAGGCAAAAAAAAATGGCGCAAAACTGCGCCATTTTTTTCGCATGGATTACTTCTTGTAGGAAGTAGCCATGTTGTCGATGCGCTGGTTAGCACGCATAGCTTCTTGCTTGGCTTCGGCAACATCAGCAGCGATTTTGGACTGATCAGCACGAACTGCGCTAACATCTTGAGCCAGTTGGTCAACTTTGTTAGACAGATTCTGAACGGAAGTTTCCAGTTCGCTGGTGTTTGCACAACCGCCCAGCAGAGCGGACAGACCAACAACACCTACCAACAACAATTTTTTCATTTTTAAAGCTCCCTTGAACTCGCCAGACGTTTAGCAAGCGGCGTGATTATGGCACAAAAAAATCCTACTTTGCATAGTCCCCACCATAGATAAATGCATTAAAACCCTCATTTTTTTTTGAATGAACAGTTTTTGTCCAGATTCGTCTAAAAAATGAGTGCCGTGTGGTGGGGGCACGGACAAAGGTTAACCAAATTTTTGCCTTATTACAATTTCGTATGAGGCTCAGGCTGTACGTTCTGACAACAATTGACGATATTGCACCAGATCCTCGATGGTCAGCACCGGCATCTGGTGCTTGCGACCGAACGCAACCAGGTCTGGCAGACGCGCCATCGAGCCATCTTCTTTGGTCAATTCACACAACACACCAAACGGTTTGAGACCAGCCAGCTGCATCAGATCGACCGTCGCTTCGGTATGACCCCGGCGGGTAAGCACCCCACCGGTTCGCGCCCGCAGCGGGAAAACATGACCCGGGCGGTGCAGATCGCCCGGTTTGGCGCCGTCTGCGATGGCTGCACGGATGGTGGTGATGCGATCAGCCGCCGAGACACCGGTCGTGACCCCCTGCGCCGCTTCGATGGTCACGGTAAAGGCGGTCTGGTAGTGACTGGAGTTGGCCTCCACCATCATTGGCAGTTCGAGCTGGCGAACCCGCTCGTCGGGCAGGCAGAGGCAGACGATGCCGGAGCACTCGCGGATCATCAGCGCCATCTGTTCATTGGTCATGGATTCAGCGGCGAAAATGAGGTCGCCCTCGTTCTCCCGATCTTCATCGTCGGCCACCAGCACGCCGCCTCCAGCACGCAAGGCAGACAGCGCCGCTTCGACACGGGCAACGGGATCACCGAATTCACTGAGTAGAGACTGATTCATGGTAAAACTCCTAAACAAAACAAGGACCAGAATCAGGGCATGGAAAGGCAGACAGAGACGGGCATGCAGCGGCCAGCCCACAAGGGCCAACACGGCAAGGTCTGTCTTATCCTCTTTCATCCGGACTATGACCGTCGGCTCCGGCATCTCACCGGATCTGCTGACCCCGACCCGGCAATCAGCCAAGTCGGGCGCTCGCGGGCTCCCCGAGTCAATCGGGATACCGCCGGTGGGGAATTGCACCCCGCCCTGAGAATAAGCGCAGACAGCCTAAAGAAAAACGGTTGCAGATACCAGCCAAAATCCCCCGCAGGCTGAAAAGCGTTTCAACATTGCGCCCGGGATCCCGCTCTGCGGCCTGCTCGCCAGCGTGCGAGGCCATGACTGGCGAATTTCTTTATGGCGCGGATCGGTTTATGGCATAGTTCCCGAAACAAAAAAATAGGGCCCGAAAAGAGAGCCTGAACAACGCTGCCGGCGCAGACAGCAGCGCCAACACCACAAACGGAAAATGACAGAGATGGAAAAGAAAATACTGCTCACGGATTGCCCGGATGCCAAAGGGCTCATCGCCAAGATCACCAACATCTGCTACAAGCACCAGCTCAACATCATCAAGAACGATGAGTTTGTGGATCACGAGAATGGCCGCTTCTTCATGCGTACCGAGCTGGAGGGGCGCTTCAACGACGAGACCCTGCTGGCCGACCTCGATGATGCCCTGCCCACCGGTGCCCAACGCCGTCTGGTCAAGGCGGGCAAGAAGCGCATCGTCATCCTGGTTACTAAGGAGACCCACTGCCTCGGCGATATTCTGATGAAGAACTACGCGGGCGCGCTGGATATGGATATCGTCGCGGTGATCGGCAACTACGACACCCTGGCCGAGCTCACCGGCAAGTTCGATATCCCGTTCCACACCGTCAGTCACGAGGGTCTGAGCCGGACAGAGCATGAGGAGCAGGTTCGCGCCATCATCGACAGCTATGAGCCTGACTATGTGATCCTGGCCAAGTACATGCGGGTGCTGACCCCGAGCTTCGTCGAGGCCTATCCGCGCAAGATCCTCAACATCCACCACTCCTTCCTGCCCGCCTTCATCGGTGCCCGCCCCTACCGGCAGGCGTTTGATCGCGGCGTCAAACTGATCGGTGCCACCGCCCACTTCGTGACCGACGATCTGGATGAAGGCCCCATTGTCGAACAGGACGTGATCCACGTCGGTCACGCCTTCAGTGCGGACGACATGGCCAAGGCGGGTCGGGATGTGGAGAAATCGGTGCTGAGCCGCGCGCTGGAGCTGGTACTGAACGAGCGGGTGTTCGTCTACGGCAACAAGACGGTGGTCTTCAAGTAATCCGCCCACATGGCTCGTATGCAAACGCCAGAAACAACAACGGCTCCCGCGGGAGCCGTTGTTGTTTTTGCGCAAAATATCAGAGCGGCAGATCGTTTACCATCACCGCGCCCTTCTCCAGCTTCAGCTCGGAGGTCAGCGCTTGCTTGTCGGCCTTCAGATAACCCATCAGGGTCAGCTGATCGAGCATGGGGGCCAGTTGCGGCACCGCCTTGCCCAACTTGTCGCTGAGGCTGGCATGCAGCACGCCGGAGAGGGCCTGCATCCCCGCGTCGCTGTTGAACAGCTGCTCCAGCGAGGTGGAGGCCAGCTTCACGTCCCCCTTCATGGTCACCGCCTCACCGTTGAGCTTGGCGCTGAGATCGGCCAGTTCAAGGGTCGCGCCACGTTTGAGCATCTTGTCCAGCGCCTGCTGGATGGCGGCATCTTCAACCCCCTTGCCACCGGCGGCCTGCAGCCCCTGATACCCTTCCAGATCCAGACCGTTGAGGTTGAGCGCCAACTTGCTGTCGGTCACCGCCAGGGTGTCGGTCTCGTTCTCCAGATCCAGCTTGGCAATTTTCATCTGATAGCTGCTGGAGAGGGTCTGGGCATCATCACCGGTCAGCTGAGTCTCGGTGGTCATCCCCTGCAGGGCGACCTTGACGCTGTCAGGCAGTTGCACCGTGAGGGCCGAAAGGGTCATCTCGCTCTGGGGCGAGAGGAGCACACCGCTGATCTCGGCAATGTCGGCACTCCCTTTCAGATCGGCCAGCACCAAGTCCATCTTGCTCTGCTCTTCGTGAACCGTCATCCCCTGCCAGGTCATGGTGAGGTGACCATTCCCCTCCAGATTGCCGTGGAACTCGCCGCTCAGCGGCAGGAAGCTGAACTCGTCCAGCCCCTGTTGGATCTTGAATTCATTGGCCCAGAAACGGCTGCTGTTACCCTGGGTCCAGAGACTGGTGACCGACTCCAGACCGAGTTCCCACTGCTCCATGCCCAGTGCGGTGAAAACCGGCGCTAGCGTGCCATTATGGGTATCGAGCAGGAAGTGGCTCTTGATGTAGAGCGGCAGGATCTGGCTCTTGACCACCAGCTGCAACTCGATGGGCTGACTGCCCTCCAGCTCGCTGTCGATGGCAGCCAGCTCCTCCGGCGTCACCACGACCTTCAGGATCCCGTCACGGGTGAAGAGGTTGCTGCTACCCGGCTGCCACTGCATGTCGATACCGGTCTCTTGCTCTACCTTGGCAATCTGCTCCGCCATGATGTTGTCGAAGCTGTTGCCAGTGTACCAGCACGCAGCCAGACCACCACCTACCAGTGCCGCACCCACGGCGAGGGCCACTATCTTTTTCATATATCCATGTGTCTCCAGGGAGTTGTCACTGCACTCTACGGGGCGGACTCGGGGCTAGGCAAGTCCAATCAGATGGCGAGTCCACTTTCTTGCGGCTCGCCACAACATCACAACAAGGGGCTGAAGAGATAGAAGATGTTCTCCATCGCCTTCTTATACCAGGGGCGGGCCTGCCATTGGGCCAGGGTCATCGGGGTGGCTTCTGCCATATAGCCCTGTACCAGCCGGGTCATCTGGGCCACAAACGAGGGGTTATCCACCAACAGGGTCACCTCGAAGTTGAGCCAGAGGCTGCGCCGATCCAGATTGACCGTCCCCACCAGAGCGAAGTCATCATCCACCAGCACGCTCTTGGTATGGAGCAGACCGGCATCGTAGCGGTAGATCTCCACCCCGGCCGCCAGCAGTTCCTCCATAAAGGCGTTGCAGGCGTAATTGGCCATGATGGAGTCGTTGCGTGCCGGCAACACCAGCTGCACCTGCACTCCGCGCGCCGCTGCCGAACTGAGTGCGGCCGCCAGCGGATCGTCGGGTACAAAGTAAGGGGTCGTCAGCACCAGATGGCTGCGCGCCTGATAGATGGCCAGCAGCAGGCTCTGCTGGATGCAGTCGCCGCCGACGAAGGGACCGGACGGGATCAGCTGGGCGCGGTAGTTGGTCTGGGGCCAGGCTTCCGGCTCATGCTGCAGACTGTCGAGCAGCCGCTCGCCGGTCTCCATCTCCCAATCCCAGACGAAGATCGACCACATCAGCGGCACCATGGGCCCCTGCACCCGGATCATAATGTCGACCCACTGGCCGACCCCGGCATCCTGCTTGAAGAAACGGGGATCCACCATGTTCATGGAGCCGGTGTAACCCACCCTGTCATCGATCACCACCAGCTTGCGGTGCATCCGCAGATCCTGACGCTGGAACAGAATGCGCCAGGCGCCGACCGGCAGCACCTCCACCAGCTTGACCCCCGCCTTGCGCAGCTTTTTGGGCCAGTGGGAGCGGAAGAACTGCTTGCTGCCCACCGAATCGAGCAGCAAGCGACAATCCACGCCGCGTTGCGCCACTTCAATGAGCGCCTCGCACACCTCGTCGGCATCGCCGCCCGGATGCCAGATGTAGAACTCCAGATAGCATGAGAGGGTCGAGCGACGGATATCCTGGGCAATCTCGCGCAAGATCCAGTCCGGCTTGTTGAGCAAGGTCATGCGGTTGCCGGAGAGCATCGGCATGGCGAGCCGTCCCTGGATGAGATCGTGCAGCGGCTGTGCCTTGGCGCCCACTTCGCAGCAGTGCTGCGGGAACAGACGGGCCAGTTGCCGGATCCAGATGGCATAAGGGCGATACATGGCCTGGGCGCGCTCGGCACGGCGGCGCCCCAGCTTTATTTCACCAAACAGCACATAGAAACCCACCCCGGCAAACGGAATGGCATAGATCAGCGCCAGCCAAGCCAGCGACACCCCGATGGGACGGCGTTTCATCACCACCCGAAACGACACCCCGGTGACAATCACGGTATGAAAAAGCAGTAGCAGCCAACCCAGAAAACGGGAAAACAGCAGTTGAAGATCGTGTTCCAGACCGTTAAACAACGGGGACTCCTTCTAATCGACAAACAGCGCGGTGGGCAGACCCCAACCGGCCGGGATGGTATGCTGTAAGGCAAATCCATTCTATCAGGTCGCACGCATGATCCTGCAATCTATGCTGCTCAGCCTGGCCATGCTAGGCCAAGGCTCATATGACATCAATGAGCAACAGATAAACCAGTACCTGCAATCTCAGGTGCAAGTCGACAAACAGCTGGAGCTGCCGGGCATCATCAAGGCCCATGTGACGCTTGAGCAGAGCGATGTCCAGATCGGTCGCCAACGCCCCGATACCGCCCGGGTCTATGGCAAGGGCAAGCTCAAAATCGCCCTGCCAGACAATACCCAATATGACGCCCGCCTGCAGATGACCTATGAGGCGAGACCCCGCTATGACAAGAGCCAGAGCGCGCTGTTTCTCGATAACATGAAGCTGGTGGAGTACAAGCTGGAGCCGGAGGCGGCCGAGAAGAAGTTCGGACTGATGCTCAACATGCTGCTGCAGAGTATGGAGAAGCGGCTCGAGACCAAACCGGTCTACAAACTCAATGACAAGGATCCGGATCAGGCCTGGCTGAAGGAGAATCTGCTGGGGCTGGAGCTGTCACCGGGCAAGATCCACCTGCTGACCAAACCCCGCTAAACCGCTCAATTCAGGAGGGGCTGGGTGGTATCCCGTACCAGCAGTTCCACCTGATAACCCTGCTGCTGCTGCCGCTCGTAGAGGGAGAAGAGCGACCCGCTCAATTGATTGAGGGGCATATCGGCAAACCCGGCCTTGAGATAGAAAGGCTTCTCGAAGGGTAGCGCCTGACAGACCACAGGTTTGTCCAACAGACCGTGACAGGCGTGCTGCAACAGCCGAGATCCCAATCCCAGCGACTGGTAGTGGGGCAACAGGCGAAAGCCGCACAGATGGTAAAACTCCTCCTCGTCCCGCAACCGTACCGCCCCCACCAGCCAGTGAGCATCACGCACGACAAAGATCCGCTCGGCCAGATCCGGCACATAGTGGGAAAACGTCGTCTCGTAATAGTCCCTGATAAGGGAGAGGTCGGCGTCGCAGTACTCTTCGAAAGTGAGTTCCATCACCAGCTTGCTTGTCACAGACAAATCCTTTGATAATCAGTTATTAGTGCCAGATACGGTGCGCTAATCCGACCACATGACGCCAGCACGATAGCATGCCTTTCGTCAACAAAAAAGCGGACGTCATGGGCAGCTTGCTTACCCGGTGGAAGAGGCCATGACCCACCGCCTGACGGCTAAAACCGTGCTTTATGATGACAATCCTTTATTGCGGCGGATACTTTGATCCCGGTCACCGAATCGGATCATTTGCCCCCTGTTGGCCGCTTGTTCTGCCCTCGTCATGATGCTTTACTCAACATGGTCATCACAAGAAGGAGTATCAGGGTTGAAAGCATGGATGCTGGCAGGCCATATGTTGTTGATCCCCCTGAGCGGATGGAGCCAGACTCCCCCCCCCGCGGAGGTGATCTTCCTGACCGCAGCTCCCTCCCCCTTGCGTCCGAGCAAAGATGCCACTCCCGCCTCACAACCCGACACCGCTCAAACAGCGGCAGTCGCCACCAACGGCAAGAAGCAGATCCAGGTCTATAAATCGGTGCAACAAAACGGAGTGGTTCGCTACTCCGACATGGCGCCCGAACAAGGCCATTACGAGCTGCTGCTGTTCAACGACTGCTTCGCCTGCGACCCCAAATCCAGCGTCAACTGGCAGACCACAGGGCTGTTTCTCTATGACTATGCCAGCACCATCAAGGCGGCCGCCAAAACCTATCAGGTTGAGCCTGCGCTGATCCGGGCGCTGATCCATGCTGAATCCGCTTTTAATCCGCTGGCGGTCTCCCGCAAGGGGGCGATGGGGCTGACCCAGCTGATGCCCGCCACGGCGCGGGAGTTGGGGGTCGGCAATGCCTTGCTGGCGGAGCAGAATATCTTCGGCGGGGTGAAATACCTGGCGGGACTGCTCAAGCAGTATGACGGCAACGTGGCGCTGGCGACCGCGGCCTACAACGCCGGCGCGGGCGCCGTACAAAAACATGGCGGTATCCCGCCCTATGCGGAAACCCGTGCCTATGTGGAGCGCGTCCAGCTCCTCCACCTGCGCTACAAAGAGATGCTGCAGGCCAAAGGGCTCTGAGGTTAGCCTCGGTTAATGCTCTTTTCTCGCCCCTCCAGAAACAAAAAACACGCCCGCAGGCGTGTCGATACCACACTTTGTTTCGCAAATGATTACTTCTGCTCAGTCGCCACCAGGCGATAAGCCAGCGCACCCAGAATGGCACCGACAATCGGGGCAACCCAGAACAGCCACAGCTGGCTGATAGCCCAGTCACCGACAAACAGCGCAACACCGGTACTGCGAGCCGGGTTGACCGAGGTATTGGTCACCGGAATGCTGATGAGGTGGATCAGGGTCAGGCACAGACCGATGGCGATCGGCGCGAAACCGGCAGGCGCACGGCTATCGGTGGCCCCCATGATGACAAACAGGAAGAAACCGGTCATCACCATTTCGCACACCAGTGCGGCAGTCAGACTGTAACCACCCGGAGAGTGCTCACCGTAGCCGTTGGAAGCAAAACCGGCAGAGAGATCAAACCCGGCCTGACCGCTGGCAATCACGTAAAGCACGGCAGCAGCGGCAATGCCACCCAGCACTTGCGCCACGATATAAGGCAGTACACCGGATGCCGGAAAACGACCACCCGCCCACAAGCCGACAGTCACGGCCGGATTGAGGTGGCAACCGGAGATATGGCCGATGGCAAACGCCATGGTCAGCACGGTCAGACCGAAAGCCAGCGAGACCCCCAACAGACCAATCCCGACGTGAGGGAAAGCTGCAGCCAGCACGGCACTGCCGCACCCGCCCAATACCAGCCAGAAAGTGCCCATAAACTCAGCAGCAACAGGTTTCACATTATTTCTCCCATTTGAGATAACACAGAACAAGACCCGAGAAGGGCCCATGCTTGAACAAGCGCAGCATTATGGGAGTGTGAGTCCAGATTGCGAACCCTGCAGGCAGAGCTCACTGAATGTGATGTTCGTCACAATCAGTTGATTAGATAAGGGATTTATCATTAAGACAGCTGGCTGCACATCTCATACCCAAGGGTGTCATACGACAACTTGTGACACCGTTTAGCTCGAGTGCTCATCCCTTGAACGATAAAAACGGAGGCGTGGTCAGTCTCCTGCAGGGGCAAAACGGCTGACAACCTGCCCCTGATGCTCAATCCATTCCATAAACATGGCGACGGGTCGGGCATAAACCTGACCATCCTGCTCGGATTGATAAATGACCAGCTGCTCCTGGGTTTCGGTATGCAGAGCCAAGGCAAGCACTTGATAGTAACCCCCCTTGAAGTGGCGATAGCGGCCTGGAACGGGTGCTTGCATGGGAAAACCTCGTAGAAGTGAACACCGATGAGCGAACCACATAAAGATGACACCATGGGTACCATTCAACTCATCGAAAAGGGGGACGAAGACGATTTTTTACACAAGCCAATCGTGCCACAGGATCCGGATATTGCAACACAGTCAGGCAGCATTGTTAATTCGTTCCCCATGTTTCACTAGTTAACCTTGGTTAGCACCAAAGATCGTGCTGAATTTAACGTTCTAGCAACCCTGTTTCAGGGCTAAAAATCAGGGAATTCTTCTAAAAAGAGGATTGTTCTAGCATTCAATTCTGTGAAGAATAGGGGAAAAGAAATTTGATACTAAAAATCGCCTTTTTCGCCAACGCGTCCCTGTGGGGAAGGAATCACACTCACCATGTTCACAATCGACAAGTCGCACAAGCTCGACGATGTCTGCTATGACATCCGCGGCCCGGTGCATAAAGAGGCTCGCCGTCTCGAAGACGAAGGCCACCGCATTCTCAAGCTCAACATCGGCAACCCGGCCCCGTTCGGCTTTGATGCGCCGGAAGAGATTATCAAGGATGTCATCCTCAACATGCCGCTGAGCCAGGGCTACTGCGACTCCAAGGGGCTCTTCTCTGCCCGTAAAGCGGTGATGCAGTACTACCAGCAAAAAGGGATGCGCAAGGTCGATATCGACGACATCTACATTGGCAATGGCGCCAGCGAGCTGATCGTGATGGCGATGCAGGCGCTGCTCAACAATGGCGACGAGATGCTGGTACCCTCCCCCGACTACCCGCTCTGGACCGCCGCCGTCACTCTCTCCGGTGGCCATGCGGTGCACTATCGCTGCGACGAAGGGGCAGACTGGTACCCGGATCTCGACGACATCCGCGCTCGCATCACCCCGCGCACTCGCGGCCTGGTGCTGATCAACCCCAACAATCCGACCGGAGCCGTCTACGGCAGCGAGTTCCTGCTGGAGGTGATCGAGATTGCCCGCCAGCACAACCTCATCATCTTCGCCGACGAGATCTACGACAAGATCCTCTACGACGATATCTCCCACACCAGCGTCTGCACCCTGTGTGACGATGTGATGGTGGTGACCTTCAACGGCCTCTCCAAGGCCTACCGCGCCTGCGGCTTCCGTCAGGGCTGGATGGTCATCACCGGTCCAAAAGGCCGTGCCCGCGGTTACATTGAAGGGCTGGAGATGCTGGCCTCCATGCGGCTGTGCGCCAACGTGCCGATGCAGCACGCCATCCAGACTGCGCTTGGCGGCTACCAGAGCATCAACGAGCTGATCCTGCCGGGCGGCCGCCTGCGCAAGCAGCGGGACAAGGCGTGGGAGCTCTTGAACGAGATCCCCGGGGTCTCCTGCGTCAAACCCAAGGGGGCGCTCTACATGTTCCCGCGCCTCGACCCCAAGGTGTATGACATCCGCGACGATCAGAAGATGGTGTTCGACCTGCTGCAGCAAGAGAAGCTGCTGCTGGTACAGGGCACCGGCTTCAACTGGCCGGCGCCGGATCACTTCCGGCTGGTGTTCCTGCCCCGCGAAGAGGAGCTGGAAGATGCCATCGGCCGCCTCGCCCGCTTCCTCAAGGGCTACAAGCAGTAAGCAAAGCTCATGAAAAAGGCTCCCGCGGGAGCCTTTTTGTTATCTGTGGTTTTATCCGTGCCATCAGCCGTGCAGCAGGGCACCGGCTACCAGCACCGCCATGGTGATGAGGGCTACGCCGATGATAAAGGGCAGCACCCAGCGCACGAAGCGATCGTAGGGGATCTTGGCGAGCGCCAGACCAGCCACCAGATGGGCGGCGGTGGGGGCAAACAGATTGATCCAGCCGGAGGCGGACTGATAGGCCGTGATCACCAGATCCCGCGAGATGCCGGAGAAATCAGCCAGCGGCCCCATCAGCGGCATGGAGACGGTCGCCAGCCCCGAGGTGGAGGGGATGAAGAAGCTCAGGATGATGTGCACCAGATAGGCCATCAGGATGAAGACCGACGAGGAGAGCCCGGTCACCAGCCCTTCAGCCCAGTGCAAAATGGTGTCGATGATGACGCCCTGCTCCATCACCACATAGATGCCGCGCGCCACCGCCACCACCAGCGCTACCCCGATGAGATCCCGAGCGCCGCTCAGGAAAGTCGCCACATAGTTGGACTCCGGCATCCGGTTGATCAGCGCAATCAGGATGGAGGCGCTAAAGAACAGGGTGGATAGCTCGTCAAACCACCAGCCAAAGGTGGGTAGCACGTCGATCCCCAAGTCCGACCAAGGCACCACCGCATAAATCATCAGCAGGAAGGTGCCGAAGAAGACCAGCATGGTGAGCTTCTGCTTGCCGGTGAAGGCAAGGTTGCCGCTCTTCATCTGGGAGAACTCGTCGTCATAGGTGATGTCGGCCAGCACGGAGCGGGATTTGTCCTGCTGCACCTGCTTGGCATAGCGCATCACGAACCAGGAGGCGAAGATAACCAGCAGCAACCACTGGATGACCCGCAGGCCAATCCCCTCACCGATGGGGATACCGGCAAAACCGGAGGCAATGCCGGTAGCAAACGGGTTGACGGTGGAGGCAAGCACCCCGACCCCGGAGCCAAGCAGGATAATCCCCGCCGCCACCATGCGATCGAAGCCCGCCGCCATCATCACCGGCACGATCAGTGCCCAGAAGGCTACCGTCTCCTCTGCCATGCCGAACGTGGAGCCGCCGAGGGCAAACAGGGCGATCAGCACCGGGATCAGCAGCCGCTCACGGCCAGCAAAGGCTCGCACAATGGCCCCCACCCCGGCATCCAGCGCCCCGCTTTGCATGGTCACCGCGAGAAAACCACCGATGATGAGCACGAACAGCGCCACATCGGCCGCCTTGTGAAAGCCCTGAATGGGGGCCTTGAGCACCTCGAACACTCCTTGCGGGTGGGCGGGTAACTCGGTGTAGCTGCCGGGCACCGGCAACAGCCGCTCGTCGCCGCTGTAATCGGCCACGGCAGCTGCCGCCACCGGCTGCTGGGTCTTGGCGGTGACATAGTCATATTTGCCCGCTGGCAGCACCCAGGTGAGGGCGGCCATCAGGGCGATGATGATAAAAAGCAGGGTATAGACAGTGGGAAGTTGGCGCTTCTTGGGCGCCTCGTTTGGAGTGGTCATAGCTTCCGTACCTCGGCAATGCCGTCTGTGATCCGATCTGCGCAAGACTAGCGGGTTTGATATGGGAAAAAGGTGATCGCTGATAATAAAATTCCGCAAATTAGCGGAATGTTTGCCAAAAAAACAGGGCCCCGCGGGGCCCCGTTTTCACTTGAGTCAGACTCAGAGCTCGACCACGTCGAATTTCACGTCCGGATTCACATCCGCATCGTAATCGACCTCATCCAGACCGAAACCGAACAGGCGCAGGAACTCCTGCTTGTAGCCGGTGTAATCGGTCAATTCGGAGAGGTTTTCGCTGGTGATGGATGGCCACAGATCACGGCAGGTCTGCTGCACATCTTCGCGCAGTTCCCAGTCATCCATGCGGATGCGAGCCTGATCGTCCAGCGCCATGTCGGACGCGTAGAGACGGGTGCGCATCATGCGATCCACCTGCTCCATGCAGCCCTCGTGAATGCCCTTCTCCTTCATGATCTTGAAGGCCATGGAGATATAGAGCGGCATCACCGGAATGGCAGAGGAGGCTTGAGTCACCACGGATTTGAGCACAGCCACGTGAGCGGTGCCGCCCTTGGCTGCCAGATCGCCACGGATGGCGGCGGCGGCGCGATCCAGATCTTCCTTGGCGCGGCCCAGAGTGCCATGCCAGTAGATTGGCCAGGTCAGATCGGTACCGATGTAGGAGTAGGCCACGGACTTGGCGCCGTCAGCCAGCACGCCGGCATCGCGCAGGGCTGCCATCCACAGCTCCCAATCCTGACCGCCCATGACGGTGATGGTGTTCTGGATCTCTTCCTCATTCGCCGGCTCGACGGTGGCTGTGATGATCTGATCCTTGTTGGTATCGATGGCGGTGGTGGTGTAGACCTCACCGATCGGTTTGAGGGCAGAGCGCACCACTTCGCCGGTTTCCGGCATCTTGCGCACCGGAGAGGCCAGGGAGTAGACCACCAGATCAATCTGACCCAGATCCTGCTTGATAAGTTCAATCACCTTGGCGCGGCACTCGTTGGAGAAGGCATCACCGTTGACGCTCTTGGCGTAGAGGCCCGCCTCTTTGGCAACCTTGTCGAAGGCGGCAGAGTTGTACCAGCCAGCGGTACCGGTCTTGGACTCGGTGCCCGCTTTTTCAAAGAAGACGCCGAGGGTGGCGGCGCCGCTACCGAAGGCAGCCGCAATCCGGGAGGCCAGGCCATAACCGGTGGAAGCGCCGATCACCAGCACCTTCTTGGGACCATTCTCGATGGTGCCCTTGGCCTTGGTATAAGCGATCTGGCGACGAACATTGGCTTCACAACCGACCGGATGAGTGGTGGTGCAGATAAAGCCGCGAACCTTGGGTTTGATGATCATATGGGGTCTCGGATCCGTTTAATGGATGAAATCGGGGCATAAGATACCTCATCTTGCCGCGATAAGGTGCTCTGATGTGTTGAACTGCGGCAAAAATGGGCATCCGAAGGTGGCAATCATGGTCCATGCCATGGTGCCACCTCACGGCAATTAGCAGGCAATGCGGGTGATGTGGCCATCCTGCAGCTTATAGAAGGCATCTTGGGGCAACTCCTGTGACCAGGTCGCCTTATAGTCGAGATCGGCATAGACGCCTCGCAACATGGCACCGAGCAGACCGTGGGAGATAACAATGGCCCGCTCGGCGATGGCAGGATCCTGCAACCACTGGTGTGCCCGGCGCTGAATGCTCTCGAAGCTCTCGGCCCCCGGAGCCTGCAGATACCAGTCCCCCTTGCCGGTATCGAGCTCGGGATGAGCGAGCCGCAGCGCCGGGATCTGGCAGCTCTCCCACTCTCCCATACCGAGCTCCATCAACCGATCGTCCCAGACGATGCGATCTGCCGTCAGCCCCAGTTGCTCGCACACCAGCAGTGCAGTCTGACGGGCACGCCCGAGCGGGCTGGCATAGACGATCCAGTCGTTGGGATCCGCCAGTTTTGCGGCAAGGCGCCGCCCCATGGCGATGGCTTGCGCCTCGCCCTTGTCGGTCAGATCGGAGTTACAACGCCCCTGCAGACGCTGCTCGGCATTGAAGCGAGTCTGGCCATGGCGCAGCAGATAGATGAGTCGAGACATGATTTCTCCAGCACGTTCAAAGAGATAGAAAAATAAAGGGGGAAGATGATAGCAGATGAGCCCGAAGGATGGCCCAAACAGAGAGGCTAAAACGGGCGTAAAAAACGGGTCAGGGTTGACCCGTTTGCTGCCAATTTGGCCAGAGTGTGTCGGCTCAGCCCTTCTTGATCTCCCGCAGATAGCGGTAGATGGAGTGGACCGAGATCCCGAGCTGGCGCGCCGCAATCTGGGCACTGTCTTTTAACTCGAAGATCCCCATGTCGTGCAGCTGGTTGACGATAACCCGAGTCTTCTGGGACGGAGGCACCGCCTCGTTGCCACGCACCTCGGCACTGACGGTGTCGATGGTGCTGTTGAGCGCTTCGTCGATGTTGCGGGCGAACACCTCCGGGGTGGCATGGCTCTCGTGGGGATGCATGCACTCCGGCATCATGGTCCGTAGCACGGATTGCAGCGGGGCATCCATGTCGCTGTTGATGCAGAGCAACCCGATGGCCCTGTGCTCCCCGTTGCGGATCACGGTGGTGATGGAGCGCAGGGTCTTGCCGGTGGCACACTTGGTCATGTAGGGGCTGGAGATATCCTGCCCGCTCTTGAGCTTCATCATCGCCAGGTTGGTGATGGGGGCGCCGACACTGCGGCCGGTGATATGGCCGTTGGCAATCTTGACGATCGAGGGATTGCGCGCATCCAGACTGTGGAGCAGCACTTCGGTGTGCTGACCATACATGGCGGCGATGCCGTCCACAATGTTCTCCATCGACTTGAGGATCTCAAAATCGCTCGGACTCAACTCTTGCAGCTTCACAATGGGACCTTCTTGCAAGGGTTGCTGCCGGACAATGGACACCGGGCAGCAACCGACAGGGACATCAGGCGGACATGATATCAATAATGGTGCTGTCTGTGGCAGACATGCCCTCCTTCACCATCTGGCCGACGTTGCGGATGGTCTGATCCACGTCACCTGCGACGATCCCCTGCCCCGACACCGAGTGGCTGTTGAGGGCCATCAGGAAGCCGCGCACCGCCGCGCCGGAGGAGGTACTCACCTTCATGGCGCAGGAGGCTTTCGCCCCGTCACATACCATACCGGCACTGTCGCTCAGTACGTTCTGGATGGCGAAGCAGGATTGCTCGAAGCTGCCGCCCGCCAAATAAACCATGGCCATGGAGGCGGCCGCGCTGGTCACGGTATTGCCACAGAAGGCCGACAGCGGCGGATAGTGGGACTTGATATAGATGGCGCCCAGATGGCTCATGATGAGGGCGCGAGCCAGCTGCTCTTCGCTGGCCGCAAAACGCTCGGCAATCACCATCACCGGAATGGTGGCGGCAATGCCCTGGTTGCCGCTGCCAAAGTTGCTCATGGCTGGCAGGGTCGCGCCCCCCATGCGGGCATCGGAGGCAGCCGCCGTCATCATCACGATGCGGTTCATCACATCCTCGCCGATAAGACCGGCATCGATGTTCTGCTGCATGGTGCGGCCAATCTCCAGGCCATAGGGGTTGTTCATCCCCTCGGCGGAGAGCTTGCCGTTGAGCTCGGAAGCTTTGAGGATGAACCTGATCTGCTCGAACTCCACCTGGGTGGCGAACTCGTAGATGGCGGCGATGCTGATATCCACCCCATCGCAAATGGAACCGGTGGCACCGCCCTGACTCTGATCGGCGGTGAAGGTCACCTCGCTATCGCGGCGCTGCTCGACGATGCGGGTATGACCGCCGCAGAGGGTCACTTCGGCGCTGTGCTCTTCACCCTTGTCATCATTGCCATAAACGGTCACGCGGCAGAAGATAAACTCGGGGGCGGCGGTGCGGCTCACCTGCACCTTGCCAGCATCAATCAGCTGCTGGGCACGATCCACCTGTTCTGGCTGGATCGCGGCCAGCACCTCCAGCCCGGCGTCGGCGTTACCGCCGATGGCACCGGCCGCGGCCGCAATGGCCAGACCGATCTTGCCGGTGCCCGGCACATAGACACCCATCGAGTTTTTATAGAGATTGTCCGACACTGCAACCTCGAGGCGACCGGGCTCACAGCCCAGTTGCCGGGTGGCGACCGCTGCGGCATAGGCGGCGGCGATTGGCTCGGTACAACCCAGCGCTGGTTTGACAACCTGTTGAATAATCTGCAGATACTGCTGCCACGCTTGTTTCATCACTTGAACCTTTTTATCAGCATTAACGAGCGATATGGGCGATCGCTTCCACTTCAACCTTGACGCCCATCGGCAGATCCTTCACTGCGAAGCAGCTGCGCGCCGGACAATCTTTCTGGAAATAGGCTTTATAGACCTCGTTGAACGCGGCAAAATCGCTGATCTCGGCGAGGTAGCAGGTGGTTTTGAGCACGGTATCCAGCGAGCCGCCAGCGGCTTCCAGCACGGATTTCAGGTTTTCCAGTGACTGGCGGGTCTGGGCGGCAATGCCCCCTTCCACCACACCACCCTGCTGCTTGCAGACCGGCAACTGACCGGAGGTAAAGATGAGTTCGCCATAGGCAGTGCCGTGGCTGTAGGGACCGATAGCGTCAGGTGCCGCTGCTGCTGTGATGATGCGTTTCATATAGCCACTCCTGTTTGTGCAATTTTTTTTGCAATCATGAATCTCATTCCGTTCAACATTATTTGCTTTTTATTTTATCCATTCAACAAAAAGATACAAAAATGGCGTTTAAAGGCACCTTTCGGCCTCAATATAAACCGTGATCATCATCCTGATTTGAACAAAAGTACTCTTATGGGCATTGTTTATGACAGTTTCATTCAACTATATTTGCGCCGCTTTCCCACATCCCTACAAAAAAGAAGGTTTTAATGGACGCGCATAGCACTACACTCGCCAGCCCCGTGATAGGCACGCTGGAATGGAAAGAAGCGGTTCGCTTCGACAGCACCGACTGGGGCTGGATCATCATGAGCATCGGCATGGCCATCGGCGCGGGGATCGTCTTCCTGCCGGTACAGGTGGGTCTGATGGGCTTGTGGGTCTTTCTACTCTCGGCGGTGATCGGCTACCCCGCCATGTACATGTTCCAACGCCTCTTTATCAACACCCTGGCCACTTCGCCGGAGTGCAAGGATTACCCCAGCGTCATCACCGGCTACCTCGGCAAGAACTGGGGTGTGCTGCTCGGCGCGCTCTACTTCGTGATGCTGGTGATCTGGGTCTTCGTCTACTCCACCGCCATCACCAATGACAGCGCCTCCTTCCTGCAGAGCTTCGGCGTCACCGACGGCCTGCTCTCCGAAAACCCGCTCTACGGTCTGGTGCTGATCTGCGGTCTGGTGGCACTGGCCTCGCGCGGCGAGAACCTGCTGTTCAAGATCTCCACCTTTATGGTGCTGACCAAGATCAGCGTGGTGGCGGTGCTCGGCCTGATGATGGTGGACAAGTGGGATGCGGCCAACATCACCGCCATGCCCGCCGCCGGTGACTGGATGAAGGATGCCATCATCATGCTGCCCTTTACCCTCACCTCCATCCTCTTTATCCAGAGCCTGAGCCCCATGGTGATCTCCTACCGCTCGCGGGAAAAGTCGCTGGAAGTGGCCCGCTTCAAGGCGATGCGCGCCATGAATATCGCCTTCGGCATCCTGTTCGTGGTGGTGTTCTTCTACGCGGTCTCCTTCACTCTGGCCATGGGTCACGATCAGGCGGTCAAAGCCTCTGAAGAGAACATCTCCGCACTGGCCATGGTAGCCCAGGGGATGCCCGGCCAGACCCTCAAGCTCCTGAGCCTCACCCTCAACATCTTTGCGGTAATGACCGCCTACTTCGGCGTTTACCTCGGTTTCCGTGAAGCCTGTCAGGGGCTGGCAATGAACCTGCTGCGCCGGGTGCTGCCGGAAAACCGCATCAACAAAGGATTGGTGGGCAAAGGGATCATGGTGTTCACCGTCATGCTCTCCTGGGGTGCCATCGTGCTCAACGCCCCGGTGCTGAGCTTCACCTCCATCTGCAGCCCCATCTTCGGCATGGTGGGTTGCCTCATCCCGGCTTATCTGGTCTATCAGGTACCGACGCTGCACAAGTACAAGGGCACCTCCCTCTACATCATCATCGTCACCGGCCTACTGCTCTGCGTCTCGCCCTTCCTGGCGTTCAACTGATCGGTTTCCCCTTATCGACCACGGGTCACCTTCGGGTGGCCCGTTTTCTATTGGCTCGGCTGACCGCGCCCCCGCCCGGAAGTAAAAAGCCAAGGGGATCACAACTTGCAACCGGCCATCACCCAAGGGAGGCCGCTCGGAGTACTATTCAGGCAACACGAATCACGCCCGCACTCAGGTATCGAGGCTTAACATGAAATGGATTTTCAACCCCGCCATCCGGCTGGGCAATCAGCTCTCCTTCAAATACAAATTCCTGCTCTGGTCCTGCCTGATGCTGCTGCCACTGGCGTACAGCATGACCAATCTGCTGGAGCGGCTGCAGGATGACAACGCGCAGGCCAACCGCGAGCTGGCGGGAGTGGTCAATCTCGCCCCCGTGCCCGCTATCGAGCAAGCCCTGCTCACCCATCGCAATCTGGTGACCCGTCACGCCTATGAGGTGGATCCGGTCGGTGATGATCAGGTCAAGGCAGCCGCACAAGCAGTTGATCAGAGCCTGCAAGCCTTTGCCGACACCCGCCAGAACAACCCCTCCTTTGAGGTGATCCAGCAGGGCTGGGCCGCCCTGCAGAGTGAAGCGGGCAAGCTGGAAGTGGAGCGGAGCAACTTGCGCCACGACAAGCTGCTGACCGAGGTGCGCCACCTCTACAAGCACATTACCGCCAGTAGCAGCCTGATCCAGGATCCGGCGCTCGGTACCTACTACATGGTGATCCTCGCCAGTGAGCGGTTGCCGCAACTGCGCGACCTGCTGGCTCAGGTGCGGGATCGCGCCGCCACCATCGCCGATTTCGGCCTGTTTCAGGCCGAGGGCTATAGCGGCCTGCGTTTTCGTCTTGACCTGATCAGCGCCACTCTGCAGGAGTTGGAGGCCGATCTGACCCTGCTCTACCAGATCGAACCCGCCTACCGCGCCGAGCTAGGTCAGCAGACCGATGCTCTGATACAGCTGGTGCGTCAGGGGGTCGAGACCATGGAAAACAAGATGATGAAAGATCAGCTGGTGCAACTCTCCACCAAGGAGGTGCAAGCGCTGGGGGATAAAATGGACGAGGCCATCACCGCGCTGGCAGGCCAGGTACGCCAGCGGCTGGAGGCCGACCTGCATCAGCGGCTGGCCGCCAACCAACGCCACTTCTGGTGGGTCACCGCGCCGCTGACCGTCAGCTTGCTGCTCTACCTCTACCTGATGATCGGTGCCTATCTCTCCCTGCGCGACACCGTAGGGCGGGTGCGTGATATTGCCGCCCGGGTCAACGCCCAGGATCTCAGCCAGCATATCGAGATCGTCGGTCAGGACGAGCTGGCCGCCATCAGCCGGGATTACAACGTGACCCTGGAGACCCTGCGTACCCTGATGCTGCGAGTGCGGGAAAATGGCGTCACAGTAGTGGAGAGCGCCACCGAGATCGAAGCGCGCACCTGCCGCTCGCAGGAGGTCATTGCCGATCAGCAAGGGGAGACCCATCAGGTCGCCACCGCCATCAAGGAGCTGGCCGCCACCTCACAAGACATGGCGGGCAACGCCCTGCAAGCCGCCCGCATGACCCAGGAGGCGCAGAACGTGGTCGGTCAGGGCGAGGATGTGGTGGAGCGCACCATCAAGGCGATCGACCATATCAACCGCGAGGTGCTGCGCACCGCCGACACCATCGGCCAACTGGAGCAGCAGTGCAGTCAGATTGGCGGCGTCATCAGCGTGATCCGTGGCATCGCTGAACAGACCAACCTGCTGGCCCTCAACGCTGCCATCGAAGCGGCCCGGGCCGGTGAGCAGGGTCGCGGCTTTGCGGTGGTGGCCGACGAGGTGCGGTCTCTTGCCAACCGCACCCAGGGGGCCACCGTCGAGATCCAGCAGATGATTGAACAGCTGCAATCCGGTGCCCGCGCCTCGGTCACCGCCATGTCGGCGGCCAGCCATGAAGCGCAGGAGGGGGTCGGGCTGGCGCAGGAGGCAAAGCAGGCTTTTGGCGCCATCACCGAGAAGGTGGATCGAATGGTCGATACCAACGCCATCATCGCCAGCGCCATCGAGCAGCAGGGCGCAGTGGTCAACGAGATCGAACGCAACGTGGTGCACATCTCCGATGGCAGTGACGAGGCGCTGCAAGTGGCCAACGCCGCCCGCGATGCCGCCCGCCAGATCCACCAGCTCACCGAACAGCTGCGCACCATGGTACAGAGCTTCGTGCTGTAACAGAGCGCTGACAAGCCGGGCTCAACGTGAGCCCGGCATTATCCCGGTCTCGCCCCTGCCCACAACATCTCGGTTGCTCGGATCATCCAGAAAATCTCTGCGACCCACTTGCCGGGCAGATGCCAACAAAGTAGTCTCGAACGAAAACAAAGTGCGGCGTTCCCGACACGCACTCTCGATGATGTCGAGGGAAACCAAGCCACCTGCGAGCCACAGATTAAAACCAGCGTCACGTCATCTATCACCCGCTTCAAGCGAGGATTTACCCATGGCCAGATACCAGTTTTTTACCATTCCGGCGTCCAATCGGCAGCAATACACCTTTATCGACATGGCATCTCCGACTTTTCTGAGTGAAAAGGCGGCACTGCTGACCCAAGGATTCGAGGTGGAGGAGGACTTTATTGACGCAACCAGCCCGCGAGAGGCCGTCGAGAAGTACCAATCCAATTTTCTCTATGTGGCGGATGAGATAGGCAAGTCCGATAGCAGCTACGCCGCGGCCGTCGCCATGCTGGAGATTGGCAAGGGGTTATTTGGCAATAAAACCCGCCGAGATTAGGTGCAGCGGTAAAGAGTGGTGGCCATCGTGGCAACGCGCCCGATGGCCATATGGCAAGACATCAATTCGGTAAGTCAGAAGCGTCCCAGCTGCTGGAGCATCTCGATCAGCTCCTCTTCGCTGCTCGGCTCATAGGCTAGCTGAAGGCTCGGCGCAGCGCCCCCCATCAGCATGTAGACGTTGGTGCTGCAGTGGTCGTAGTGATACCACTTACCGTCGATACAGACGTCGGTATAGCATCTCGGGTCCCTTTTCAGTTCCATATGCACATCCTTTTGTTGCATCCCATCAACATCACTCCTGACCGTAAAATAACCACCGAGGTTCACGCTTGATGCAGATCAAGGGAAGCGGCTGAAAGGGACAGATATCAGCCAGATCTGTGGCCTGCGGATGCCCCGAGCCACCATAGATTATCCGAATGAAGACGGGCCGAGTGCCCTGTCATATCGCCGGATGGCCCCCGGTAACAAAAACGGCGCCCGCAGGCGCCGTTTTTTCATTCCCGTCATGTTATTTCCACCGACGGGGTAAACAAGCAAGAGGCTTATTCGTCTTCCAGATAGGCGTAGCCTTGCAGGCCCAGCTCCAGCTCGTCGAGCAGGGCTTTGCGAGTGGCATCGTCCAGCGCCGGGTGAGCGGCGATCCGCTGGTAGTTCTCGCGGATCACGGACGGGTCGATGTTGACGTAACGCAGCAGCTGGTCGACGGTGTCGCCACGCACCACGTTGCGAATGTCCATCTTGCCCTCTTCGTCCAGCCACACTTCCGCGCAGTGGGTGTCACCGAACAGGTTGTGCAGATCGCCGAGGATCTCCTGATAGGCACCGACCAGGAAGAAGCCGACGTGGCACTCTTCGTTCTCGCCGTAGACCGGCATTGGCAGGGTGCTCTCGACCCCCAGACCGTCGACATAGTGCTCGACCTGACCGTCGGAGTCACAGGTGATATCCATCAGGATACCGCGACGGCTAAGCGGACGATCGAGACCAGCCAGCGGCATCACCGGGAATACCTGACCGATACCCCAGGCATCCGGCAGAGACTGGAACAGGGAGAAGTTGGCAAAGCACTTGTCCGCCAGCTTTTCACTCAGTTCGTCAGCCAGCGCACGGTGGTTGCGGTTGACCGGGTTGAGCATCTCTTTGAGCGCCAGACAGGTGTTCTGGTGCAGCATCTCGGCCCAGGCACGCTGTTCAAGGTTCAAGAGGCCCATGGTGTACTGGGTATTCACGTCACCCAAATCTGCCACCGAGTCATGGAAGATCTCCAGCAGGGAGGGATCTTCGCTGCGCAGATCCAGCCAGCCTTTCCACATGTTCTGCAGAATGGTAGGTGCATCTTCGTCCGGCGCGCTGATGTCGTTCATCTCCACCCCTTCGGCACCAATGATATTTGTAACCAGCACGGCGTGGTGAGCGGTCAGGGCACGGCCAGACTCGCTGATGATGGTCGGGTGCGGCAGATCGAACTCGCGGCAGACATCGCCGATGCCCCATACCACGTTGTTGGCGTACTCGGAGAGGCTGTAGTTGGCGGAGCAGTGGCTCTGGGAACGGGTTCCCTCGTAATCCACGCCCAGGCCGCCACCGACGTCAACGACTTCGATGTTGGCACCGAGGCGACGCAGTTCAGCATAGAAACGGCCGCACTCGCGGATGCCGCCCTGAATGTCGCGGATATTGGCGATCTGGGAGCCCAGATGGAAGTGCAGCAACTGCAGGCAATCCAGCTTGCCCAGCCCGCGCAGACGTTCGATCAGCGCCAGGATCTGGGAGGCGGAGAGACCAAATTTGGACATGGAGCCGCCGCTCGATTCCCACATGCCGGAGCCGGTGGAAGCGAGCTTGGCACGCACCCCAATGTTGGGCTTGATATTGAGACGAGCTGACTCGTCCAGCACCATTTCCAGTTCGGAGGGCTTCTCCACCACGATGTAGACCTTGTGGCCCATCAGATTGCCCAAGAGGGCGTGGCGGATATATTCGCGGTCTTTGTAACCGTTGCAGACGATCACCGAGCCTTGCTCATGGTGATGGGACAGCACGGCCAGCAGTTCCGGTTTGGAACCAGCTTCCAGGCCAAGCCGGGGCTTGTCGCTGTAGGACTGGCTGATGGTCTCGATGACACGACGCTGCTGGTTTACCTTGATCGGGTAAACGCAGAGGTAGTCCCCTTCATAGCCTGACTTCTCGATGGCCTGACCAAAGGCGTTGAACAGCGCATCGACCCGACTCTTGAGGATGTCGGGGAAGCGCAGCAACACGGGGGTGGTCAGTCCGGACTGACGCAACTGTTCGATGGCGTCAGAGAGCACGATATGCGCGTCAGGGCGTGATTTGTCGGGGGCGACGGTCACATGACCGGCGTCATTGATATTGAAAAAACCCGCACCCCAGTAGGGAACGTTGTAGACCTTCAAGGAGTCCTTGCTGGACCAGTTAGTCATGGGCTATGCCTCGCAAATGAGCGACCCAAAGTCGCCTTCGTTACCCTCAATCACATCCAGACCATCTAGTGCAGAGTACGGCGAGCGCTGCCATCACGAGACGCAGCCACCCAAACCAACCCTTTGCACATCGCGGCAAGCCAGAGGCTGCCTGGTGGATCTTGGGGAAGTAACGAGTCTTGATGTGGGGCTGGTGGCTTTACATCAAGCTCAACGGTATGCGGTGCCACTATGCCGTGGCGCCGCGGTACTTTGATGACAGACGACATCAGCCACGCCGTCAGTTCATCATTCGGCAGCGATCCCGACAGAAGGAGAGGGTTCCAAGGAAGAGAAGCGAAGGCGCCAGCACGCATGCGTGTTGATAGACGACAACAACCACAGCCCACCTCACCGTCAGTGACCGCCCATGACAAGGGAAGATGATGAGCCGGTGGCCCACTCGGTCAAATGAAGGATGAGAGTCTGTTGTTCTCCCTGATACCGGAGCCTAACCGGTATTAAAGAAACCATTCCCCAGCAGTGTCTGTCGTTTCTGCGTGCCTCGCCCTATAGGCGTATGATCGGTCGGGTTTCTGGCGGCTCTGCCTGCTTCAGGGTTGCCCTTGGATCGGCGCGGAGTGTACACACTTACCGCGGGCAGTGACAATAAAAAATAGTGTTCAAAATCCCCTTTTAATAAGTCGATCAAATCTTGCTGGCGGGCAGGCGGGCTCTGGGATGGCGCAGGTTATGCGACAGCCCGGTTTCCCCTTGAAAAGTGTGTGAAAACGCCATGATTGGGCTGACGCCTTGCTGTGCGGTCGCTGAGGGGAATTTGGCCGCCAGCGCCTAAATATCGCAATAAATGCAAAATTTATGCGCCTCCCCTCGCCGAAGTTGCCCCGCGTGCCGCACATTCGCCGCTCTCCCCTTGCGTCAAAAAATGGGAAAAACCTGCGCTGACGCAATGAGTGCCCCGCACGGATTGGCCACAATGACCGCTCACAATCGGTTAGAGGCTGACTAATGGATACCCTGCTTGAGCGTTTTCTGCGTTACGTAACTTTTCATACCCGCTCCGATGAGACCAATCCAGCCTGCCCCAGCAGCGAAGGCCAACTGATCTTTGCCCACGCCCTGCAAGAAGAGATGAAGGCGCTGGGGCTGACCCGGGTCACTCTGGATGAGCACGGCTACCTCACCGGCTGCCTGCCGGGCAACCAGCCGGACGCCCCCGCCATCGGCCTGATTGCCCACATGGATACCGCCGACTACGAGGCGGAGCACGTAGTACCGCAAATCATCGAAAACTATCAGGGCGGCGACATCTGCCTTGGCAAGGGTGACGAGGTGCTCGCCATCCGTGACTACCGCTTCCTGAAAAACTATCTGGGTCAGGACCTCATCACCACCGACGGCACCACCTTGCTTGGCGCCGACGACAAGGCGGGTATCGCCGAGATCCTCACCACCATCGACCACCTGCAGGCCCACCCCGAGATCCCACGTGGCGATATCTGGGTCGGCTTTACCCCGGATGAAGAGATCGGCCGTGGCGCCAACCTGTTCCCGCTGGAGAGATTCCCGGCCAAATGGGCCTATACCGTGGATGGCGGCGAACTGGGCGAGCTGGAGTATGAAAACTTCAACGCCGCCAGCGCCACGGTGCGTTTTATCGGCAATAACGTCCACCCCGGCACCGCCAAGGGCAGCATGATCAACAGCCAGACCCTGGCCGCCCGCTTCCACGCCGCCATGCCTGCCGAGCAGACCCCGGAGTGCACCGACGGGTATGAGGGCTTCTTCCATCTGGCCCAGATGAGCGGCACCGTGGAGGAGAGCACCCTGCACTACATCATCCGTGACTTCGACGACGAGCACTTCGCCGCACGCAAGGCCGAGATGCAAAGCCGGGTGGCCGCCCTGCAGGCCGAGTATCCCAAGGCCCGCATCGAGCTGACCCTGACCGACAGCTATCGCAACATGCGCAGCCAGATCGAGCCGCACATGCATATCGTCGAGCTGGCCAAGGCCGCCATGGAGGCCGCCGACGTGGTGCCGAAAATCAAGCCCATTCGCGGCGGTACCGATGGCGCCCGCCTCTCCTTTATGGGTCTGCCCTGCCCCAACCTCTTCACCGGTGGCCACAACTTCCACGGCAAGCACGAGTTCATCCCGCTGCAATCGATGGAGAAATCGGTCGCCACTCTGGTGGAGCTGGTGCGCCTCACCACAGCCTGGCGCGGTTAATCGGGTCGCTATCTTTACCGCGACAACCAAGGGGGGAGCCGGTCAACCGGCCCCCCCCTTGCTATCTGGCCATCACCCATCAGGAAAGGGAAACCGGGGAGGGTCACTCAGGAGCAACTGGCTGCCGCTGCCATCAAACTGTCATCCCGCTGACATGTCGCGGGAACAGTGTCACATCATGCTGGGAGCAACGGATCGTCGGAGCCCCCCAGATGTTCACTATCGATACCCTGCTGACCCAGCACTTCCCCCGCCTGCTTGGCTACCCCCTGCTCACCCCGCTGTTAAAGCGGCTGTTGGGCTGGCTGCTCAACGAACGTGTCTTTGCCGACTTTGCCGCCCGCTACCCGCACCTGCGCGGCCTCGACTTTGTCGAGCAGGCGCTGACCCAGCTCGATTTCGACTATCGGGTCAGCGAGGCGCAGCTGGAGCATATTCCCGCCAGCGGCCGGGTCATTCTTGTTGCCAACCACCCCATCGGCTCGCTGGATGGACTGGCGCTGCTGCAACTGCTCGGTCGCATCCGCCCCGATGTGAAGATCGTCGCCAACCAGCTGCTGGCACAACTCGCGCCGCTGCGCCCTTTGCTATTGCCGGTGGACAACATGGAGGGCAAGACCGATCGACAGGCCATCCTCGCCATGAACGAACACCTCGCCCATGAAGGTGCGCTGGTGATCTTCCCCGCAGGTGAAGTCTCGCGGCTTGGCCTCAAGGGGGTAAAAGATGGCCCCTGGCAGGCAGGCTTTATCAAACTGGCCCAGCGCACCCGCACCCCGCTGGTGCCCATCCATCTGGGGGGGCGCAACAGCCTCTGGTTCTATCTCGCCTCCTGGCTCAACAAGCCCGCCTCCGCCCTGTTGCTGGTGCGTCAGCTGTTTCGCCAGCAGGGGCAAACCCTGCCGGTGACCATAGGGGCGCGCATTCCGCTCGGCAGTTTTCAGGAGCTGCCCGCCAAGACGGCGGCGCGGCTGGTGCGCAACCACCTCTACCGGATTGGCCGTGGCAAGGCAGGGCGCCTGCAGACCGAGGCTCCCATCGCCCTGCCGGAGGATCGCCGCCAGCTCAAACAGGCCATCGAAAGCTGCGAACAGCTCGGCACCACCCCGGATGGTCAGGGGATCTACCTCTACCGCCGCCACGAACTGAGCCACTCGGTGATCCTGCGCGAGCTGGGGCGACTGCGGGAGATCGCCTTTCGCGCGGTGGGGGAAGGCTCCGGCAAGCGGCGGGATCTCGATGGCTTTGACAACGACTATCACCACCTGATCCTCTGGGATCCGGCCCGGCTCGATATTATCGGTGCCTACCGGTTCGCCCCGGTGGCCGAGCTGCTGGCCAGCAAGGGGAAGGATGGCCTCTACAGCCACACCCTGTTCGGCTTTGAGGATAAGCTGCTGCCCCGGCTGGAGCAGGCCATCGAGCTTGGCCGCAGCTTTATCCAGCCCGCCTACTGGGGCAAGCGGGGGCTCGATTATCTCTGGTTCGGCATCGGTGCCTATCTGGCCCGCTATCCCCGCTACCGCTACCTGTTTGGCCCGGTGTCGCTCTCCGGCAGCCTGCCGCCGGCGGCCAAGGATCTGCTGGTGAGCTTCTACCGCCAGCACTTTGCCCCCGAGCTGGCGCTGGCCCCCTCCCGCCGTCCCTACCCCGAGACGCAACCTCTGTTCGAGGGGTTGGATTACGGCGCCGATCTCAAAGCACTCAAGGCCCGTCTCGACAATCTGGGCTGCGCCATCCCTACCCTCTACAAGCAGTATTCCGAGCTGTGCGAGCCGGGCGGGGTGCAGTTTATGGATTTTGGCATCGACCCCGACTTCAACCACTGCATCGACGGGCTGGTGTGGGTCGATGTGAGCCGCATCAAGTCCCACAAGCGGGCCCGCTATATCGGCAGTCATCTAGCCGAGCCGCGCTTATAACCCTGCAGGCGCCAGGCAAACAGCCAAAGGCAAAAAAGGAGAGAGAGGCCATCGCCTCCCTCTCCTTTCGCTCTCATGCTCAGCACCTTTTCGAGGCGCTCGGCCCATCTGGCGTTACTCGGCCGCCTTGCGATCCGAGTGGCCGAGATCCCGCTCAGGGGCGATGACGTCACGCACCCTCTGCTTGATCTCCTTGGCCTCGGGGAAGCCGTCATCGACCACCCGATCCCACACCTGCACCCCGCTCACCAGAATGCGGAACTCCCCCTTGCTGGCCGGCACCAGCGCCACCTCCCCCAGATCGCTGTCGAAGGTGGATAGCAGCTCCTGCGCCAGCCAGGCGGCGCGCAGCATCCAGCGACAGAGGGTGCAGTAGCGGATTTCGATGCGGGGTTTGCTGATCAGGGTTTCAGACTCGGTCATGAGTGACTCCATAAAAAAGCGACAATAGCGGGAAGTGGCGTACCGCCGCCCAATGGCCGATCCCGGTTTGGTCAAATCAGTGCTGATCAACCCCATGAAAATCGGCCAGCCAATGGCGGGCAATGGTACGCATCGCCGATTCTGGCAGCTCGAACAGGCCGGGAGCAAGAGGGCCTGCCGCCAGCATCCGGATCCCTTCCATGATCTCCGCCAGCACCAGATAGACATATTCACCAATCACGGCGCCATGGACGAAGTTGACCGCCTCACCCCGGTTGAGCAGGTAGACCTGGGTACCATCCGGCCGGTTGAGGGCCAGCACATGGGGGCACACCTCTTCGCTTGGCCACGGCAACTGGGCCAGCGAGAAGGCAAACTCGTCGTCGGCCGAGGTGACCGAAGCGACCATGGTGCCGGGGCGCAGTGCCTGCAGATCCGCCAAATCCAGCGAGCCGTTGCCGGTAGAGCAGATCACCAGCTCGGCGCGGCTCAAGGCTTCAGCCTTGGTGATCAAGCGAAAACCGTGAGAGAGCGCTTCGACCTGTCGCAGCACATCGGTCTCCACCAGCCCGAGATGGAGGTTGCGACAACGCAGGTCGCGGGCGATGCTGCGCCCCACCTTGCCATAGCCAAACAGCACGGCTTCGCAGACGTTGAAGGTACGGTTGAGGTTGCGGGCCAACGACTCCGCGGAGTAGACCACGCTCAAACCAATCTGGATATCCTCGGCCTGCTTGAGGGGACTGCGTGCCACCGACACCACGGGGGTCGCCAGCACCTCCTGCTCATAGCGCTGGTGGCCGTTCTCGGTCATCTCCACCACCCCGAGGAAACGGGGGCCAAAGTATTCACTCAAGATCACCTGGGTTTTGGCAAAGTAACCGCCAATATCGAGGATCAGCAACCGCTCGTGGGGGGCCACCAGCGGTGCAATCTGCTGGATAAGGCTGTCGGGATCATTGGTCCAGCGCCGGTTGAGGTGCAGCACCGGATAGTGCTGGGATACCCACTCCAGGGTCGGGCCGTGTACCGATTTCGGTTTGGGTAAAATGGCGCCTATCCGCCCAATCCGGGAAAGCGCTTCGATAAAACGGGGGCGATCGGGAAGCAGGTGAGTGACCAGCAAAATGCAGAGACCATCTATACGTCCCTGTCCGGTGAAATGGCGAAAAAACAGATGCTCAGATCCTTGACTGCGCAACTGTGGCCTCCTTATGTGCCGCAAAGCAGGCAAACAGAACCCGGCGCGGCCGGGTTCTGTGTGTGTCCAAATAAAATGAAAAACCTTTTTATCTGAAACACATAGGTGGCTCAATCATTATCTGTCAAGAGTATGAGCGGGTATGCAAAAATGACTGTAATTGCCTGTTTTACATGCAAAAATCAGTACAAAGATGCAGCAGGCCACACCCACCACAGGCTAAGCCCGGTTCCTGCCGCGGCGAGCAAGATCAGCCCCCCCCAACGCACTGGCCAGGGTTTGTCACGCAACGCCCACTCCAGCAGCGGCAGCAACCAGACCGGCAGCAACACCACCAGCGGCACCTCCACATATTGCCAGGCGAGCATCTGGACAAAGGCGAGGGCCAGCGCCAGACCGGCTGGGGCTACATTGATGCCAATAAAGGTGGCGAGCAGGGCACGAAAGCCGGCGAAAGCGGCCAGCGCACCGGCCAGCTGGGCAATCAGCAGGCTACCATCGATGCCGATCACCAGCGCCAGCCAGATAAAGCCGAGGGCAAACCCGAGCCCCTCGCGGCTATCACAGCGCAAGGTGCTCCAGCCAAACCAGCCGATGGCGGGCAGCAGCGCCAGCCAGATCCGGGATTCGCTCGCCAATACCGAAGCCAATCCCTGCCACCACACCAGCGCACTGAACACAGCAAAGAGCAGCAGCGAGCCGCGCAGATCGTTCACCTGAGCCGCAATGGCGGGGACCAGCAGGGTCAGCGGCAACCACTGCCACGCCTTTTCCGGCATGCCATAGAGGCCGCCGAGCCAGGATCCCACCAACCAGAGCGCCAGCGCGCCCCACAGATACCCCAGTCGCTGCCAGCGCCACGATAGCAAAGCGGCTCCCAGAGGAGCCGCCAGGGTTTGCAGCAGAAGTTCCGCGCCCATTACTTGCGCACGCCTTCGACAAACAGGTTGATGTTCATCTCGTCCGGGATGCCGGGCAGCATGTAGCTCACGCCAAAGTCACTGCGCTTGATGGTGGTGGAGGCGTTGAAGCCGCTGCGGTAGCCGCCCCAGGGATCCTTGCCCTCACCGATCTTGACCAGATCGAAGGCCACTTCCTTGGAGACGCCGTGCAGAGTCAGGGTCCCTTTCAGCACGCCTTTATCCTTGGTGCCCTCGTAAGCGGAGCTGACGAAGGTCATCTTGGGATATTGTTTCACGTCGAGGAAATCAGGGCTGCGCAGGTGCTTGTCGCGGGCTTCGTGATTGGAGTCGACGCTGGCGGCATCCACTTCGAAGCTCGCCTTGGCGGCCGCCGGGTTGGCGTCATCCATGCTGAAGGTGCCGCTGAAGGTGTTGAAGCGACCCACCAGCTCGGAGAAGCCCAGGTGACCCACCTTGAACTGCACTGTGGTATGCGCCGCATCCACATCGTAATCCGCCGCCATCAGAGGGGTAGCCATAAACAGGCAGGAGGCCAGCAGAGCCTTGGTCATTTTCATCCGTTCGTTCCTTCATCTTGGGGTTCACATCAGTGGTTAAAATGCTAACCTCGTTCTGAAGATGAATAATCAGTGATTTATTAAATTAATTATTTACTGAGGATGGAAAATGGACCAGATCGCCGCCATGCGTACCTTTATCAAGGTGGTGGAGTGCCAGAGCTTTACCAAGGCCGCCAACCAGCTCGGCATCTCGGTCGCCATGGCCTCCAAACTAATGCAACAGCTGGAGGAGTCCCTCGCCACCCGGCTGCTCTCGCGCACCACCCGCCAGGTCAATCCCACCGAAGCGGGGCAGTTCTACTATCAGCGCTCCCTCGCCCTGCTGGCTGAGCTGGAAGAGACTCACAGCCAGCTGACCCACCACAACCAGCAGCCGAACGGCACCCTCAAGCTCTCGGTGCCGATGGATTTTGGCTATCTGCACCTCTCCCCCGCCCTGCCGCTGTTTCGCCAGCGCTTTCCCGATCTCAAGCTCGATATCGAGTACAGCGACCGGCGGGTAGCGCTGGTGGAAGAGGGGTTCGATCTGGCGCTGCGGATCGGCCACCTCAGCGACTCCTCGCTGGTGGCGCGCCAACTTGCCACCATTCGGGTCGAACTCTGCGCCAGCCCCGCCTATCTGGCACGTAAGGGCAGACCGGAAAAGCCCGAGGATCTCAAGCAGCACGACTGTCTGATCTACACCCTGACCCAGCAGGAGTGGCACTTCAAACGGGGAAGCGAGCAGCAGAGCATCCGGCCACAGGGGCCGCTGCGGGCCAACAACGGGGTGGCGCTGACCCGCGCCGCTTGTGATGATCAGGGCATCATATTGCAGCCCACCTTTATCGTGGGGGAGGCCCTGCGGTCAGGACAGCTGGTCAGCCTGCTGCCAGAGTGGGGCAAGGGAGAGGTGGGACTTTATGCGGTCTATCCGCACCGCCGCTTCGTCTCGGCCAAGGTGCGCTGCTTTATCGAGTTCGTGCAGGAGCGCTATCTCGCCCCGCAACAGTGGGATGCGCCGACCTGATTGCCAGAGCAGAGGGTACGGCCTGCTAGTCCGGCTTGAAACCTAATGCTGGTCGGGTGCGGTGGTGGATGCGGCAACAGGGGTGAGTTTGGCTAGCAGACGCTCCTGCTCGAGGCTTAACTGCCAGCGTGGCAGCCGGGTGCGGACAACCGACAACTGCTGCTCACTCAGGGCATAGGGGAGCGCCACTTCAATCTCGGGGCAGTCAAACATGGCGGCCAGCTGCAGGATCAAAATGAGGTTTGCCTCGTCGGTCTTGTGCTTGTTGACCCGTTTGCGGATCTCGTGGCGCAGCTGGGTTTCGGGGTCCTGGGTCATTGCCTGCCAGCCGAAACCGAACAACGGCACCAGCGCGCTGACAATCCCCAGCGCCGTCATCGGCTGCTTGGGGGGATGATAGAGTGCGTTGAGATCCAGCAGAACAGGATTCTGACGAACCTCACCACCACCAAATAAAATCGTTTTCGTCATTGGATTACCCGCTATATTCCACTAGACTGCGCCGCATATTTTACCCCGATATGCCAACGAGGTGCTGATGCTAAGCGATATCGAGATCTCCCGCCAGTCCCCCCGTCTCTCAATCCACGCGCTGGCCGAACGCCTCGCCATCCCCCAGCACCTGCTCAGCCCCCATGGCCACTACAAAGGCAAGCTCAGCCTCGACCTGCTCACGTCTCAGCCCACACAGAGCGGCAAGCTGGTACTGGTGAGCGCTATCACCCCGACCCCGCTCGGTGAAGGGAAAACGGTGACCACCCTTGGCCTCTCCATGGGGCTCAACCATATCGGCCAGCCCAGCATCGCCACTATCCGCCAGCCGAGCCTCGGGCCGGTATTCGGGGTCAAGGGAGGGGCCGCTGGTGGCGGCCACGCCCAGGTGGTGCCGATGGAGGAGATGAACCTCCACCTCACCGGCGATTTTCACGCCCTGACTGCAGCCCACAATCTGGCGGCTGCAGCCCTCGATGCCCGCCTGTTCCACGAACAGAAACTGGGTGCAGAGTTCACCGCCAAAACCGGCCTGCCGCGGCTCGATATCGATGCTGACAACATCCTCTGGCCACGCACCCTCGACATGAATGACCGCGCCCTGCGCCACCTCACGATTGGACAGGGGGGCGCAGCCGATGGTGTGGAGCGCAGCGATCGCTTCGTCATCACCGCCGCCTCCGAGCTGATGGCCATTCTGGCGCTGGCAAGCGATCTGAAAGACCTGCGCCAGCGCATCGGCCGCATCCAGCTGGCCCGCGATATTCACGGCAAGCCCATTACCGCCGAACAGTTGGAAGTAGCAGGCGCTATGACGGTGCTGCTGAAAGATGCGCTGCAACCGACCCTGATGCAGACCACCGAGCAGACGCCGGTGCTGGTGCACGCCGGCCCCTTTGCCAATATCGCCCACGGCAACTCCTCGGTGATCGCCGATCGCATCGCTCTTGGTCTGACCGACTATGTGGTGACCGAGGCAGGTTTTGGCTCCGACATGGGGCTGGAGAAGTTCTTCAACATCAAGAGCCGCCAATCCGGCATTACCCCTGCCTGCGTGGTACTGGTGGCCACGGTGCGCGGCCTCAAGGCCAACAGCGGTCTGCTGGATATCCGCCCGGGCCAACCGCTACCAGCCAGCCTGCAGGGGGAAGATCTGCCGACCCTCAAGCAGGGCTGCGACAACCTCGCCTGGCATATCCGGAACGCCCGCCGCTACGGGGTGCCGGTGGTGGTCGCCATCAACCGCTTCCCCACCGACAGCGAGGCCGAACTGGCGCTGCTGGCCCATGAAGCGCAGCAAGCCGGTGCCTGTGGCGCAGCCATCTCCAACGCCTTCACCCTGGGTGGTGCCGGTGCCAGCGAGCTGGCCCGCGCCGTGGTCGCCGCCTGCGAGCAACCTAGCAAGGTGAAACTGCTCTACCCCGACGAGGCGAGCCTCGACGCCAAGCTGGCGACCCTGGTGGAGTGCGGCTACGGCGGCCGCGGAGTGCAGCTCTCCGACAGAGCGCGCCAGCAGCTGGCCCAGCTCTCCGCCGAAGGGTGGGATCACTTGCCCATCTGCGTGGCCAAGACGCCGCTCTCCATCAGCCACGACCCGGCCCTCAAAGGGGTGCCGACCGATTTCGAGGTGCCCATCCACGAGGTGAAGCTCTGCGCCGGTGCAGGCTTCGTCTATGCGCTGGCGGGCCCCATCATGACCATGCCGGGGCTGGGCAGTTTGCCTGCCTATCGCCATATCGATATCGATGAGAACGGCGAGATAGTCGGCCTGAGCTGAGCCCTTCCACAACGCCAGAAACAACAAGGCCCCGCCAATTGCGGGGCCTTCTGTTATCCATGCATCAACCCTTAGAGGGTGAAGCGCTGGGTCATATGGTGCAGGGTGTTAGCCAGCTTGCTCAGCTCGACGCAAGCCTGGGCGATCTGATGAGCGCCCTGGGCATTCTCGTCAGCGGCATTGTGGATGTTGACGATGCTGCGGTTGAGCTCTTCGGTCACCGCGTTCTGCTCTTCGGTAGCGGTGGCGATCAGGGTATTCATGTCGGTGATGCGCACCACGGCACCGTTGATGGTCTCGATACTGGTACCGGCATCCCGCGCCAGACCGACGCTCTCCTGCATCTGGTGACGACTCAGCTGCATGGCGTTGCCCGCCTCGGCGGCGCGGCTCTGCAAGAGCTCGATCATCTTGCTGATCTCGGCGGTGGAGTCCTGGGTACGCTGGGCCAATGAACGCACTTCATCCGCAACGACCGCAAAACCACGACCCTGCTCACCGGCACGGGCTGCTTCGATGGCGGCGTTAAGGGCCAGCAGGTTGGTCTGACCGGCGATATCGCGGATCACATCCAGCACCACGCTGATGTTGGCGCTGTCGGCCTCCAGCTGCTGCACCACTGTGCCTGCCTGTTCAATCTTGACCGACACCTCTTCGATGCTGGTAATCGAGCTGCGTACCACTTCGCTGCCGGCAGCGGAGGTGCGGGAGGCATCCTTGGCGGCGCTCATGGCATCCGTGGTGTTGCGGGCCACTTCGTTGACGGTGGACTGCATCTCGTTCATGGCGGTCGCCACCTGGGAGACTTCGTTCTGCTGGATGGCCATGCCGCTGGCAGACTGGCTGGAGATGGCGCTCACCTCCTCCACTGCGCTGCTGAGTTGGCTCACGGAGCCGGCGATCTCGCTCACCAGATCGGAGAGGGAGCCCTGCATCCGGTTGATGGCGGAGCCCAGCTGACCCAGTTCATCGCGGTTGAAGCGGCTGTCACGGATCCACTGCTGCAGTTCGCCCTGACCCAGATCGCCATTGGCAATACGCTGGGCCTGACGGGCCAGCATGATCAGCGGATCGCGGATCTGGCGGGTCAGTACCACGGAGAGCACCACCACAAGGATCAAACCGATCACCAGCGCGATGGTGACACTCAGATTGGCGGATTGATAAGAGTCGACAATGTCACTGCGGGATTCAGACGCATAACCATGGTTAATCTGGATAAGGGAGGCCACTGACTTGCTCAGCGCGGTATAAAGGGGAACCCCCTCCTCAAGGAAGATGCGTTGGGCTTCGGCAAGCTGATCGCTGTCTTGCAGCTGTTTGACTCGCTGGTGCAGGGCGACGTAACGATCCCAGTCAGATTTCACCGTATCGAAGGTACGGCGCTCCGCCACATCCTCAGGCCAGATCGTCTTGTCATGGGCAATCAGCTGCTGCGCGATCGAGTTAAGCTGTTGACTGGCAATATTCCGATATTCAGCCCTTTTCAGCGGCTCGGCAGCCACCACGAAATAACCCAGCTCATAACGACGCAACTCACCGAGAGAATCCCCGATCGCGCTGGTGCGATTGACCGCTGGCAAGATGCTGTCGGTAAACCGGATAGCAACATCATTCATGTTGCCAAACTGGACAAGGGAAAAACCGCCGATAAAGGCGACCATCAAACCGAGCACGGCAAAGCCGGCGGTAAGTTTTTTGCCTATGGTCATGGAACTGGTATTCATGGGATATCCTGGTGGTCGTTAAATTCGTAGCACTCGTCCGGTTCACGCCCTCCTGGCATGAACTATCTGGCCACCTGTTCAGTGGCGCACCATCCAACCTTGATGAATATCTCTGAATTCCATGAGCGGCAGCGAGAGCCGAGAGGGGCGGTAGAATAGCCGGATTATTGCGGTTCGGAAAGAGTCTTGTGATTAAAATTAAAGCAACTCAAATGACCCCGTTCAAAATAGGGGTCATTTGGATGAAAGATCAACTATAAGGGGGTAAAAACTTAATAGCGGAAGCGCCCAATCTTGTCCATTACATCGCTGGCTAACTTATGCATCTGCTGACTTTGTTCATCCTGCTGGTTAGCCAAACGGGTCGATGCGGTTGCCGCGTCATGAATGTTGCTGACATTTCGACTGATATCATCGGTGACCTTGGACTGCTCCTCTGCCGCACTGGCGATCTGAGTCGCCATATCCTGGATCCGGTCTGCCGACATAACTATCGTCGCAAGCTCGGTCACGGCAAGCTCTGCATCCTGCAATGCCAGCTCACTCAAGTTTTTTCCCTCTCCCATGGTACTCACAGCTTCTGCCGTGGTCTGACGAAGGCGCTCGATCATGCCCTGGATCTCTTTGGTTGAAGCCTGGGTTTTGGACGCCAATCCCCTGACCTCATCCGCAACCACCGCAAACCCCCGACCATGTTCCCCGGCACGAGCGGCCTCAATCGCTGCATTCAGAGCCAACAAATTGGTCTGTTCCGAAATGGTACGGATCACATCGAGAATCGAACCGATCTGTTGACCCTGTTGCTGCAACTCGGCAATCCGCTGTGCCACCACATCTACTTGCACACTCAGCTCACGGATACCACTAGCGGAATTACTCACCACATGCTGACCTCTATGCACCGCTTTGCGGGTCTCATCTACAGCATCAGCGGTAATCTGTGCACTGCTGGAGACGGAGTCCGCCGTCGAGGCCATTTCGTGGATGGCTGCTGCAACCAGTTCAATCTCTTCCAATTGCCGATGGCTATTGGACAATCCTTGCTGAGCCAGCTCGGCAGATTGGTGGGCAGCTAGCTGCAAGTCGCGGCCACTTTGTGCCGTATCACTCACAATATGATGAATAGTGCTGACAAACCGGTTGATCCCCTCAGCCAACTCGCCAGTCTCATCTTTACGCATCACATTGAGGCGTTGGGTCAAGTCCCCTCCAGCGGCAGAAAGACGTCTGACCATGCTGGCGGTCTGTTGTACCGGGCCCGAGATGGATCCGGCAGCCCAGGCCAAGCCGACAAGACCAAGGCATGCCACCACGATCCCAACCAGCAGTTGCATCCACAAACTCTCGCTGAAATCAGCGGCTCTCGCCTGTTCAGCCTGATCAGCATCTGCAAACAGCGCCGTATCAGCCACCTCAATGATGATCCCCCAGGCTTTAGTGACCCCTTTAAGATGGATTGGCACCAGCACGCGCAACTGACCCGAAACTTGCTGACTACTGGCCTCTCCCTTGTTGAGCAGATCCATCAAGCCAGACTCTTCAAGCCGCCCCCCGATCACATCAGGTTGCGCCGAATCCGCGGCGATGATGCCGTGTGGACTGATGATCCTGACCCGGCTCTGGCCAGAGAACACCTGGCCACTTACCTGCTTGGCCAACTGTTGCAGGTAGTTGAGGGAATAGTCGACCCCGACCATCCCCAGATAGCGGCCCTGATCCAGAACGGGCACAACAAAAGAGGTCAAGAGCGTCGGTTGGCCATTCACGGTATAAACGGAAGGGTCGACAGCACAGGCTGCCTTGCTTTCCATCGGACAGAGATACCATTCCGATGCCCGGATACCGGTCTTGCTCAAACTCTTGCTGTAGTAGTCGCCCAGCGGTTTGATTGTGAACCCGGCTGGACCACGACTCCAGTAGGGGGCAAAGTTGCCAGTGGCCTGGCTATGTACCCCGTCAGTCAAATACGTACTGTCCTGACCATCAAAGGTATTTGGCTCCCAACCACTGTAGATACTGAGAAAGTCGCTGTTCCGTTCAGCAACATCCTTGAGCAAGGCAGTCACGGTAGCCCGGTCCAATGGCCTGGGTTGATGAACATTGCCAGCCAGCATGGCGGCAAGTGTCTCTGCTGTATTAAGGGCTTGTTCAAAGGTGCCTGCGATCTCGCCGGCTTGTTGACCAGCCAGAGCCACCAGCCATCGTCCGGCATCCTGACGAGTTGTCTCGCGCATTTCGCCCTGAATACCACCTTGCATAGTCGCAAGAGACAGATAGCTATACCCGACCACACTCAACACGGTAGCCAGTAAAATACAGCCACCAAAAAACATGACCTGATGTTTGATTGAACGAAACACGGCTACTCCAACCTGTAAATGATGCCCTGCTGGTAATGGCAAGCATCTTAAGAGGGGACAGGTTGGTTCCGAAGAGCTACCACTCACGATTTTCACACTTTGAGCGCTCGATCACGAACATGAAATATTCGCTTACGAAAATAGAGAAAGTGGTCGATACAGGCTCGCCATCTCTGGCTATCGTCCATAAAAACGCCAGCAATGGCTGCTGGCGTCTCGTTTATTCAGCAAGGCGGTTACAAAACAACCGCCATCTTATCCGCGCAGGCCGCCCAGAAATTCGGCCCGGGTATCGGGCTGGGTCTTGAACACCCCGCCGAGGGAGGTGGTGGTGGTGTAAGAAGTCGAATCCATCACTCCGCGCGCCTTGACGCAGTAGTGGGTCGCCTTGATGCTGATGGCAACATCCTTGGTACCGAGCAGGGTCTGCAACGCCAGCAGGATCTGCTGGGTCAGCCGCTCCTGCACCTGGGGACGACGGGCGAAGAACTGCACGATACGGTTGATCTTCGACAGGCCAATCACCTTGCCGCGAGGGATATAGGCCACATGAGCCATGCCGTCGATGGTGACGAAGTGGTGTTCGCAGGTGCTGGTGAGGCTGATGTCCCGCACCATGATCATCTCGTCCACCTGCATCTTGTTCTCGATCACTGTCACCTTGGGGAAGGTGGAATAATCGAGGCCGGAGAAGATCTCGTTGACGTACATCTTGGCGATGCGGTGCGGCGTCTCGGCCAGACTGTCATCGGTCAGATCCAGCCCCAGTGTCTCCATGATGGAGCGCATATGGCCTTCGATCTTCTCCCGCTTCTGCTGGCTGTTCAGCTCGTTGGTGACCAGGGGGGTTTCCAGTCCCTGGGCTTCGAGGGCAGCCCTGACCAGCAAGGCTTCCGGACTTAAGGTTGTCATTATCTTCTCTCCCACGCTCAGGGACTGTGAGGGTCGCTCAAGGAGCAACCCCTTATGTTATGGCGGCGTACAGGGCCGACGGTATCGCTGTAATGATCGCCACACGGGATGTGACAGCCATCTGTTATGGCGGCATAGTAAACGGCCATTGCCGCCAAGATTCAAGTCAACTTGTGCGTCACCTCATACTTTATGGCCATCACCCCCCGTTTTTGCGCCGATTACCCCGAGATTCCCTTGAGATAACCTGCCCATCCCCGGGGATTTTTGTGATAATCCCGCCTTCAATCATAGAAAGAGGTCATGACGATGGGATTTGATACCAGCGGACTACTTCCCTTAAGCGATGCCCTGCAAGGGATGCTGGAACAACTCGCTTGCTGCTGCGACAGCGAGCAGCAGCCCCTGCCAGAGGCCCTTGGCCGGGTTCTGGCCAGCGACATCGCCTCTCCCCTCGCCGTGCCCCCCTTCGACAACTCCGCTATGGACGGTTACGCCGTGCGCCTTGTGGATCTCACCAGCGGCACCCCGCTCATCATGGCGGGCAAAGCGTTTGCCGGTCAGCCCTATCAGGGCGAATGGCCCGCCGGCCACTGCGTGCGGATCATGACAGGTGCTCCGGTACCGGCCGGTACGGATGCAGTGGTGATGCAGGAAGAAACGCAGGCCGATGGCGATCGGATCACTTTTCTGGCACAACCCGACCCGGGCCAGAATATCCGCCGCGCCGGCAGCGATATCGGCAAGGGCGCCTGCGTGTTGCCAGCCGGTACCCGCCTCACCCCAAGAGAGATGCCACTGCTGGCCTCCCTCGGCGTGGCTACCGTCGCGGTACGCCGACCGCTGAAAGTGGCCATCTTCAGCACCGGCGATGAGCTCAAACCGGTCGGTACCCCCCTCGCCCACGGCGATATCTATGACTCCAACCGCTACGGCGTGCGGGCCATGCTGGCGCGCATGGGCTGCAACTGCCTCGACCTTGGCATCATCCCCGACGATCCGGCCCAGCTACGCGCCGCCTTTATCCGCGCCGATGAAGAGGCCGATGTACTCATCACCACCGGCGGCGTTTCGGTAGGGGAAGCGGATTTTACCAAACAGCTGCTGGACGAGCTCGGCGAGATTGGCTTCTGGAAGCTGGCCATCAAGCCGGGCAAGCCGTTTGCTTTTGGCCGTCTGCCCCGCGCCTGGTTCTTCGGCCTGCCGGGCAACCCCGTCTCCGCCATGGTCACCTTCGATCAGCTGGTGAAACCGGCGCTGGCCAAGCTGGCGGGCCAGCACTTCGAGCGCCCGCTCCAGCTGCAAGCCATTGCGGCCGAACCACTCAAAAAGAGCCCGGGCCGACTCGACTTCCAGCGCGGCATCATGAGTCAGGGACCGAACGGCCTCGAGGTGCGCAGCACCGGCTCGCAGGACTCCGCCGTGTTCAGCTCCCTGTCGCAAGCCAACTGCTACATCGTTCTTGAACGGGAACGGGGCCGCGTCGCCGTGGGCGAGACGGTCACCATCGAACCATTCGGGGGATTGCTGCTGTGAGCGAGATCCTGAGCGACGCCGAACTACTGCGCTACAACCGCCAGATCATCCTCAAGTCCTTCGATTTCGAGGGGCAGGAGGCGCTCAAACAGGCCCGTGTGCTGGTGATCGGCGCCGGTGGCCTTGGTTGCGCCGCCAGCCAGTATCTGGCGGTGGCCGGGGTTGGCCAGCTCACCCTGGTCGATTTCGACAAGGTGGAGCTCTCCAATCTGCAGCGTCAGGTGCTGCACAACGATGAGCGCATCGGTCACTACAAGGTGGACTCAGCAGCGCAGTCGCTTCGTGCCCTCAATCCTTGGCTCAACGTGGAGACCCACGCTGCCGTGGCCGACGAGGCGCTGCTCGATACCCTGCTGCCCCTGCACCAGCTGGTGCTCGATTGCACCGACAACCTGGCCATTCGCAACCAGCTCAACCAAAAGGCACGCCGACACAGGGTTCCGCTGGTCAGTGGCGCCGCCATCCGGCTGGAGGGTCAGCTCTGCAGCTTTACCTGGCAGGAAGATGAACCCTGCTACGCCTGCCTCAGCGCCCTGTTTGGCGAACAGGCCCTAACCTGTGTCGAAGCCGGTGTACTCGCCCCCGTTGTGGGTCTGGTGGGCAGCCTGCAAGCACTCGAAGCCATCAAGATCCTAGCTGGCATGGGCAAAAGCTACAGCGGCCACCTGCTGATGATCGACGGCCTGAGCGGCACCTTCCGCGAGATGAAGCTGCCCAAGCGCCCCGACTGCCCGGTCTGCTCCCACCCTTGACGCAAACGGGATCAAAAAAGCCGAACCCTGTGGTTCGGCTTTTGTATTCCGATTTAGCAACGGTATCGGGGATCAGAAGATCCCCTTGGCTTTGACCTTTTTCATACTGGCCACCTGACTCGAGAGATCCTCTATCAAAGGTTCTGCCTCTGTGCCGCTAGCACTCTGTCGAGCGGGGGCACTGGCCAGTCGCTGGATCAATCTGTGCTGCTCGCGGATCAGCCGGGATTGCTCTTCCAGTTGGCGAGAGAGCAGCTGGATACTGCTGGCAAGGGGAGCCAGATCCTGCTCGGCCCCTGCTGATGGCAGCTTGCCAGCGATGGCTTCGGCCAGCTGGTCATGATCCAGTGCAGCAGGCAGTCCTTGCCTGAGTTCATCCCACATCTCGCTGGGTTGCTGCTCGCCAAGCCGGCTGACAATCTCGTCCACCAGTGAAGTGGTATCACTCTGTCCCAGCTGTGGAGCCAGTCTGGCCACAATCTCGTCGATCATCACATCTGCGGCAGGCTGCGCCTCGCCAGCGGCCTCACCCAGATTGAAACCACAGCTGGCAAAGGCATGACGCAGGGTCGTCATGCTCACCTGCTCCGGCCCCAGCGCATTGGCAATCGCTTTGCAGAGGTTGGGCGCCAGCACGTACATGAACATGCCCGAGAGGTAGATATCCTTGTGGAAACGGCTCTTGGAGAAATCAAACTCCTCGGTGCCCTCCTGGATCTTTCGCGCCCGTTGATACCAGTTCTGCAATACCCCGACTGCATAGCGATCAGACTCCAGCGCACCCGGATCCATGTAAATGGAGAAGGTCATGCGCTTGAGTTGACTACTCATCGTCAACCTCGGCCATCACAGGCGCTTCGCGATAGACTTCATCCTCTTCCGTGGTGTAGAGGCAGATTTCACGAGCCAGCGCGGACTGAGCATCGTCCAGCAGCTCGACACGGTCACCCAGGGTGGGATAGGCCGCCTTGATCGCGTCATAAATCAGAGATGCGCCGCCACCGACCAGATAGACACGGTTCGGGTTCTTGGCAAACTTCTTCGCTTCATGCGCAACCTGAGTGCCCAGCTCGTCGATCTTGTTTTGCATCTTCTCGAGGATCTTGGGGATCTGGCTCTCATCGTTGACCACATCGCGTACAAAGCTCATGTCGTGACGACGCTTGATAAACTCGTTGGCCACCAGATAGCTGGAGTCGCTGTCTGCTGCGGCCAGCGCCTTGCGGGTAGCGTCGGTCACCATGGAGACACCGATCTCGTTGTTACCGTAGACATCGGAGACATCATCAAACTCACCGACGATGATCCCCATATCCAGAGTGGTGCCGCCACAGTCGATCACCAGAGTCTTGGTGAACTCGTTGCAGCCTGAACCAATCAGACGGGAAAGCGCAGCAGGCAGACTCTCCGGCATCACTTCGACACTGACGATATTGAACAGCTCGCCCTTGTTGAGGGAGATGGCCCGCATCAGGTTGCGGCGTTTCTTCTCGATCTTCTCTTCGTTGCGCTGGCAATCGTCCGGGTTGTAAAACTCGGTGATGGGCAGGGTCACGGTAATGGCGACATCGCACGGCGTCACACCGGTCTGCAACAGGGCATGATGCACTGAGAGCAGGTTGAGATCGTCATACTGGTACTCCACATGGGTGGTGGCCAGAGACTTGTCGGAGGTCGCGTCGTAGGTGTACTTGGTGTTGCCTATCTCGTAGTTGTAGATCTTCTTGTCTTTACGCAATGCGGCGCTCTTCCAGTCCTTGCGAAAGGAGTTGGGAGAGATGATGGTCTTGAGCACCTTGTTCTCAATCCAGCTCACCTTGACGTTGGTCGAGCCATCATCGATGGCCATTTTCATTACTTCAGACATGAGGAAACACCTGTTAATAGATCAGAAATGGGTCCGATTGCCTTGCCTTATGCCTTTGGCAAGGCGATCGAACCAATACATACACGGGGTAAAAGGGCGACAAGTTTAATGGGTTTCTAAAATCCGGTGAAGCAAATGATTAAATCCGGAAGGATCTTCCGCGGGCCAGGCGTGGTGGCCGTTGGGGGTGTGGATGGTGGCGTTGGGCAGGGCGGCAAACTGCTCTACCCGTTTCGCCAGCGGCAGGTAGTCGTGACTGGTGGAGATGATGGCCACCGGCTGCCAGATGGCGCCGAGCCGGGCGCGTACCGACCAGCCGGGTAACGCCTCCAGCAGTGCCTTGTAGGTTTTCTTTTTATTGCGCACGAAACGCAGCCGGAAGGTGTGGCGCACCTGCGCGAGATCCGGGCCCGGGAAGAGCTCGCGTCCCAGCCACCAGGCGAGCGGGCGCATACCGAACCAGCGCAGCCACTTGAGACGCTGGGCGTAACGCTCCTGCTCTTTGGGGCTCTCCAGCAGAAACTCGCTAAAACCGTTGACCAGCACCAGCCCCTGCACCTTGTGGGGCAGTTGCAGCGCCAGCTCCAGCGCTACCATGGCCCCGAGCGACAATCCGACAACCCAGGCGGGCTCCGGCTGCTCGTCGAGCCAGTTCACCACATCGGCTGCCAGGGTCGCCACATCGAACGGCCCCTCCTGCATGCTCTGGCCGTGGCCGCGCAAGTCCAGCGCCACCACCCGGTAGTGTTCGGAAAACCGTTCGATCTGCGCCTGCCAGTCGAGGCTCGAGGAGCCCAGCCCGTGCAGCAGCAACAGCAAAGGGCCCTCCCCCGCACTGCGCAGGGCAAGACCGTTGAATTTCATCACCTGATTGCGGCGCATCAGTGTATTGCCTCTCGACTCATCACCTGAACCATCTCTTGTTGTTATGTTACCCGTGGCCATCCTGCCACGTTATCAGCACGGCGCCCAATCAGCCTTCGCTGACCAGACTCACCGCCTTGATATAAGCGTAGATCTGCTGCTCCGGTGCCAGCGCCAGCCGCCTGGCGGAGCGGCTGGTGATCCGAGCCAGCAGTATCTGCTCACCCAGCGCCAACTGCAACAGGGTCTGGCCGGGGCGCACCTCGCGCACCGCCAGCAGACGGGTGACGAGACAGTTGGAGAGACTGGAGTGCTCGATAGGTGCTGTAGCAATCACCACATCGCGCCCCGCCACCTTGATCTGCAAGGGGCCACTCTCGTCCGGCACATGGGTCATGGTGACCCGCAACTGCTGCTCGCCGAGTTGCAGGGTCGCCATCTGTTCGTCGTCATCGTAGTGGGCCAAGGTCGCATCCAGCATCACTCCGGCATCGTCACGGCTGGCGAGTGACAGGTCGGTTCGGGCGAAAATCTCGCTCGGTCTACCTTGCGCCTCCACCCTGCCACTTTCCAGCAGCACCAGCTGATCGCAGAGCAGGCTCACCTCCTCCATGGCGTGGCTAACGAAGATCATCGGGATGCCGCTCTCCTGCTGCAAACCCTTGAGCACATGGGCCTGATGGATGCGGCTGCGCCGATCGAGCGCAGAAAAAGGCTCATCGAGCAGCAGCAGATCAGGCTCGGCCAGCAGCGCCCGCCCCAGCGCTACCCGCTGGCGTTGACCGCCAGAGAGGGCATGGGCAGGCTGCCCCAGCAGATCGGCAAAACCGAGCCGAGCAGCCAGCGCTTCGGGCTGCCAGCGCCCTCGCCCCTTGCGGGCCGCCAGTTGCAGATTGCCGAGCACCGTCAGATGGGGGAAGAGGCGCGAGTCCTGAAACACCAGTCCGATCCGGCGCGCTTCGGGCAGAAGTTGAGCATACTCCCGATCGCGCCACCGCAAGCGATCCCCGCTTTGGCGATCGAGCCCGGCAATGATGCGCAGCAGTGTGCTCTTACCGCAGCCGGAGGGGCCGAACAGGCCGAGGATCCCCCCCAGCTCGAGGGTCAGAGCGCAATCGAGGGTAAAGGAGCCAAACTCACGCCGGACATGGAGGTTCAGGGCATGGCGGTGCGGCTCGTTCACTGGCGGCATAGTAGCGGGCTGGTTCATCCAAACACTCTCCGCTGTCGGCGCTGCAACACCCCGTAGACCAGCACCAGCATCACCAGCGAGAAGGCCATCAGGCCGCCCGCCAGATAGTGGGCTTGTCGGTAATCCATCGCCTCCACATGATCAAACAGGGCAATCGAAAGCACCTGGGTTTCGCCGGGGATATTGCCGCCAATCATCAGCACCACGCCAAACTCCCCCAGGGTGTGGGCAAAGCCGAGAGCCGCCGCCATCACGAAGCTGGGCAGGGTCATCGGCAAGATGATGTGGAAGAAGCGCTCCAGTGGGCCAAGCCCCAAGGTAGCGGCAGCCTCCAGCTCCTTGTTACCCATGTTGACGAAAGCGGAGGTGAGCGGCTGCACCACGAACGGCAGCGAATAGAGGATGGAGGCGAACAGCAGGCCGAGAAAGCTGAAGGCAAGCGGGGCACCAAAGGTGTCGCGCCACCAGGCGCCGAAGCCATATTCAGGGGAGAAGGCGAGCAGCAGATAAAAACCCAGTACCGTGGGGGGGAGCACCAGCGGTAGCGCCACCAGCGCCTCAACCAGCGGCCGCAGCCGGTTCTGACTGCGCGACAGCCACCAGGCCAGCGGCGGTGCCAGCAACAGCAAAATCGCTGTGGTGCAGGCCGCAAGCTTCAGGGTGAGCCAGACCGCCAGCAGATCCCCTTCACTCATTGCCGACCTCCCGGTTGATAAATGCCCCCAACGGCATGGTATCGCTCCTTATTGCAAAGAGTGGCCGACCCGAAGGCCGACCACTCAGGGTATCGCATCAGGCCCATCCCCTTATTGGGGCAAGGCATAACCAGCTGCCTTGATCTGCGCCTGACCCGGCCCCTTGAGCCAGGCCACCAGCGCCTCGACCGCGGCGCCTTTCTTCAATACCAGCCCCTGCTGCTCGATGGGGGGATAGAAGTCAGCCGGTACGGCCCAGGCTTCACCGGTCTTGTCCGCTTCCACCAGATTGGCCCAGGCGACAAAGCCCAGCTCGGCATTGCCGGTGTCGACAAATTGCCAGGTCTGGCCGATGTTGGCACCGGTCAGCAGCCGGTACTGCTTGGGATCGATCTTGAGATGGGTGAGGGTCGCCATGGCGGCAGCACCATAGGGAGCTGTGCGGGCATTGGCGATGGCGAGGTTGCCTTTCCAGCTGCGCAGGGTCGCCTCGTCAGGGGCCGGCCCCCCCTTCTTCCACAGCCCCAGCTGGCCGATGGCGTAGGTGAAGCGATCGCTCCCCTTGCCCTCTTTTTCCAGCTTCTCGGGGGTCGCCGCATCGGCGGAGAGGAAGAGATCGAACGGTGCGCCGTGACTGATCTGGGTGTAGAGCACCCCGGTGGCGGCAGACGAGATGGCCAGGGTGTGGCCGGTCTTGGCGGTGAACTCCTTACCGATACGCTCTATGGTGCCCTTGAAGTTGGCGGCCACGGCCACTTTCACTTCATCAGCCTGCACGACACCGGTATGCAAGGTGGCGGCGCAGACACCGGCGATGACAACAGATAACAACGGTTTCATTCCCTTTCTCCTGATGGGGCCCGCACATCCGCGCCCCTTGGCGGGGCCGTGGTTCCCGTTGAACCTGCGCCCCTCGTGATGAACAGGTCAGGCTTGCCAGCGGGCAGCGGCGGCGTTGTCGCTCTCCTTGGCCTCGACCCAGCGTTGCACACCCTCGGCGGTCAGCTCTTTTTTCCAGAACGGCGCCCGGGTTTTCAAGAAATCCATGATGAAGTGACAGGCGTCAAAGGCGGCGTCGCGGTGGGCACAGCTCACCGCCACCAGCACAATCTGATCGCCAAGCCACAGCTCGCCGATACGATGAATGAGGGTACACTCCTGCAGCGACCAGCGGCGGCGGGCCTCCTGCACGATATCGGCCAGCGCCTTCTCGGTCATACCGGGGTAGTGCTCGAGGGCCAACCCCTTCACTTCCTCCCCCTGATTGAAGTCGCGAACCTTGCCAACGAAGGTGACGATGGCGCCACTGTCGGGGCGGGTGGCGAGACGGGCATATTCGTCCGCCAGCGAGAAATCCTCCCGCTGGACCAGAATGCGATCGGTCATGGTTGCCTCGCTCATCCTTAACCTCCGGTCACCGGCGGGAAGAAGGCCACCTCATCGCCATCATTGATGGGGGTATCGAGGGGCACCAAGGTCTGATTGACCGCGACCAAGAGCTTGCCTGCTTCCAGCGCCAGCGCCCACTTGTCGCCACGCTCACAGAGCGCCGCGCGCAGTTGTTCGGCGGTGGCGTAGTCGCACGGCAGGCTCAGCTCATCGCAGGCCACCAGCTCTCTTACTTGCGCAAAAAACAGTACCTTGATCATGCTTGCCCCCCGCTATTTGACCCCAGCTGAAAATGGCCGGACTTGCCGCCCTTTTTCTCTACCAGCCGCACCTGTTCGATCACCATGTCCTTTTGTACCGCCTTGCACATGTCGTAGATGGTCAGCGCCGCCACCGATGCCGCCGTCAGCGCCTCCATCTCTACCCCGGTCTTGCCGGAGAGCTTGCAGAGAGTGCGGATATGTACCCGATTCTGCTCGGGCAGCGGCACTATCTCCACCTCGACTTTGGTCAAGGCCAGCGGATGGCAGAGGGGGATAAGATCAGAGGTCTTCTTGGCAGCCATGATACCGGCGATGCGGGCGGTGGCGAACACGTCCCCCTTGTGGTGCTGGCCGCTCAGGATCAGCGCCAGCGTCTCGGGAGCCATGGCAACAAACGCCTCGGCACGGGCTTCGCGCTCGGTCACCTGCTTGTCGGTCACATCCACCATATGGGCTTCGCCGCTCTGGTTCAGATGCGTCAGGTTGGGCTGGGTCTGCTTGGGATCGGTCTGGTTCATCGTTTGCTCTCAGAGGTGGGATACAAAGTTGCACGGCTTGGTGCGGGCATCGAGCTGATCGCGGATCAGTTGCTCCCAACCCAGCCGACAGGCGCCGGTGGAGCCGGGCAGACAGCAGATCAGGGTGCGATTGGCGAGTCCCGCCAGTGCACGGCTCTGCATGGCGGAGCCTTTAATCTCGGCAAAAGAGAGCTGACGGAACATCTCGCCAAAACCCTGTACGGTGCGCTCGAACAGCACACCGACCGCTTCCGGCACCCGGTTCTGTTCGTTGAAGCCGGTACCGCCGTTAATCAGTACCACCTGCACCCCCTCATCGGCGATCCACTCGCTCACCCGCGCGCGGATGCGAAACAGGTTGTCCGGACAGAGCGCCCGATCGGCCAGCTGATGGCCCGCGTCGGTAAGGGCCGAGACCAGATAGTCGCCCGAGCTGTCATCGGCGGCAGTGCGGCTGTCGGAAACCGTCAGCACAGCGATCTTGAGGGGAATAAATGCGTTGTGTTTCTGTCCCATCGGGCAGCTCCTTGTGGCTATGGGCCGTCAACGAGGCAGGAAGAGAAGGGGTATGAGAGGCCAGCTGTCAGGGCGCAAAAACTGACGCAGACAGAGGTGACCAACTTGCTCAAGCGTGTGACGGCGGGCTGATTCTATCAAAGGTTTCACGAGATATGGGATTTAAAAGACACACAAATCTGATGCTTGTCCCATATATGAACAAAACGCAGGCCGGGTAAACCCGGCCTGTCGTCGCAGGATCAGAACCCTTTCACCCCGGTCATGTCGGGCAGCTGGTGAGCGATCCCCTTGTGACAGTCGATGCAGGTACTTTCACCACTGGCCAGATTGGTAGAGTGCATCTTGGCGGCACGCTGCCCCTGCAGGGAGAAGTCCATGTACTCGAAGTTGTGGCAGTTGCGGCACTCGCGCGAATCAGTCTCTTTCATCCGCTGCCACTCCCGCTCCGCCATCTCGCGCCGGTGCGACTCGAACTTCTCGCGGGTATCCACCTTGCCGGTGATCATGCCCCACAGCTCCTTGGAAGCCTGCACCTTGCGGATGATCTTGTAGGTCCACTCGTGCGGTACGTGGCAATCCGGGCAGCTGGCCCGCACGCCGGAGCGGTTGGCGTAGTGGATGGTGTCGCGGTACTCCTCGTACACGTTGTCCTTCATCTCGTGACAACTGGTGCAGAAGGCCTCGGTGTTGGATGCTTCCATGGCAGTGTTGAAGCCACCCCAGAAAATCACGCCACCGAAGAAGCCCATCAGCAGGATGACCCAGAGAGCCGCCTTAGATGGTGACTTGAAGGTGGTCCACAGACGCTGGATAAAGCCGGGTAATTTCATCTATGGATTCCTCAGTTCAGCGCTTCAACCGGTTTAAAGGTATTTTCCACCAGCGGCTTGGCATCCGCTTGCGGCACATGGCACTGCAGGCAGAAGTAGCGACGCGGCGACACTTCACCCAGGGTCAGGCCGTCACGGGTCTCGAAGTGAGTCGGACTGATCTTGGGGGCCTTCATGGCACTGGCATTCTTGAAGCTGTGGCAAGCCAGGCACTTGTTGACCTTGGTGTCCACCTCATAGTTGCGAATGTCGTGGGGGATCAGCGGCGGCTGATGCATGTACTGGCGATCGTAGGGCGCGCCATCCTTGCGGAAGTTTTTCAGGGGCGCGGCGGTGGCATCGGTCACCAGATCGGTGGCGCCACGCTCGGACTTGAGGCCACCGGTACTGTTGGTGATCTCGGGGGCCGCTGCCATCAAGGATCCCGCCATCAGGCAGGCCAGCATTGCTCCAATCAGCTTTTTCATTATTTGTTCTCCGACGTTTTTTCTGCCTTGACGGCAAAACCTACAGTGATTTCAAAAACTTGCTCCGCGCAGACATCGATGCAGCGGCCACAGTTGGTACACTCCTGAGCCGCAATCAAGGGCCCGTGACCGCGCTTGGCACCGTGAACAGGCCCGCGCAGGATGGGACGCTCCGGGCAGACCGCATAACAATCCATGCAGTTGTTGCACCGCTCGCGCCCCTTGGCAGAAATCTTGATAAATCCGACCCGGTTGACCAAGGCATAGAAAGCCCCCACCGGACAGAGATGACCGCACCAGCCCCGCTCAACCACGAAGAGATCGAACAGGAATAGCGCCGCCAGCAAGGTCCAGCCCGCCCCCATGCCAAACAGCAGACCACGCATGGCGAGCGACACCGGATTGACCAACTCCCACGCCATCACCCCGACCACAGCTGGCACCACCAGCACCATGGCCAGCAGCCAGTAGCGGGTCGCTCGGCTGAACTGACCATTGCCCTTGAGGCCAAGGCGCCACCGGAGCCAGGCTGCGGCATCCGTGATGAGGTTGACCGGACAGACCCAGGAGCAGAACATCCGCCCCCCGACCAGCCAGTAACCGGCCAGTACAATGGCAGCCCCCAGCCAGAGGGTGGTGATGGGCCAGTGGCCCGCCGCCAGCGACTGCAACAGCGTGAGGGGATCGGTCAGCGGCACCGTCTCCAGCAACAGCGAGCTGGAGACGGTGCCCTTGAGGATCCAGATGCCCACCAGCGGCCCCAGCAAAAACAGCCCGAGCACGCTGAACTGACTCAGCCGACGAAGCATCAGGAAGCGGTGGGAACGCCACCACCCCAGCTTGATGCGAGCCTCTTCCCCCGGATAACGACTCATAACCCCTCCGGTTTGCGGGTGGGCAGGGTGAGCCTGTCGCCGATGAGCGACTTGTTCCCCGCCTTGGCCTTCTCTTCCCAGCCGAGCCGGTAGTGATGACCCAGCTCACCTTTGGCGAGCTGGCGTGGCACCACCTTGATGGCCGCTTCCTCCAGCACGCAGGCATGCTCGCACTTGCCACAGCCGGTACAGACATCGCTGTGTACCGTGGGCAGGAACATGGCGTGTTTGCCGGTACGCTGGTTATGCTGCAGCTCAAGAGTGATCGCCTTGTCAATCAGCGGGCAGACCCGATAACAGACATCGCAGCGCAGCCCCAGATAGTTGAGGCAGGTCTCGTGATCGATGAGCACTGCCACCCCCATCCGGGCCTGATCGATGTCGGTCATCTGCTGATCCAGCGCCCCGCTCGGACAGGCCACCACACAAGGGATGTCATCACACATCTCGCAGGGCACAGCACGCGCCTTGAAATAAGGGGTACCAGTGGTCACAGGGTCAAACAGCCGGGCGAGCTTGAGGGTGTCGTAGGGGCACGCCTCGACGCAGAGCCCGCAACGCACGCAGGCGCCGAGAAACTCTGTTTCATCGAGAGCGGCGGGCGGGCGCAGCGCCTGGGCAGGCACAGCTTGTGCCTGCTGGCGGGCCACGCCACCGAGCCCCACGCCAAGCAGGCCCACACCGCAGGCCCCCTTGGCCATGTCGGCCAGAAACTGGCGACGACTACGACTCATCTCGTACTCCCCCGCCTTAAGCCTTCATCACCTTGACGGCGCACTTCTTGTAATCGGTCTCTTTCGAGAGCGGATCGGTGGCGTCCAGGGTCAGCTTGTTGACCAACTGGCTCGCATCAAAGAAGGGCATGAAGACCAGTCCTTTCGGCGGACGGTTGCGACCACGGGTCTCGACACGGGTCTTCACCTCGCCACGGCGGGAGGAGACGATCACCTCTTCACCACGACGCACGCCGCGAGCCTTGGCATCGTCCGGGTGCATGAAGAGCACCGCATCCGGGAAGGCGCGATAGAGCTCGGGCACCCGACGGGTCATGGTGCCGGTGTGCCAGTGCTCCAGCACGCGGCCGGTGGAGAGCCACAGATCGTACTCTTTATCCGGCGACTCGGCGGCGGGCTCGAACGGCAGGGCGAAGATGACCGCCTTGCCATCGGGCTTGCCATAAAAACGTACCCCCTCGCCCGCTTTCACATAGGGGTCGAACCCTTCACGATAGCGCCACAGGGTCTCTTTGCCATCTACCACAGGCCAGCGCAGACCACGGGCTTCGTGGTACTGATCGAACGGCGCCAGATCGTGACCGTGGCCACGACCGAAGATGGCGTACTCTTCGAACAACCCTTTCTGGACGTAGAACCCGAAGTGCTCGGCCTCGTCGTTCAGCAGACCTTTGCTCTGCTCTTTCGGGAACTGGTTGACCTGACCGTTGGCATAGAGCACGTCGAACAGGGTTTTGCCCTTCACTTCCGGCATCTTGGCAATCAGCTCAGCCGGCCACACTTCCTCAACCTTGAAGCGCTTGGAGAACTCCATCAGCTGCCACAAGTCGGACTTGGCCCCTTCCGGCGCTTTCACCTGCTGGTGCCAGAACTGGGTGCGGCGCTCGGCATTGCCGTAGGCCCCCTCTTTCTCCACCCACATGGCGGTGGGCAGGATGAGGTCAGCGGCCTGGGCAGTGACGGTCGGGTACGGGTCGGAGACCACGATGAAGTTGCGCGGATCACGATAGCCAGGCAGGCGATCGGTATTCATGTTGGGGCCGGCCTGCATGTTGTTGTTACACATCACCCAGTAGGCGTTGAGCTTGCCATCTTTGAGCATGCGATCCTGCAGCACGGCGTGGAAACCCACCTTGTCGGGAATGGTCCCCTCCGGCAGTTTCCAGATCTGCTCGGCAATGGCGCGGTGCTTGGGCTCGGTCACCACCATGTCGGCAGGCAGACGGTGGGCAAAGGTACCCACTTCACGCGCGGTGCCACAGGCAGAGGGCTGGCCGGTCAGTGAGAAAGGACCATTACCCGGCTCGGAGATCTTGCCGGTCAGCAGGTGGATGTTGTAGCAGAGGTTGTTGGCCCAGACGCCACGGGTATGCTGGTTGAAACCCATGGTCCAGTAGGAGACCACCTTCTTGCTCGGGTCGGCATAGAGCTTGGCCAGCTTTTCCAGCTTCTCTTTGGAGACGCCGGAGAGCTTGGAGACCGACTCCACATCGTAATCCGCCACGAACTTGGCAAACTCCTCGAAGGTCATCGGAGTGGCATCGCCGCTGTCCGGGTTCTTCGCTTTCTGCTGCAGCGGATCGGTCGGGCGCAGGCCGTAACCGATGTCGGTGACCCCCTTCTTGAACACGGTGTGCTTGTTGACGAAGTCCCAATTCACCTTGTCGTTCTGGATGATGTAGTTGGCGACATAGTTGAGGATCGCCAGATCGGTCTGCGGAGTGAACACCATGCCGTTGTCCGCCAGCTCGAAGCTGCGGTGCTCGAAGGTCGAGAGCACGTGCACCTGCACATCCGGGTTGGAGAGGCGACGATCAGACATCCGCGACCAGAGGATGGGGTGCATCTCGGCCATGTTGGAGCCCCACAGCACGAACGCATCGGCCTGCTCGATATCGTCGTAGCAGCCCATCGGTTCGTCCATGCCGAAGGTACGCATGAAGCCGACGACCGCAGAGGCCATGCAGTGACGAGCATTGGGGTCAATGTTGTTGGAGCGGAAACCGGCCTTCATCAGCTTGGCGGCAGCGTAGCCTTCCCAGACGGTCCACTGGCCGGAGCCGAACATGCCGACGGCGGTCGGCCCCTTCTCTTTCAGGGTCGCCTTGAACTTCTCGGCCATGATGTCGAACGCCTGATCCCAGCTGATGGGGGCAAAGTCGCCATCCTTGTCGAACTGGCCGTTCTTCATCCGCAGCATCGGCTGGGTGAGGCGATCCTGGCCGTACATGATCTTGGAGAGGAAGTAGCCCTTGATACAGTTGAGGCCACGGTTGACCGGCGCATCGGGGTCGCCCTGAGTCGCCACGACCCGACCATCCTGAGAGCCCACCAGCACGGAGCAGCCGGTACCGCAGAAGCGGCAGGGAGCCTTATCCCAATGGATGGCAGTCTTGTCGGTACTGGTGATGAGATTGGCTGCCAGCGTGGGGGCACTGACACCGGCCACGGCAGCGGCAGCTGCCACCGCGTTGGCCTTCATAAAGTCGCGTCGACTCAGCTTCATGGCATATCCTCACATTGCTTATCGCGTAATAGTTGTCGAATCTGTCGAACGGGAGCCAGCCATCAGCGGCAGAGGGCACGCCCGGCATCCCATCACTCTTTTCAGTGACCGCCCAGTTCATCGAACTGGTGGTAAATCAGGGCGGCAGAGAGCACGCCCGGCATCGCCTGTATCGCATCAATGGCCGCCATGATCGGCCGCTGGCTCGGACCTTCCAGGGTCACAACCAGCTTGCCCTCGTCACTGACGGCGTGGATCTCGGCCCCTTCAAGGGCGCCAATCTGCTCGGCGAGCTGATGGCGCAAAGGGGGCTGGGTCAGCACCACCAGACTCGATACATGGAACTCCTGATCCATTGTGGCTTCTGTGTCACACGGCTTCTGACTCATTCTGACTCCTGCTTGAGGGTGGGCTGGCTCGCACCACCGGATGGGGCGGCTCGCCCGTCGACCTTGATGCTGCCAACCGGACAATCCTGCACACAGGCGCCGCAGCCATTACAGCGATCCGGCTCGACCGTCGGGGTGGGCACACGCCCCAGCACCGGAATAAAACGAATGGCATTGGGCTCGCAGCTGTCCTGACAGCGCTGGCAGAACACCTGACCATTGGCCAGACAGTTGGCCTCGATATGGGCCTTGTAGTGCCAGGGGGACTCGCTGGTCGGGCGAAACAGCGGCGCCTTGCAGATCGTGACGCACTCGGTGCAGAAGGTGCATTCGCCACGCAGGAAATCGACCACCGGAAAACCGCCCTCGCCATTCACCAGGATCTGCTCCGGACAGGCCGCCAGACAATCCCCGCAGCGGGTGCAGTCGGCGACAAATGTCGACCAATTGACTGACCAGGGCAACTGCACCGGCGGTTCGGCGGTTCTCAGCCGCCCCCGGAACAGGCCTCGGCGGGCAAGATCGATCTCATCCGGCATGTTGACTCCTGTTCTGGTGAAAAAGGGGACAGTGCGAGTCCATGATTGGCATTCTTGATACCAATTATAAGAGTGGGTGTATATTGCGGCCCTGACAAGGTAAGGGATATACCACCAGGGAGATAAACAGGGGGGATTTTTGCGCCAGATCAAAGCCTTGCTGCGCAATAAAAATGGAGGTATCGGTTAAAATACCTCCATGTGAGGATTGCTATTTAATCGTTGGCGATTTTTTGCGGTTATCCGCCGATCGAGGCGAGATGAGGGGTGATGCCGGCATTGCCCTCATGGAGACGATGGGTGGCACTCTTGCCCGCCAGTGCCGCGCGAATGCGCTGTTGCAGCTCATCAGATTGCCCATCTGCGCCGAGCAGATCCCGCAGGTCGATGCCGTTGTCGCCAAACAGGCACAGATGCAGCTTCCCCAGCGAGGAGACCCGCAGCCGGTTGCAACCGGCACAGAAATCCTTGCTGTAGGGCATGATGAGCCCCACTCCACCCTGCGATTCCGGATGCATGAATACCTGCGCTGGACCGTCATCCGTGCCCCGCAACTGCTGCACCCAGCCGCTCTCCAGCAAGCGCTGTTTGATCTGCTCGCCGCTGACATGGTGATCACGAAACAGGGTATCCATCTCGCCGGTCTGCATCAGCTCGATAAAGCGCAGCTCGATGGGCTTGTGCCTGATCCAGCCCAAAAAGGCATCGAGCTGGTAGTCGTTGAGCCCCTTGAGCAGCACCGCATTGATCTTCACCGATTTGAAACCGGCGGCCAGTGCTGCTTCGATCCCCTCCATCACTTCGGCCAGCTTGTTCTCGCCGGTGATCTGGTGAAACTGGCGCGGGTCGAGACTGTCGACACTGACATTCAGCGCGTTGAGTCCGGCATCAAACCACTCCTGAGCCCGCTCCTTGAGGCGATAGCCGTTGGTGGTCATGGCGACCTTCTCGATGCCCGGGGTGGTGGCAATCACCTTGACGATCTCGGTGAAATCGCGGCGCAGGGAGGGCTCGCCCCCCGTGATGCGCACCTTGCGGGTGCCCATGGCGGCAAAACCGCTGACCACGCGGCGGATCTCGTCAATCGAGAGAAAGGGTTGACGCCCCGCTTTGTGACCTTCGGGGGGGCGATAGCCATCAGGCAAGCAATAGGTGCAACGGAAGTTGCACACATCGGTCACCGACAGACGCAAATAGTAAAAACGACGGGAAAAACCATCTTCAAGTGGCAACATAAACACCTTTCCAAATACGGGAGGCCAGGGCATTTCTTTCCTGACCCTTACAGCTCGAACGTCGGCTGACGGCTGGTTTCCCCCTATCGCTAGGACTTAGGCAAAACCGCTCGGAGTTCATCTAGTTTTTCGATGCTAACACAAGTTGGAGTACACTCCCACGCATCTTGCGGGGTCCTTATCACTATTCAGAGGTGCGCATCAGTATGGGAAAACGGTTCAGGGTCCATTCGGTCAGCAGTGCCATTGGTCGCGCCATGGTGTTGATCCTCTTCATGGCCAGCCTGATCGCGCTGGTCGCCATGGTCACCCTCTTCTACTCGGTGCCCGATGCCAAGGCGATCAACCTCTCCGGTTCGCTGCGGATGCAAGCCTACCGGATGGCCTACGAAATCGAGCGGGGCGACAGCGTGCTGGGGCGCCTCTCCCAGTTTGAAGAGACCCTGCACGCCGAAGAGCTGCAGGAGACCCAGCGCTGGATCACTCCTGCCTCCCTGCGTCGCACCTATGGCGAGGTGCTCGGCCAGTGGCAGGTAATGCGCCAGCACATCGAGGATCGCACCCCCAGACGGTACACCGATAACACCGAGCAGTTTGTGGCGGCCATCGACAATTTCGTCAATCAGATGCAGTACCACGTGGAATTCAAGGTGCGGATGCTGGCACTGGCAGAGGGGCTCGGCCTGCTGGCTATCATCACCATCGCCTGGTTCACGGTGCGCTTCACCCGCCAGCAGGTGGTCGCCCCCCTCAACCAGCTGGTCTACTGTGCCCGCCAGATCCAGCGGCAGGATTTCGATCTTAAGCTGCCCGCCCACGGCGAAAACGAGCTGGGGGAGCTGTCGCGCGCCTTCGTCACCATGGCCGACGAGCTGGGTAAGCTCTATCGGGAGCTGGAAAACAAGGTGGAAGAGAAAACCGCCAAGCTGCAACAGGCCAACGACACCCTCTCGTTTCTCTACTCGACCGCCCAGAAGCTGCACGCCGCCCCGCTCAGCACCCGCACCCTCATCAAACTGCTGGACCGTGCTGCCGCCCACCAGCATATCGACCACATCCGGCTGACCCGCTTCGAGCACAACGCCATGCCGGTCTACATCTCGGGGCGCACCGGCTGGCCCGGCGATCTCGATGCGGTGGCCAGCTTTTATCTGCAGATGGATGAGCAGGAGTTCGGCCGCCTCGACATCATCAGCCAGCACCCCATCGATGAGCGGTTGATCAAGAACTTCACCATGCTGCTGGCTCAGGTGCTGCACAAAGACCAGACCCTGCTGCAACAGCAGCGACTGCTGCTGATGGAGGAGCGGGCGGTGATCGCCCGGGAGCTGCACGACTCGCTGGCGCAGGCCCTCTCCTATCTCAAGATCCAGTCCACCCTGCTCAAGCGATCTTACGCCAAGGGGCAGCATGACAAGGCGCAGGAGGCGATGCAGCAGATCGACGAGGGACTTAGCAATGCCTATACCCAGTTGCGCGAACTGCTCGGCACTTTCCGTCTCACCATTGGCGATGCCAATCTGGGGGAAGCGATCCGCGTCATGCTCGATCAACTGCAACCCCAGACCCAGGCCGAAATCCGGTTCCATTACGGACTGGCCGACAATGACCTGGAGGCGGGCCAGCATATCCACATTTTGCAGCTGATCCGTGAGGCAGTGCTCAATGCCATCAAACATGCCAACGCGCAAGTGATTGATGTTAGCTGTGAGACCCTCGCCAGTGGTAACATTGAGGTTCAGATTTCAGATGACGGTGTCGGGATCGGACTCGCCAGCTCGGCGATCAACCATTACGGGTTGAGCATCATGAACGAGCGCGCCAGCAAACTGCACGGTCTGCTGACCATCAACGAGCAGCAACCACAAGGCACCTGCGTGCATCTGACCTTTCCCACCAGTCTAGCGAGAGACGCCTGATGGACGAGATGAAATACACAGTTCTGGTCGTAGATGACCATCCCCTCATGCGCAAAGGGATTGTGCAGTTGCTGGCTCTGGAAGAGAACATGGAGGTGACCGGTGAAGCCTCCAACGGCACAGATGCCGTGGCGCTGGCCAAAGAGTCCGAGCCGGATCTGATCCTGCTCGACCTCAACATGAAGGGGCTCTCCGGCCTCGATACCCTCAAGGCGCTGCGGGCCGAAGAGATCACCTCCCGGGTGGTGATCCTCACCGTCTCCGATGCCCGTCAGGATGTGGTTGCTTTGCTCAAAGCGGGTGCTGATGGCTACCTGCTCAAGGATACCGAGCCTGATCTGCTGCTGGCCCAGCTGGCCGACGTGATGACCGGCAAGCAGATCCTGAGCGAACCGCTACGCCCCTATCTCGAAAACATCTACGAGCTGGATCACCTGCAGCAGAAGCTGGAAAGCTTAACGCGTCGCGAAATGCAAATCCTGCGCGAAATTGCAAAAGGCCTCTCCAACAAACAGGTCGCCTCGGTACTCCATATCTCCGAGGGAACGGTCAAGGTTCACGTGAAGAGCCTGCTGAAGAAACTCGAGGCGCAAAGCCGCGTGGAAGCGGCTGTCATGTATCTGGAGCAGCGCAACTAAGCGCCCTCAACCGCCCGAAAAGCCACCCTCCGGTGGCTTTTTTCATTCTCTGGCACAGTCGCTGCATTGTCATATTCAGCAACTACTCAATGGAGGATGGAACATGAAACTACAACCTTTGGCACTGTTCCCCTTGCCTTCCCACATACTGCCGGGCGGCAAGCTTCCTCTGCGTCTGTTCGAGCCACGCCACCTGCAGATGCTCAAGGAGTCATTCATCAACGATCAGGGCTTTGGCATCGTGATGGAAGAGTCGACCACCTCGGGACAATCCGGCCGCATTCTGCCGGTGGGCACCCGAGTCAAGGTGACTGACTTCTACACCCTCAATGATGGCCTGCTGGGGGTGACGGTGCTGGGACTGGAGCGCTTCTGCATCCACGAGATGGAAACAGACGAGATGGGCCTTCGTCGGGCCAAGGTGGAGATGCTGCCCAACTGGCCGAGCACCCACTCCGATTTCAACGACAAGCTGCTGGTCAATCGCCTGCGGGAAGTGTTCGAGCAGTATCCGGAGCTTGATGAGCTCTATCCGGACAAGCGCTTTGAAGATGCCGCCTGGCTCTGCCAACGCTGGCTCGAGATATTGCCGATGCCGATTTATGAAAAGCAGATGCTGATTGCCAAACAAAACAGCGAAGCAGCCCGTAAATTCCTGCATCGCCTGATTTCACAATGACAAAAACAGCGTTGCAAAATGCAATTATTCCAACAATGAAAATGTGAAATTCGCATTTTGCGAGTAAGTAGGAACGCAAAACGCCATAACAAGAGAGAGCCGCTGCGCTAAACGGCCAAAATTGAACACAAAAGAGTCTAAAAAAGTTGGCACAGATTTTTCATATAGATTTGTACAACCCGATTTATCCCGTGCTCTCTTCAGTATTTGCTGAAGAACTGGTCAACCCACAAAGTTGACCATTTTTTTTATCCGCGCGTCGGCAACCGCTGACCAAAGTGACGCTGCAAACACTCTCTCAGCCGTGACAAGGTGATGGGCTTGGCGAGAAAGTCATCCATCCCCTGCGCCAGACAGCACGCCTTGTCCTCCGCCATCGCATTGGCCGTCAGGGCGACGATAGGCATGGTGCATCCCAACTCCCGCAACCGGCGAGTCGCTTCCAGTCCGTCCATCAGGGGCATCCGCATATCCATCAGGATCAGATCCGGGAGCTGCTCATCCACCTGCGCCAGCGCCTCCAGACCATTGGCTGCCAGCCGTACCTTGCCCACCAGTTTTTGCAGCATCAGCGACACCACCAACTGGTTCACCGGGCTGTCCTCCACCACCAGCACATCCAGTGGCAGCAGTGCCGAAGCCCCCTCCTCCCGCTGCGGCTGGCTATGACAAGGCAGCGCCATGCCGGGCAGTTCGAACCAGAAACAGCTTCCCTTGCCCGGCTCGCTCTTCAGGTGGATCTCTCCCCCCATAAGCGTCACCAGACGCTTGCTGATGGCAAGACCGAGGCCGGTACCGGAAAAACGCCGGGTGGCCGAGTTGTCGACCTGGGAGAAGGGTTCAAACAGCAGCGCCTGATCCGCATCGGCGATCCCGATCCCGGTGTCGGAGACCGAGATCAGCAGCTTCTCATCCTGCCAACCCAGGTGCAGTGTCACCTGCCCCTGCTCGGTAAATTTGAGGGCGTTGTCCAGCAGATTGCCCATCACCTGCGACAGACGCATCGGGTCCCCCTGCAACTCCCGGGGCACAGACTCATCGACCCGATAAACCAGCGCGATCCCCTTGGCGGTCGCGCGAGCTTGCAGCGGCTCGACCAGGGATTGGCAAAGCTGGACGGGTTGCAGGGTCTCGCAGTGAAACACCAAGGTTTGCGACTCGATTTTCGAAAAATCGAGCACGTCGTCGATGATGGTTTGCAGCAATCTGGCCGAGTGGGTGGCATGGCGCAGCAGGCTCTGTTGCTCCGGCGCCAGCTCGGCATGCTGCACCAGATCGAGCATCCCCAATACCGCATTCATGGGCGAGCGGATCTCGTGGGTCATCATGGCCAGAAACTGGGACTTGGCACGGTTGGCCGCTTCGGCCTCATCCCGTGCCCGCGCCAGCTCCTCTTCCCTACGGATCTGGTTGCTGATATCCCGGGCTGTGCCGCGATAACCGATAAACAGGCCATCATGGTCAAAACAGGGCTCGGCGCTCACTTCCATCCAGCAGGGGCCGTGTTGCAGCGCAACCTGCATCCGCACCCCTCGCACCGGCTGGCGCAGCGCCAAAAGCTGCAGATATTTCTGGGCATCGCAGCTCTGCTTGTTGCAGACGTAGTCATAGAGGGTCGGCCGGGTCGCTTGCGGGGTCATCTCATCCAGATAACCCGGCTCTGAGGCATAACTGAGGCGATGCTCGGCATCTGTCTCCCAAAACCAGTCTGAAGCCATGGCGGCGAAGCTGCGAAAACGACGTTCGCTGGCCTGTAACGCCTCGGTTTTTACCGCGACCTGCTCCTGCAAGCGGGCCCGATAGGTGATGTTGACCAGCGCTTGGGCGATGAGCGGACGGCAACGCTCCATGGCAGCCTTGCTGGTGAGATCGAAGGTGCCCGCCCGGGCGTGGCGGCAGATGAGGGTAGCGGTAAAACCGGGGGCCTGTAGCCCGGTCAGCATCACGCTGGCCCAGCCCGGCTCGCTTGCCAGCGGCGCCAGCTCAGGCAGCTGGGCGGGATCGTAAATCACCAGGGTTTCACCCGAGATGGCGCGGGCAAATGCCGGGGTCATACGCCAGCTGCGGGCTGATAGCATCGGCTCGGTACTGAGGTGGGTACTCCCCTGCTCCCCTTCCCAGGCCACTACATCCGCGTGTTCAAAGCCGATAAAGGGTTTGAGCACCTGGATAAGGCTCTCCAGTACCTGCTCCAGCGTCTTGGCATCGGCGAGGGTGGCAACCCCGCCCAGCAGGGTCTGGGACTCGTGACGATACTTGGCCTCGCGCTCGCGGCAACGCATAAGGTCGACCAGCGTGGTCTGCAATTTGTCGCCGAGGGCTTCCAGTTCACTGTTGCCAATCATCTTGTTGCCTGCTCTGTTATGTTCTACCGACTCAACGGGTCAGGAAAATCACGCTCGATACCATCAGGTTGCCGTGGGCCAGCTCGCCATTGGGCAGCCGCCCCTGCTCGCCGAAGGTAAAGGGGGTGATAAAAGGGATCTTGCCGAGGAGAGCCTGGCTCTGCTCGACAAATTGGCACAACATATCACCTAGCGCCAAACGGCAACCAGCACAAAAGATGATGAGCGCGCCGATAGGCTGCAATTCCACATCGACCCCATACCCTGGCTCGACGCGCATGGCATTGAGGCTGCGCTGCAACAACCCTTCCTGACTGCTGTACATCAACAGCAGACGCTCCCCTTGCACCACATCGGTAAAGAGCCGCAGCCCGCCCTGTTCAGTCACCGCTTCGGGATGGGAGAGTTTATAATAAGGAATGCCATCCAGCGCTCCCACCTGACGAGCCAGCGGGGTGAGCGTGGTCTCCCGCAAAATCGCCCCCACCGGCCAGGGCTGCTCGCGCCCGCACCAGCGGGCATAGACCTCGGCAGCAGGCTGGTGATCGATAGTGAGTACCTCCCGCCCGTTGCAGGCGGTGATCTCGCCACTGAATTCGGCAGGCACATAACCGGAGTGAAACTGAAAGGCCAGCTGGCAATCGGGATAGAGCACCGCCAGACCGATGCCATCCTGAGCCACCGCCTCATCCCAGCAGAGCTGCCAGTCACCGCTGACACTGCTATCAGCCGCGGATCCACCGACCACCGGCACCGAGGCACCGAGTTCAGCCTCGATACCGGCCAGCAGCCCCTCTTCCTTGCCGGGACTGGCGTGAAACAGGATCAACTGGGGCAGCTCGCCCGGTCGACCACAGTCGCTCATGGCTCGGCGCAGCAACTGCCGCACATCCACCCCGTCACCGCTGGCACCGGCTACCCCGAATGCCCCTTTCTCATCGTACAGGGCAGCAACGGCCAGCCCATATCCATCTCGGGCGTGGTGTCCCATCTCGGTCATGACACCACCGCAAGAGCTGCACCCAAGCAGGCGGGTCGTCGGGAACTGGTGTTTGAGCGCGTCGCGCAGTATCGCCCCGTCATGGGCTTGGGTAAAATAGAGTAACAGCAGGGAGGGTGCCTGATCGGCATGGTGGCGCAGCTGCGCGCAGATATCTTGGGCCGCCAGCGATGAATTCTGGGCGAGGGAGTGAACGGTCAGAAATTTCAACACCAACTCCTTGTTTTATCGAATGGCAGCCTCAAGCAAAAATCATACCTTTATCAAACAATTATCTCGCTTCGCTTGCTAACATAGCGGTCAACTGAGACCAATGACAGGACGCCCATATGTGGCAAAAAAACATCAATGACTTCGATCGGGTCGTTGCCATCGGTGGTGGCCACGGCATGGGACGAGTGCTTTCATCCCTCTCGTTTCTCGGTCAACGGCTCACCGGCATCGTCACCACCACAGATGATGGCGGCTCGACCGGACGCCTGCGCAAGAGTCAGGAGTGCATCGCCTGGGGCGATCTGCGCAACTGCCTGAACCAGCTGGTGACCGATCCCAGCATCGGCAGCCTGTTGTTCGAGTACCGCTTCGCCGGCAAAGGCGAGCTGGCGGGCCACAACCTTGGCAACCTGATGCTGCTGGCGCTCGATAATCTCTGTGTCCGTCCTCTTGATGCTATCAAGCTGATCAGTGACATGCTCAAAATCGAGTCACAATTGCTACCCATGTCTGAATTTCCCACCGATCTCTGCGCCCATATGGAGTGTGGCACCCAGATCCTGGGAGAGGTATCCATCGATCAGTTGGCTACCCCGCCCCTCTCTCTCGGCCTGATGCCGGAGGTGCAAGCGACGCGCGAAGCGGTGCTGGCATTGCAGCAGGCGGACATGATCATTCTTGGGCCGGGCAGTTTTCTCACCTCCATCATGCCGCCACTGCTGCTGGCCGAGATCGCCCAAGCCATCAACGAGAGCAGCGCCATGCTGGTTTTCGTCTGCAATCTGGTGGCGGAAAACGGTCCTGCCAGTCAGCTGGATCTGATGAGTCAGTGTCGCTGGCTGGAGTCCCGGGTCGGTCAGGGTCGGCTGGATGCCATCTTGGCCCCACAGGGCGCGAGTGATGCGGGGGAGTGGCAAGGGCGTGTGATCGAAGCCGAGCTAGGCGAGCTTGAGCTGCCGCACCGGCACGATCGGTTGAAGCTGAAACTGGCGCTGGACCGGATCATCCAGCAACTGCTCAACCAGCGTTAGGCTACGGTCACGGCGCCCCGGCACCCCTGCATGGCGCCGTTACAGATAATCGGCAAGAAACGCGAGTACCTGAGGCAAGGAGGCCTCCAGCAGTTGCAACTGGCGCTCTGCCTCTGCCACATCGGCCTGCTTGCTGGCCATCTCCAGCGCCATCACCTGCTGATAACTCGGCATGGCGCCGTAGCTGCCACAGGATGATTTCATGCTGTGCGCCACCCGAGCCAGCGCCTCCCACTCCCCCTGCTCATAGAGGGGCCTGAGCTGACTCAGCTGCTCGCCCACCTCTTCAATAAAGACTGCGATGACCACGGGCAGCATATCCGGACCGATATCCTCTGCCAGCTGCTGCAACACCTTGCGATCCACCCACTCCATGCGAGGCTCCTCCAGAACGGTATTCAAACAGACCATACTATAGATAGTTTTCGATGTCGTGGCTCACGACCAGGCTGTGATGAAGCACCCAATTGGATGGCTCAGGGAATAAAGTGGCAAAAAATGTGATCAGTATCGAAATAGCGATGCTGAAACGCCCGTCAAGACAACAACCTGATTGCCAAAAATTAACAATTGGTCAACACTCAATGCCGTCAGAGTGATGATGCTCAGCAACACCTCTCATCCCTTTTGCCTTTTATGGCTGCTGCGAAGAACCAGGGTAGGTATCTACCCTGGTATTTTTTTATCTTGCTCAAGCGCGACCTGATTGGTCGCCACCCGCTCCCCCATGCGAAACAGATTGAATTCGCCGGGTGCCATTTTGACCCAGTTCTCATTGCCGGTCAGCGGACGGGTGGTGATCAGGGTCACCACATCGTTGGGGGTAGTCTCGCTTTGAAAGTCGATCACCACCTCCTCATCCAGCAGGCTCGCCTCGCCAAAGGGCGCACAGCGGGTCAGCCAGTGCAGGTTGTTGCTGCAGTAGCTCATCACATACTCCCCGTCCGAGAGCAGCATGTTGAACACCCCGAACGCTCTGAGCTCGTCACACAGGGTAGCGAGATAGCGAAACATGGCGGGAAAGTTGGCCGGACGCTTGGGATATTTTTGCTCCAGCCGATCGAGCAGCCAGCAGAAGGCGTGCTCGCTGTCGGTATCCCCCACCGGCCGGTGGCGGCCGGTTGGCAGCTTCTTGTAGCCGGTCAGCTGACCGTTGTGGGCGAAGGTCCAGTAACGGCCCCACAGCTCACGGGTAAAGGGGTGGGTATTTTCCAGTGACACGCAGCCACGGTTGGCCTGCCGAATGTGGCTGACCACAGCGCAGCTCTTGATGGGCAGCGCCTGTACCAGTCTGGCGATGGGAGATTGGGCGCTGGGCTCGGGATCCTTGAAGGTGCGAAAGCCCTTCCCCTCGTAGAAGGTGATCCCCCAACCATCCTTGTGGGGCCCGGTCTTGCCGCCACGCAGCATCAACCCGGTAAAGCTGAAGCAGATATCGGTCGGCACATTGGCACTCATGCCGAGCAGTTCGCACATCGGCAGACTCCTTTCATGATTTGGCTTGTGTCATGTTCGACCAGCGCTCTGGTTCGACAGACAGCAGGGGAAGGTGCAATCCCTTCCCCTGTGGCTGGCAACAACCGGTCGATGGCGAACCATGCAACCGCTGATGCCATTGTCTCAGCGCGATGGTCTGATTACTTGGCCATCTCTTTTTCGACCAGCTGGATCAGGATGTGGATCACCTTGATGTGCACTTCCTGAATACGGTCGGCATAGCCAAAGTGCGGAACCCGGATCTCGACATCCGCCAGACCCGCCATCTTGCCGCCATCCTTGCCGGTCAGGGCGATCACTTTCATCCCTTTGGCTCGGGCTGCCTCGATGGCTTTCAGGATATTGCCGGAGTTGCCGCTGGTGGAGATGCCAAGCAGCACGTCGCCACGACGGCCAACCGCTTCTACGTAACGGGAGAAGACATAGTCATAGCCAAAGTCGTTGGAGACGCAGGAGAGGTGGCTCGGATCTGAGATGGCGATACCGGCATAACCCGGGCGGTTCTCGCGGTAACGACCGGTCAGCTCTTCGGCGAAGTGCATGGCGTCACAGTGGGAGCCACCGTTGCCACAGGAGAGCACCTTGCCCTCTTCCTTGAAAGAGTCAGCCAGCAGTTTGGCGGCCGCTTCGATGTTTTTCAGGTTCTGCTCATCAGCCAGGAAGGCCTGCAGCACGCTGGCAGCTTCGGTCAGTTCATTGCGGATCAATTCTTGGTACATGATGTCTCTTCCACTGTTTTTAGTGTGCGTGGTGTGCGTGTAGATCGCGGCTATTCTCGCACAAGCGAATCGCACAGTCGCCCCCCTGCGAGCCACAGCGCTGGCGGCGCGTGAGCGTTATGGGGATCACAGAGAGAAGGTAATGAAGATGTAAACAGCTTGATAACTTTGTGCGTATGAATTACAACAGGGGCCATATCCAACAGGTCAGACCTCTGGATCAGTTACGCCACGTTGGCAACCTAACCACGCAAGGAGCAAGCAATGACGACGACCCTCACTCTGCTCGGGGTGATCCTGGTTATCGGAGCCCTGGCCTATCGCCGGGCATCCCTGTTCATCTCCACCCTGGTCACCGGCGCCGCCCTGGTGCTTGGCGCCATCTATGGTCATGTGCCCTTGCTGGTATGGGCGCTGTTCGCGGTGATCGCCATCCCGCTCAATCTGGTGGAATTTCGCCGCAATCAAATAACCAAGCCGCTGTTCAAGATCTACAAATCGATCATGCCGGAGATGTCCCGCACCGAGAAAGAGGCGATTGAAGCGGGCACCACCTGGTGGGAAGCCGATCTGTTCGCGGGCAACCCGGACTGGAAAAAGCTGCACGCCATCCCGGTCAGCGCCCTCTCTGCCGAAGAGCAGGCCTTTATGGATGGTCCGGTCGAGGAAGTATGCCGCATGGTGAGCGACTGGGAAGTGACTCACGAGCGCGCGGATCTCTCCCCCGAGGTGTGGCAATACCTGAAGGACAACAAGTTCTTCGCCATGATCATCAAGAAGAAATATGGCGGTCTGGAGTTCTCGGCCTACGCCCAGTCCTGTGTCCTGCAAAAGCTGTGCGGTGCCAGCGCCGTGCTCGCCTCCACCGTCGGCGTGCCCAACTCACTGGGCCCGGGCGAACTGCTGCAGCACTATGGCACCGACGAGCAGAAGGATTATTACCTGCCCCGCCTAGCGGTAGGCAAAGAGATCCCCTGCTTCGCCCTGACCAGCCCGGAAGCGGGTTCTGACGCCGGCTCCATCCCCGACTTCGGTATCGTCTGCAAGGGCGAGTGGGAAGGAAAAGAGGTGCTCGGTATGCGCCTCACCTGGAACAAGCGCTACATCACCCTGGCGCCTATCGCAACCGTCTTGGGCCTTGCCTTCAAACTGCGTGATCCGGAACACCTGCTGGGCGAAGAGGAAGAGCTCGGCATCACCTGCGCGCTAATCCCGACTCACATCAAGGGGGTCGGCATTGGCCGTCGCCACTTCCCGCTCAACGTACCGTTCCAAAACGGTCCGACTCAGGGTAAGGATGTGTTCGTCCCGCTCGATTTCATCATCGGTGGCCCGGCCATGGCCGGTCAGGGCTGGCGCATGCTGGTCGAGTGTCTGTCGGTCGGTCGCGGCATCACCTTGCCCTCCAACAGCACTGGCGGCGTCAAGATGCTGGCACTGGCGAGCGGCGCCTACAGCCGCATCCGTCGCCAGTTCAAGCTGCCCATCGGCAAGATGGAAGGGATTGAAGAGCCGCTGGCCCGCATCGGCGGTAACGCCTACATCATGGGCGCCGCAGCCAACCTGACCGTGACCGGTATCGACCTTGGCGAGAAGCCGTCGGTCATCTCCGCCATCGTCAAATACCACCTCACCGACCGTGCCCAGAAGTGCATCATCGATGCCATGGACATCCACGGCGGCAAGGCCATCTGCATGGGCCCCAACAACTATCTGGCCCGTGGCTATCAGGGTGCCCCCATCGCCGTTACGGTGGAAGGGGCCAACATCCTGACTCGCAGCATGATCATCTACGGTCAGGGCGCTATCCGTTGCCACCCGTATGTACTGCCGGAGATGCTGGCCGCCAGCCACCCCGACAAGGAGCAGGCGCTGAAGGATTTCGACAAGGCGGTGTTCAGCCACGTCGGCTTTGCCATCAGCAACCTGGTACGCAGCTTCTGGCTCGGTATCACCGGCGCCCGCTTTGCCGCGGCCCCTTACAAGGATCAGACCAAGGGCTACTACCAGCAGCTCTCCCGCCTCTCGGCCAACCTGGCGTTCCTGTCAGACATGGCGATGGGCACCCTGGGTGGCGAGCTCAAGCGCAAGGAGCGGGTCTCCGCACGCCTCGGCGACGTGCTGAGCCAGCTCTATCTGGCCTCCAGCGCCCTCAAGCGCTATCAGGACGAGGGACGCCAGCAGGCCGACCTGCCGCTGCTGCACTGGGCACTGCAAGATGCCATGTTCAAGGCACAAGAGGCGATCGACGAGCTGCTGCGCAACTTCCCGAACCGCTGGATTGGGCTTGCCCTGCGCGCCGTGGTGCTGCCGCTGGGTCGTGACCTGAACCGTCCATGCGACAAGCTGGATCAACAGGTTGCCCGTCTGCTGCAAACCCCGAGCGAGACCCGCAGCCGCCTGGCCAAGGGCCAATACCTGACTCGCGAAGAGGGCAACCCCTTCGGCCTGCTGGAGCAGGCGCTCGATGACGTACTGGCCGCCGAGCCGCTGTTCGAGAAAGTCTGCAAGAGCGATGGAATCAAGCGTCCCTTCATGGCGCTGGACAAGGTGGCCGACAGCGGCCTGGCCGCTGGCGTACTGACCCAGAGCGAAGCGGAGCTGCTGCGCCGCGCCGAGGTAAGTCGCCTTCGCACCATCAACGTCGATGATTTTGACCCCATCGATCTGGTGGCCAACAAGAAGCTGTTTGAAGCCTCCGCTTACCATCACGCGGCCTGATAACCAGCTATCGACAACGCCTCCCTTGTGGAGGCGTTTTTTATGGGCGCTCACCACTATTCACGGCCCGAACAGCCACCACTTGCACTCACAGCTCCCCCGACCAGCTGCGGGCCCCGTGTGGTCAGCCGGGAAAAAAGGCACAATAGCCGGCAAATCGAATCACCAAGGAAGCCAAGATGACCCTTGAGCACCTGATCCTGTGGCGCCGCGACCTGCACCGCCTGCCGGAAGCCGCCTGGAAAGAGTTTCGCACCACCAGCCTGATTGCCCACCACCTGAGCGAGCTCGGTTATCGCATCGTGCTCGGCGACAAGCTGCTGGCCAGCAATCTGATGATGGGCCGTGATGTGGATGTGGCTGCCGAGAAGGCTCGCGCCCGTCGTCAGGGAGCCCATCCCGACTGGCTGGAGCGGATTGGCGATGTCACTGGCCTGATGGGAGAGCTGGATACCGGTCGTCCCGGTCCGACCCTGGCCTTTCGCTTCGATATCGATGCGGTGGAGGTGGAAGAGTCCGACGCCGAACAGCACCAACCGCAGCAAGAGGGTTTTGCCTCCCACAACAAGGGGTGGATGCACGCCTGCGCCCACGATGGCCACACCGCCATCGGCATGGGGCTGGCCAGCCAGTTGATGGCGATGAAAGAGCAACTGTGCGGTCGCATCAAGCTCTTCTTCCAACCCGCCGAAGAGGGGTGTCGCGGTGGCAAGGCGCTAGCCGCCGGTGGTGCGCTCGATGACGTGGATGCCCTGCTTTCGCTCCATATCGGTATTCACGCTGGCAGCGGCGAGCTGGTGATCAACCCCACCGAGTTTCTCTGCTCCACCAAGTTCGACGTCCACTTTATGGGCACCGCCGCCCATGCAGGGCTCGAGCCCAACGCCGGCAGCAATGCGCTGGCAGCCGCCTGCATGGCCACCACCGCCATGCTCGGCATTCCCCGCCACCGCGACGGCATGACCCGCATCAACGTCGGCCAGCTTCACGCAGGCAGCGGCCGCAACGTCATTCCCGATCATGCCGAGCTACGCGGTGAAACCCGCGGCGCCGACAGCGCGCTCAACGACTACATGTTCAGTCAGGTACAGCGCATCGTCGAAGGTACCGCCCTAGCCCACGGCGTCACCTACCGCATCATCAAGCAGGGTGAGGCCATTGCGCTCGACAACAGCCCGGCGCTGCAGGCTGAGCTGGCGGCGCTGGCCCGCAAGCAAGGGCTTGCCACCATCCAGACTCGCCGCTTTGGCGCCAGCGAAGATGCCGGTTTTCTGATGGAGCGGGTGCAAAAGCAGGGGGGCGAAGCGGCTTACCTGATCCTGGGGGCCGATCTGGCGGCGCCGCACCATCACAACGAATTCGATTTCGATGAGCGGGTGATGCAAAGCGGGGTCGAGCTGCTGGCCGCCTGGGCACGCGCCCGGCTGGGCGTGACAGAAGCAGCCCTCTCTTGATATCCCCTCGGCCAGCTCACCAGCTAACGGGATCAAAAAAAGGCGCCTCGGCGCCTTTTTTCTGCAAGAAAAACCTGAGCGCTACTCGCGGAGTTTGCGATGCACATCGGGGCGACCACCGGTCACGCTATCGGCTCTCCCCTCCTCTTTGGCCTTCTCGGCGCGCTTTTTGCGCATCTCGCGGGGATCGGCGATGAGCGGGCGGTAGAGCTCGATACGATCCCCGTCGTGCAGCGGTTCGCTCCCTTTCACCGGTCGGCTGTAGATGCCGAACTTGTTGACCGCCAGATCGATCTCGGGGTGCTTTTGAACGATGCCGGACTGCTCGATGGCCGCCAGCACGCAGGTCTCGGGCGCCACCCGCAGGGCAATCACCGTCTGCTGCTGCGGCAAGGCATAGACAACCTCGATATTGAGCTGGTCAGACACCGTAGACCTCCTTCGCCCGGTTGGAGAAGGCGGAGACCATGGAGCTCACCAGATCGCGGAATACCTGACCAAAAGCCACCTCGATGAGCTTGGAGGTAAACTCGAAATCGAGATCGAACTCCACCTTGCAGGCATCCACATCGAGCGGGGTAAAGGTCCACCAGCCCGCCAACTTGCGGAACGGGCCATCCACCAGCTCCATCCTGATCTGGCGGTTCACATCCAGCTGATTGCGGGTGGTAAAGGTCTTGGCAATCCCCGCCTTGGCCACATCGACCGACGCCATCATGTAGTCATCGCCAGCTTCGTGGACACGGCTGCCGACACAGCCGGGCAAAAACTGCGGATAGGCATCCACATCGTTAACCAACTTGAACATCTGTTCTGCACTGAACATCACCAGGGCACTGCGCGTAATTCGGGGCATGGCTTTTCCTCATCCAATCGGCGCGATTTTATCACCATGTTTGGGGTTGTGGAGGTAAAACCTCAGCCAAACCGCTCAGAAAGCCACCACTTGACCTGCTGCGCGTTTTACAGCCGCCCCTGCCTACGTATAATACGAGCCTCCTAGTCATTGCCGGAAATCGCCCGTCATGAGCAAAAAAAACAGTAAAAACAAAGCCGGGTCCAGCACCATTGCACTCAACAGAACCGCGCGCCACGAATACTTCATCGAAGAGAAGATCGAAGCGGGTCTGTCCCTGCAAGGGTGGGAAGTCAAATCCCTGCGGGCGGGCAAGGCCAACATCAGCGAAGCCTATGTCATCTTCCGCGATGGCGAGGCCTATCTGTTCGGCTCCAGCTTCCTGCCACTGCAAGCGGCCTCCAGCCATGTGGTATGTGACCCGACCCGCACCCGCAAACTGCTGCTGAGCCGTCGTGAACTCGACAAGCTCGAAAGCCTGATTGCCCGTCAGGGCTACACCATAGTTCCCCTCGCCCTCTACTGGAAACAGTGCTGGGTCAAGGTCGAGATCGGCCTGGTGAAGGGCAAGAAAGAGCACGACAAGCGCGAAGATACCAAGGCCCGCGAATGGGATCGGGAAAAAGCGCGCATCATGAAGAACAAGCATCGCGGCTAACCTGCTACTGGCAGGATCAGGACGCCGGTTCACCTTCCCCCAGCGCAGCTGGCTCTTCAGGCTCAGCTGCGTACAATAAATCGGCAAACAGACTGGCTGCCAGAGGGAATGGGTATCAACGCCTTGCTATGACAGCATTTTTGCGTACAATCGCAATTAACAACTTGGGGCTGATTCTGGATTCGACAAGATTCACGAAACCCAAGGTGCATGCCGAGGTGCGGTAGGCCTCGTTAATAAACCGCAAAAAAATAGTCGCAAACGACGAAAACTACGCACTAGCAGCTTAATAACCTGCATAGAGCCCTTCTACCCTAGCTTGCCTGTGTCCTAGGGAATCGGAAGGTCATCCTTCACAGGATCGTGTGGAAGTCCTGCTCGGGGCGGAAGCATTAAAACCAATCGAGCTAGTCAATTCGTGGCGTGTCTCTCCGCAGCGGGTTGGCGAATGTAAAGAGTGACTAAGCATGTAGTGCCAAGGATGTAGTAATTTTGGACGGGGGTTCAAATCCCCCCAGCTCCACCAAACGTTTGGAAAGGGCCACCTCGCAAGAGGTGGCCCTTTTTATTTGTCCATGTCCATGTTGTTTACCGATATCAAACTGGTTGGATTTTTTCCAATATCCCCCTTGAACTAACCTTTGGCAAAAAATCAGGCGCATCACCACGCAGGCTTTATCATCAGGTTGCCATCCCGGTACTAGCCGGACTCACAGCCGCACATCGGCATGTCGTGGCCCAATATTGAGTAAATTGAAGTTGGCCGCTGCATTTTAATGCACTTACAATATGCACCCAATTCTGTTGGATTCCTTCTGATGCTCCGCCAATGTGATCGTCTATTCCTGTTTCTCCTGCTACTGCTCTGGGGCGTGGCGGCGCACGCCATTACCAGTCTGAATGAAGACGAGTTTGATCTGTCTGAGCGCGCCTGGCTGTCATCACACCAGGAGTTGGTCATCGGCATGCCGATGATGGGTGACCCTCCATACAGCTATAAGGATGCAGATCAACGCTTTACCGGCCCAGTCCCCGACATTGCGCAGCAGATTGCCAGAACGCTCGGGTTGACCCTGCGCTACAAGGTTTACCCCTCCTACGTGGATGCGCTGACCGGGCTTGGCCACGGCGCAATCGACATACTGGTGAACGACCAGCCAAGCGAACAATGGCGATCCAATATTGTCTCCCTCCCGTTTTTGCTATCCATGCCGCGCGGCGTGCTGCTCAACAATGGCAAAACGAAGTTGTCACGACAGGATGCCCATGGTTTGCACTGGGTCTGTGTCACGGGAGTCAATGCTTGCAGTGAATTGAAAAAACTGGGATTTCCCCGTGTGACCGAGGCCGAGAGTCGCAGCGAAGCGGCCTTTATGCTCAAAAAGCGCATGGCTGACGCCTATCTTGCTGACATGCCGTCACTGGTGATGGTGAAAGATCAGCACCCCAAGGCTGGCTTCACCATTGCCACTCCGGAATGGGTAAGCGGCACGTCTCTCTCCATCAATATGAACCAGAGCGACCCGGCACTGGTCAGCCTGGTGAGCAAGGCATTCAACGAGATACCGGTTGAAGATCGTCGTCATATGCTGGCAGCTACCACGACTAGCCAACATGCGGACTCAGGAGCGGTAAAGTCTGTGCAGTTTACCCCTGAGGAGCAGGAGTGGCTCAACCAGCATCCTGAGCTCACTTACGGCGTCTCTCCGGACTGGACCTCCATGAGCGAATTCAATTACCGGGGCAGGCTGGTCGGTTATGTGGCGGACCTGATGGCGCTGATGCAGCAAGTCTCCGGGCTGAAGTTCTCTCTGGTTCGCACCAATAGCTGGGGGGAAACCCAGAACCTGCTGAAGCTGCGGCAGATCGATTTTATTCCGGCCATCTCCCCCAACCACGACCGCGGCCAGTTTGCACTGTTCACCCCCGGCTATCTGTTTGTCGATCGGGTAGTCATTGCCCCCAAACGCAGTGCCGATATCACCGATCTCTCACTGCTGCGAGGGAAACGGGTCGGCATGGTGCATGGCTCGCTGGACAAAGATCTACTGACCCACATCGGCGCCCATCCGGTAGAGGTCAACAATGACAACCGCTTGCTGGAGCTGCTGGACACGGGCGATGCCGACTACGTGATGGTCACCCTGCCATCCATCAACAAGCGGGTGAGCGAACGCTATCAGGTGGTCTATGCCGGCAAAGACTTGCGCCTGCCGGTCGCCATGGCCACGCGCAAAGATCCCATGCTGCAGCGGATCCTTACCAAGGTGCTCTATTCGATACCGCCGGAGGAGCTCCATAAAGTGGAGAAACGCTGGCTCTCCATGAGCGTGCAGACCGGCATCAATAACGAAACAGTGCTGTTCTGGTTCGTAATGAGCGGCGCAACTGCCACCCTGCTGTTTACCCTGTTCTGGGCGTGGAACCGTACCCTGAAACGGGAGATCGTGCAGCGACAACGGGCCGAGAAGACGCTCAATGAACAGTTAGTGTTCATCCAGACCCTGCTCGACTCCCTACCCAATATGGTGGCGCTGCGGGATCGCGATCATCGCCTGACCCTCAGCAACCGGGCATACCGCGAGCTGTTTGTCGGTGATGGGGAAGAAGGTGATCGCTGGGGCTATATGACCGAGGACGAGCGGCAACAGATGCTGCGCGAGGAGCTTGCGGTCTGGGAAACCGGCGAGATCTTCCAAGGATCGGGTTATACCCAGCGCGAGGGGGATGTTCCCCTTCACGTGGTCTACGTCAAGTTGCCCTATCGCGGCGCAGACGGCGCGATTCAGGGGGTGCTGACGGTATTGACCGATGTCAGTGCCCTCAAGGCCGCCGAAAACAAGGTGCGGGAAGTGGAGGGCAGGCTGCGGGATATCACCGACAGCATGCCGGGTCTGGTTTATCAATATCTCTGGCAAGGGGCCGGCAAGGGGAAATTCCTCTATCTGTCCCAAGGCGCCAGCGACATTCTCGGGATGACCCACCAAGAGTTGATGGCAGCCGAGTCTGGCGGCGTGATCCTCGGCTTGAATGACGAGGCGTTGGCAACCTTTATCGATAAGGTGGCCAAACATGCGCAAACCCTTGAGCCGCTCGATATGGAGGTGCTGGTGCCCTCTGTTCAGGGGGAGCGCTATATCCAGATCCGCGGCAACTTTGTGGCGCAACAGGGCCATGATCGCCTGCTCAACGGCGTGGTGCAGGACATCACCGCCATCAAGCAACAGGAGCATGAGCTGCGCGAGGCGCGCGCCGTGGCCGAGCAGGCGATGCAGGCTCGCAGCCTTTTTCTGGCCACCATGAGCCATGAGCTGAGAACCCCCATCTCGGGCATGCACGGCATGCTGGAGCTGCTGCGCATGAGCGAGCTCAATGATGACCAGCGCTATCTGCTGCGCAATGTGGAGAGCTCGGCCAACCACCTGCTCTATCTGGTCAACGATATCCTCGACTTTTCTAAAATCGAGGCGGGTCAGCTGCACCTCAATCACCAATCCTGCCGTCTGCAACCTGTGGTGTGCGATGTGATCCGCGGCCATGCCGCACTGGCCTACAGCAAGGGGCTGAAGGTCACGCTCCAGTGGGAGGATCAACTCCCCGACCTGGCCGATATCGATCCGGTCAGAGTGGGCCAGGTGGTTTCCAATCTGCTCAACAACGCGGTGAAGTTCACCGAGCAGGGCACCATTTCGATCCAGGTCAGCTGTCACGACCAGCAGCTGGTTATCGCGGTGACGGATACCGGCATCGGCATCGCCGAAGAGAAGCAAGCGAAGCTCTTTACCCCGTTCGAGCAGGTGGAATCCGATATCAATCGCCGCTTTGGCGGCACAGGTCTGGGCCTGGCCATCTGTGATCAGCTGGTAAAGAAGATGGGCGGCACCCTGACGGTCAAGAGCCAGCTCGGTGAAGGGGCCTGTTTCCGCTTTAGCATCCCGCTGCTCAATGGCCTGTGGGAACCACCCGCACTGGCGGGCAGCGAATGGTGGTGGCTGGGTAGCGATGCCGCCTTGCAGGCCACCATGGCACGGCTCGGCGCCCGGTTGAGCCCCCTCGATATCCACCAGCTCACCGCCGATCTCGACGGACTGCTGTTAGCGGAAGAGGCCTCGCTGGAGTCCTACTTGGGGAGCGATTGGCACACCTTGCTGCAGTCCGGCACCCTCAAAGGGGTCATCCTCTCCTCCCGCGAAGCGTTGCGGGGACGCATGGGCTCAGAGAACTGGTGGCGCCTCGGCCAATCCCCCCTCTATCCGGATCTGTTGCTCGAAAGCTGCCGCGAGCTGATCACCGGGCGAGCCGTGACCACCCATGCCGCCAGCATCGAAAAACTGGGCGGGCGGGTGCTGGTCGCCGATGACCATCTGGTCAATCGCGCCCTGCTGACCCGTCAGCTGGCGATTCTGGGGGTGGAGTGCGAGGTAGTGGAAGATGGCGAGAAGGCGTTGCACGCCTGGAAAACCCGGGATTTCGCCCTGCTGATCACCGACTGCCACATGCCGCACATGGATGGCTACACCCTGACCTGCCACCTGCGGGAACAAGGGGAGCAAGCCCCCATCATCGGCGTCACTGCCGATACCTCGGAGGAAGCGGCAGCCAATATGACGGCAGCCGGCATGAACGACATGCTGTGCAAACCCTATTCGCTGGAGTCACTGCGCCAGATGCTGCTGCGGTGGTTGCCCGCGACTACGATCACAGAGAGAGTGCCCGCACGACAGGCCATCAATCTCGACATGATCGGTCGCTGGCAAGATCTGTTTGGCGATGAAGGGATTGCCAAAAGCATGGCAAGGGAGTATCTGGCCTCCAACCGGAAAGATTGCCACGCTATGATGAGCGCGCTCTCCTCCGATGATAGCCAGGAGCTGGTGGAGATCGCCCACCGCATCAAAGGGGCAGCCAGAATGGTCGGGGAGCTCTCCCTGGCCGAGCAGGCGGCGCAACTGGAATCGGCGGCCCGCCTCAAACAGTTGAGCGAGCTCGCGCTGCTGACACAGAGAGTGGAAGAACAGATGAACAATATTGAACGTGAAATGGGATTGTGGCTCGATGAGTAGAACGGCAGACGAGTTGGTCATCATGGTGGTCGAGGATCACGGGTTTCAACGCAAGACCCTGATGCACCAGATCCGGGCGCTCGGTTATCAGCAACTGCTGGAGGCCGCAGACGGCATCGAAGCCCTGGCGCTGTGCCAGAGCCACGCTGTCGACATCCTGTTCTGCGATCTGCGGATGCCCGGCATGGATGGCATGGCGCTGCTACGCCGCCTCTCGCTGGGTGGCTTTCGGGGCGGCATCATCCTCTCCAGCGCGCTGGAAGATGACGTGGTGGAGGCCGTGCTGCGGATGAGCGCGGCCTATGGTCTCCATGTGCTGGGTCGCATCGAGAAACCCTCCAGCCCGCAGCGGCTGCGCCAGTTGATCGACTCCTGGGCACCCAAGTCGGCTCCCTCGGGCAAGGACGATGGCCTCGTCCTCTCGGTGGACGAGCTCAAACGCGCCCTCGACAACGACCAGTTGCTGCCCTGGTATCAACCCAAGGTCGGCTTTGCGTCCGGCCAGTGGGTGGGGATGGAGGCGCTGGCCCGCTGGCAGCATCCGGAATATGGGCTGATCTCCCCCGGCATGTTTATCCCGCTGGCGGAAAATAACGGCCTTATCGATCAGCTGACCGATGTCATCATCAACAAGTCGCTACAGGATTGCCATCTGTGGGGGCAGACCGGCCTATCCCTCAATCTGTCTATGAATCTCTCAACCACCTCGCTGATTGAGGGAGATCTCTGCCACTTCCTGATCAACCAGTGCCAGCACTGGGGCGTCAATCCCGAGCTGATCACCCTGGAGGTGACCGAAAGCTCGTTTGTCGAGGATATCGGCAAGGCACTGGAAGTGCTGACCCGGCTGCGGATGCACGGCTTTGGCCTCTCCATCGATGACTTCGGTACCGGCTACTCCTCGATGCAGCAGCTGGCGCTGCTGCCGTTTACCGAGCTCAAACTTGATCGATCTTTTGTCGATCGCTGCTATGCCGACCCCTCCCGTCTGGCCATCATCGAATCGAGCATCGAGCTGGCCCGCAAGCTGGGGCTGAAATCAGTCGCCGAAGGGGTGGAAGATGTGCAGACCTGGCAACTGCTGGCCAAGCTGGGGTGCGATATCTGTCAGGGCTTCTTCACCGCCCGCCCGATGCCGCGCAGCGAACTGCAGCATTGGCACCAGATCTGGCAAGCCCGACTGCCGACACTGATATCCGGCTGATCTCCTGCGACCAACCCTTTGGGCCAACAGCGCGCCGATCGGCAGCGTGAATGGCCGCCTTGGAAAAGGTGGCCATTTTCTTTATCTAGGACTCGCCACTCACGCATGCCCGCCCCCTCTCCAGCAACCGTCTATCCAGCCGAGTGCCCCCCCCCTTTGCTCTGCATGCCTTCATCAGAGTCACCATTTATGCAAAATAAGTTGCATCACAAATGGTGCTACTGGCGGATCACGCCTACCGTGAGCGAGAGTGGCCTCTCTTCTACCAGACGCATAAACTGACAATAAGACAATGAATCGCTTGCTTTAACAGGAATGGTTCTCAACGATGCGCCGAGCCGATGAGGTAGACAATACAACCTGAAATCGTTTTCCCTTTTGAACAATAAGCTGTCTAAAATCAAATAAAGTTGTAAATAATCTTTGTTATGGTGAGCGTATAGCAAGCGGCCTCCCTGTCGCTTCCCCTGCTGGCTCCGCCAGATGCAGCATTTTCTGCGCCTTGAAAGCGAGTTTATGACGCCATGATCACCATCACCCTCGATGGGGCTCAGTTGACGGTTGACCCGACCAGAACCCTGCTCCAGATAGCCAAACAGCACCAGACTGATATCCCCTCCCTGTGCGGTGACAACACCAGCGGCCCCAAGACGCCGTGCGATCTCTGCGTGGTGGAGATTGCCGGGCTCGGCATCCGGCGCGCCTGCGAGACGCGCCCCGAGGCAGGGATGGTGATCACGACCCAAAGCAATGCCCTGCGCGCGCACCGCCAGCAGGCGCTCGGCCGCATCCTCGCAGATCACTACGCCGATTGCGAAGCCCCCTGCCAGCGCGCCTGTCCGGCCGGGGTGGACATTCAATCCTATCTGCACCACATCGCCATGGGCGGCGACTGGCGCCATCAACACCCGCAAGAGATCACCGCCGAGATCTGCCGGGTCACCCCGCAATACGCCGGCATCCAGTGGAACAAAGTGGGGCCGGAGGGATTACAGTGGCCCTGCAACAACGCGGTGCCCGAAGGCACTCGCCTGCTCCACGGCAAGCAGTTCACCCGTGGCAAGGGGGAGATGGTCGCGACCCCGTTCCGCTATGCCGCCGAACTGCCCGACGAGACCTATCCCATCGTGCTCACTACCGGCCGCCTGCTGGAGCAGTTCCATACCGGCACCATGACCCGCAAGACCAAGGGGCTCGACAAGCTGGCTGGCCCGCAGGTGATGATGAGCGTGGTGGATGCGCAGCGGTTGGGCATCCGCAACAGCGAACAGGTGAAAGTCACCAGCCGCCGCGGCCATATCGAACTGCCCGCCTTCGTCACCAAGCGGATGCAACCGGGTGTAGTCTTTATCCCGTTCCACTTTGCCGAAGCACCGGCCAACCGGCTCACCATCAATGTCACCGACCCCCACGCCAAGATCCCCGAATTCAAGGTGGCGGCGGTGCGCATCGACAAGCTGGAGTGCCCGAGGCAAGGAGAGCAACACACCATGCAGGCGGAACCGGCCAAGCCAGAACCCGAGGTGACCTGAGGGGAATAGCGAGCGCCGCTTGGTTACCACCTGAGTGGCCACCTACCGGGTGTCTGGCCTGCCAACCCTTCCCCCTTGGCTTTGCGAGCGCAAAAGAGGGGGATGAGAAGGGGCCACCAGCCCAAAAGCACAAAGGGTTAGCTTCGATGAGAAGCTAACCCTTTGTTTTATATGGTGCCGATAAGGGGAATCGAACTCCTGACCTTCGCATTACGAATGCGCTGCTCTACCAACTGAGCTATACCGGCTTGTTGCTCTCCACATTCATAAAAAATGACCGGCAAGTCAATTGAGCCAGCTCGATTTTATGAGTTGGCTCATGGTGTTAGCGCCCAATCTACAGATCCGTAAACTCGGGAATATGGGCGCGGCCGCGACTCTCGAGGAAATCGAGCAGGGCCCGGGGGGTGCGCACCAGGATCCGCTCCAGCGGAAAGCCCGCTTCGGTCACCAGACGGTGGCAGTGGTCAAAATCGCCAAGGGTAAATGCGACGTGGGAATCAGAGCCGAAGGTAAGATAGGCCCCCAGATCTCGCGCAGCTTCAACAATGGCACGGCAGTTACCTTCACTACCCGGGCGCGAGTGAATGAAGGAGGAGTTGTTGATCTCCAGCGCCACCCGATAGTCGGCCGCCGCCTTGACCACAGCCTGAATGTCGATGGGAAATGCGGGGTTGCCCGGGTGGCTGATCATATCGACCCGGCCGCTCTTGATGGCGTTGATCATCGCCTGGGTGTGGGTGGCCTGATCGCAGGGAGGGAATACCTGCTCATGAAAGCCCGCCATGATCATGTCGAGGCGCGACTCGTAACGCTCGGGAAAATCGATCTCCCCCTCCAGGTTTTTGATGTTGGCCTCGATACCCCGCAGGATCCCCACGCCGTCCACCACTCTTGGCAGTATTGGCAAGTTGGCAAAGTGCCAGACATGAGGGGCATCGGCCATTTCGGGGCCATGATCCGTGGTGGCGAACAGCTTGATCCCCTTGGCCCTGGCTATCGGCAGATAGTCGTGGATGGTGCTGTAGGCATGGGTGCTGGCAATGGTGTGAGTGTGGGTATCGACCGGGTACTTCATCTTCTCTCCCCTCATATTTTGAAAGGGCAGCATAGCAAAGAGCGGCAGCTTGGGCCACGCCAGTGCTTGCCACACTTTGTCACAAAATACCGCGAAGCTGACATAGTCTGAGGGGCTCTGGCTGGCATACTACCCCCGTCGATACATGCCTGAACTCGCATCGACAGTTTGCCGTCAGGATGACGCGAACTCACTTTCCCCACCGTCGCGCCCTGCGGCGGTTTTTTTTGCCTGCAAACCGGTAACAAACGCGCAAAAAAAAGGCCCAACTAGCATGGTGCAGGTTGGGCGAGACTTAATGTTTAATTGCAGTGGCATTGATATAGAGTCTCCTGCTGTGGAGTTAGTTCCAATCTTTTTGCCCCTTTTAACAAAAAACATTCCGCTAACACTCATTCACATTCTCTTGACACTTCACGTTATGAAACGTACTTTTTAAACATTCGTTTAAGTGAGGTGTCCAGTGAGTAAAATCGATACCAAAAACCGTATTCTCGACGCCGCTGAAGTGCTGTTTGCCGAGCGGGGATTCGCCGATACCTCTTTGCGTCTGATCACCAGTGAAGCCGACGTCAATCTGGCGTCGGTGAATTATCACTTCGGCTCCAAGAAGGAGCTGATCCAGGCGGTGCTGGACCGCTATCTGAGCCTGTTTATGCCCGATCTCGATGCCCGCCTGCGGGTACTGATGGAGCAGGAGCAGCTGACCCTGCTGCAACTGTTTGAAAGCTTTGTCGAGCCGCTGATGAAGCTCTCGGCGGTGCGGGCCAATGGCCCGGCCATCTTCATGCAGTTGCTGGGACGCGGCTATATCGACAGCCAGGGCCACCTGCGCCGCTTTATCACCGCCCACTATGGCCCCATTTTGCAGCGGATCACCCAGGCCATCTCCAAGGCCAATCCGGCCCTGTCGCCGGCGGATCTCTTCTGGCGCCTGCACTTCACTCTGGGCACCGTCGTATTCACCATGGCCTCTGCCGATGCCCTGCGCGACATCGCCCTGGCCGATTTTGGCCAGCAGCTCGATGTGGAAGGGCTGGTGCGCAACGTTATTCCTTATCTGGCGTCCGGAGTCGGGGCGCCCGTGGAGTCGACCAGGCTCTCCCTGGCCGTGTAACAACCAACAATAAATCAACGGAAACAGTGAAATAGAAGGAACTTCGGTATGATCACATTGCTTGTCCTGCTGGTGCTGGCGATAGCCGTTGTGCTCGGCGTACCCTCCATCCGTAAAAAGGTGGTAACCCGTCCGGTGTTCGGCATCTTCAAGAAGATATTGCCGCCCTTGTCAGCTACCGAGCGGGAGGCCATGGAAGCCGGCTCCGTCTGGTGGGATGGCGAATTGTTCCGCGGCAACCCCGACTGGAAAAAACTGCACGGCTACGGCAAGGCCGAGCTGACCGCCGAGGAGCAGGCCTTTATCGACAATCAGGTCGAAACCCTGCTCGCCATGGTTGATGACTTCAAGATCGTCAACGAAACCAAAGACCTGCCGGAACCGGTGTGGGACTATCTGAAGAAGGAAGGCTTCTTCTCCCTGATCATCCCGAAATCTTACGGCGGCCGCGAATTCTCAGCGATTGCCAACTCCACCATCGTCACCCGCATTGCCACCAAGAGCCTGAGCGTGGCGGTTACCGTCATGGTGCCGAACTCCCTAGGCCCGGGCGAGCTGCTGATGCACTACGGCACCCAGGCCCAGAAAGATTTCTGGCTGCCGGGGCTTGCCAATGGCAAAGAGGTGCCCTGCTTCGCCCTGACCGGGCCGGAAGCAGGCTCCGATGCAGGCGCCATTCCTGACAAGGGGATAGTCTGCAAGGGGATGCACAAGGGTGAAGAAGTGCTGGGTATTCGTCTCAACTGGAACAAGCGCTACATCACCCTGGCGCCGCGCGCCACCGTGCTGGGACTGGCGTTCAAGCTCTATGACCCGGAAAAACTGCTGGGTGACAAGGAAGAGCTCGGCATCACCTGCGCGCTTATCCCTACCAGCCACCCGGGTGTGCGCGTCGGCGATCGCCACTACCCCATGGGGCTGGCGTTCCTGAACGGCCCGACATTCGGCAAGGATGTGTTCATTCCGCTCGACTGGATCATCGGCGGCCCCGATTACGCCGGCCGTGGCTGGCGCATGCTGGTGGAGTGCCTCTCCGCCGGTCGCGGCATCTCGCTACCTGCCCTGGGCACCGCCTGTGGTCACATGGCGAGCCGCACCGTGGGCGCCTACTCCTATGTGCGCAAGCAGTTCGGCATGTCCATCGGCAAGTTTGAAGGGGTGCAGGAAGCGCTGGCCCGCATCGGTGGCCTCACCTATCAGCTGGAAGGGGCACGTCGCATGACTGCAGGTTCGCTGGACTTGGGTCAGGCGCCGGCCATCGTCACTGCGATTTCCAAGTACCACATGACCGAGATGGCGCGCCAGATCATGGATGACTCCATGGACATCCACGCCGGTCGTGCCATCCAGCTGGGCCCGAAAAACTATACTGGCTACGCCTACATGGGGATTCCGGTCGCCATCACGGTGGAAGGGGCCAACATCCTGACCCGCAACCTGATGATCTTCGGGCAAGGTGCCACCCGCTGCCACCCGTACGTGTTTGCCGAGCTGGAAGCGGCGGCTGACACCGACGTGGAGCGCGGTCTCGAGAAGTTTGACGCCCTGCTGATGAAGCACATCGCCTTCGGCGCCGGCAACTTCTTCGGTTCCCTGTTCCAGGGGCTGACCCTTGGCCAGTTCAACAGCGCGCCAGTGGCCGGTGAAACAGCCCGTTACTACAAGCAGCTCTCCCGCATGAGTAAAGGGCTAGCCCTGTGCGCCGACGTCTCCATGCTGATGCTGGGTGGCGATCTCAAGCGCAAGGAGATGATCTCCGCCCGTCTGGGTGACGTGCTGAGCCACCTCTATCTGGCCTCCGCTACCCTCAAGCATTACGAGGATCAGGGCCGTATGGTCTCCGATCTGCCGTTCGTGCAGTACGCGGTGGAGCGCAACCTCTACCTGATTGGCAAGGCGTTCGAGGGCTTCTTCCAGAACTTCCCGAACAAGGTGGTGGGTGCCGTGCTCAAGCGCGTGGTGTTCCCGTTCGGCGTCGGTTACAAAATGCCGGCCGACGATCGTTGCCACGCCATCTGTCTGGCCATGATGAAGCCGGGCGAGTTCCGCGACCGTCTGACGGCACTCTGCTACGTGGGTAAGGACGAAGCGGATCCGGTCGGCCTGATGGAGCGTGCCTTCCAGGCCATGGTTGCAGTGCAGCCCTACGAGAAGAAGCTGGTGCAGGCCCAGAAAGAGGGCAAACTGCCCCGCAAACTGGCGCTGCCGGAGCTGGTTGCCGCCGCACTGGCCGGTTCCATCCTGAGCAAGGACGAAGCGGACAAACTGCTGGCCGCCGATGCCCTGCGCTACGAAGCGATTCAGGTAGACAACTTCGCCCCGGGCGAGCTGGAAGGCTTCTCCCAGCAAGCAAACAAGCAGCCAAACAAGGTCGAGCACGCCGCCTGATCCCTTGGCAAACCAGTACCAAACCGGCCCTCGTGGCCGGTTTTTTTGTTTGTTAACCATGCATTTACAAGCCGGGAGAATTCCAGTTAAATGCTTGAGTCCCTGTTGCAGGGGCTTTGGAAGCAAGGCCAGCGGAATGGCCGATAACAACAACTCAGGAAGAGTGAATGAACCTCGCCAAAACGGCGATCGAGCGCCCCATCTGGGTGGCGGTCTCGATCGTGCTGATTTTCCTGCTGGGCCTGCTCAGCATCCGGGGACTGCCGATCCAGCTGTTCCCCGACATCGACCGTCCACACCTCAACATCTCGGTGAGCTGGCGTTCAGCCTCGCCCCAAGAGATGGAGTCGGAGATCACCGACCCCATCGAGCAGGAGATGCAGGGGGTGCAGGGGCTCAAGAGCCTTGTCAGCAACAGCTATCCCGGCTTTACCGAAATCGACATGGAGTTTGCCCTCGGCACCGACATGCAACGGGCCCAACTCGATGTGATTTCGCGATTGAACCGGGTCTCGGGATTGCCGGACAAGATCGGCGGCCCCTACGTCAACAACTACAGCAGCAACGATACCCTCACCTTCTTCTTCATCCAGCAGCTACCCGGTGCCAAAGGGGTGATCGATGATCATCAGGCGCTGATCGAGGCGCGGGTCAAACCCGAGCTGGAGCGCATCGAAGGGGTCTCGACAGTCGCAGTCGAGGGGATCAACGAGCGCCAGATCCAGATCCGCTTCGACCCCTATCGCGCCGCCGAGCTGGGGGTGGAGATCCCGGTGCTGGCCAGCCGCGCCACCACCGGCTGGGACGTGTCGGCCGGTACCCTCGACATCGGTCGCTGGGAGTACAAGCTGCGCTTCGCCGGTCGCTATGATGTCGAGACGCTGGGGGACAAGGTGGTGGACTGGCGCGATGGCCTGCCCATCTATCTGCGGGATGTAGCAGAAGTAAGGGTGGCCAGGGAAGAGAACCCGGTGCTGCGGATCCAGAACGGCAATACCGCCATCGCCGCCCAGATCTTCAAGGAGAGCGGTGCCAATGCCCTGGCCTCCCTTGAGGCGATCAAGGCTCGGGTGAACGAGCTCAACCGCGAGGTGCTGGAGCCGGTCGGGCTGCACATGGAGCAGTCGTTCGATGCCTCCCTCTACATCAATCGCGCCGTCAGCATGGTCACTGCCAACCTGGGGCTCGGGGTGCTGCTCTCTTGCGCCATCCTCTGGCTCTTCCTGCGCCAGCTCAAGGCGACCCTGATGATTGCCCTCGCCATCCCCATCAGCATCATGCTCACCTTCTGCTTGCTCAAGGTGATGGATCGCACCCTCAACATCATCTCGCTGGCGGGCATCGCCTTTGCCGTCGGCATGGTGCTCGACGCCGCCATCGTGGTGCTGGAGAGCATCTACCGGCGCCACGAGCGGGGGGATTTGAGCAAGGCGGAGGCGGCGCTCGAAGGTACCCGTCAGGTGTGGACGGCGCTGGTGGCCTCCACCCTCACCACAGTCGCCATCTTCCTGCCGGTGCTGCTGCTCAACGATGTGGAGGGTCAGCTGTTTGCCGATCTGGCGCTCACCATCGCCTGCGCCGTGACGGTCTCCATGCTGGTCGCCGTCATCGTGCTGCCCGCGGTGGCGGCGCGCTGGATGGGGCGTGAAACGCTGACCGATCCCTATGAGTCGCTGTGGCAGAGCACCACTCGTCATGTGATCCGCTGGACCTCGACCTCACGCCAGCGCTGGACAGTCATCACCCTGATGATGAGTCTGCCGGCACTGGCCACCTGGGCGCTGCTGCCCAAGATGGACTATCTGCCGGACGTGAAACGGGACGCGGTGGATGTCTGGATGAACTTCACCCCCGGGGTCAACCTCAAGGCCCAGCGCGAAGAGGTGATCGATACCCTGATCGCCCGCCTTGCCCCCTACATGAAGGGGGAGAAAGAGCCTGCCCTCAAGAACTACTACATCTTGCGCTACCCGGGGGGCGCCCAGATTGGCGTGCGCCCCAAAGACGAAAACCGCATCAAGGAGCTGGAGAGCCTGTTGATGAAGCAGCTGCTGGTGGGTATTCCCGACACCCGGGTGTTCGGCGGTCAGGGGTCGCTGTTTGGCGGCTTTGACAGCGAGAACGGCGTCTCCCTGCTGCTGCAGGGAGGCAACCTGCCCGAGCTCTATCAGGCGGCCCGAGCCAGCATGGGGATCCTCAGCAAGGACCTGCCGGGAGCACAGATCCGGCCCGAGCCGAGTCTCGACTTCACCGCCCCCGAGCTCAAACTGGTGCCGCAAGATCGGCGCCTCGCCGAAGTGGGCTGGGATCGCACGCCCCTGCCCACCATCATCCAGACCTTTGGCGACGGCTTGCGGGTTGGCGAGTATTTTGACGGCGAAGATCGGCTCGACATCATGCTGATGGGACAGAGCTCCGCCAATCCGGACGAGCTGAAGGCAGTGCCGCTGGCCACCCCCTCCGGACGCATCGTCCCCCTTGGCGAGCTGCTACGGGTGGAGCACGACATGGGCCCAGCCAGTATCTTCCGGGCCGATGGGCGTCGCAGCATCATCCTGCAGATAGCACCTCCGGCGGGCATGACCATGGAGCAGGTGATCGACACCCTGAAAAACCGTAGTTTTGCCGCCATCCGCCCCCTGCTGCCCGCTGGTGGCGAGCTGCGCATTGCCGGCAATGCCGACAGCCTGCAACAGGCGCTCGACAATCTGGGGACCATCTTCCTGTTCGCCGTGGTGATCCTGCTGGTGCTGCTGTGGGGGGTGTTTGCCTCCATCAAGGATGCCCTGCTGGTGCTGCTCACCCTGCCCCTTGCCTCGGTTGGCGGCGTGCTGGCGCTGCAACTGAGCGGGCTGCTGGTGCCGCTGCCGATGGACCTGCTCACCATCATCGGCTTTGTCATCCTGCTGGGACTGGTGGTCAACAACGCCATCCTGCTGGTGCATCAGACCCGCACCGCCGAACGGGACGGTATGAGCCGTCAGCTGGCGGTAGCTGATGCCTTGCAAAGCCGGATGCGCCCCATCGCCATGACCAGCCTCACCAGCATCTTCGGCATGCTGCCGCTGATGCTGAGCCCGAGCGAGGGGAGCGAAATTTACCGCGGGCTCGCCACCGTCATTGTTGGCGGCATGAGTTGCAGCACCCTGTTTACCCTGATCCTGTTGCCTGCCTTCCTGCGTCTCGGGGAGCAGGTGGCGATCCCACAACCCCTGCGCCAGCGGGCCTGAGCAAGGAGCTCATCAATGACACATATGATTACCCGAATGTTGGCTGGCGCTGCACTGATTGCAGGCAGTGCGCTACCGGTATTGGCCGATCAGGGCAAGATGGTGACCCTGGCGGATGTGACCCAAGGGGATGCGGCCGCCAATATCTGGGTCAGCGGCACGGTGGCGAGTCGCCAGCAGGCGGCGCTCAGTGCCGAAGTGAGCGGCCGGGTGGAGTGGATCGCCGAATTTGGCAGCCGGGTCAAAAAAGGGGACGAGCTGCTGCGCCTCGACAGCGCGGCGCTGCGCCTCTCGCTGGAGCAGGCCCGCGCCGAGCAGGCGAAATGGCAGAGCAACTTGCGCTTCGCTCGCGCCGAATCCCAGCGGATCACCCGACTACACCAGCAAAAGAGCGCCTCCCAAAGCCTGTACGACAAGGCCAACTACGATGTGGAGCAGGCCGCGCTGGCCGAGCGGCTGGCCGCCATACAGGTGAGCCAGATTGAAGAACAGCTACGCCGCAGCCACATCTATGCCCCGTTCGACGGGGTGGTGAACAACCACTTCATCCAGCCCGGCGAGCATGTGGACGCGGGCGAGCAGGCGCTGGAGCTGGTCAACCCGGATCAGCCGGATATTCGCCTGCAAGCCCCCATTCTCTGGGCCCAGCAGCTTGCGCCGCAAACCCGGCTGCGAGTGGAGGGAGAGCAGCTGAGCGGTCACGGCGTCTATTACCAGCGGGCCGCCAGCGCCGACCCCAAGTCGCGCCTGATCGAGCTGCGCCTCAAACCGGAAACGGGCACCTTCATCATCGGCTCGCCGGTGCGGGTTGCCCTGCCACTGGGGGATCAGCAGAGCATGCTGCTGCCCCGGGATGCCCTAGTGCTCGGCACCGATGGCAGCGTGGTCTATCAGGTGGCGCGAAGCGGCAAGTCGCTCAAGGTTAATCGGGTGCCGGTCACCGTGCTGTTTGGCGACAGCCAGCAGGTGGCGGTGAGCGGCGCCCTCAAGCAGGGGGACCGGGTGGTGGTGCGCGGTGCCGGCAGCCTTCAGGATGGCGACACCATAGCGCTGTTCAAGGGCTAACCACGCTCGACGCAGGCTGGCCAATCTTTGCCCGCTTGACCCGGGACATACAGCCAAACGGGCCACAGTTTGCTATCTTGGCGGCCATCACTCGCGTTTAGAGCAATCAACACCCATGAGCATTATTTTGGGCATCGATCCGGGTTCGCGGATCACCGGATACGGGGTTATCCGGGTCGTGGGCGGCAAGGCCGAATACTTGGGCTCTGGCTGCATCCGCACCGATTGCGGCGAGCTGCCGGAGCGCCTCAAGCAGGTCTATGACGGGGTATGCGAGATCATCACCCAGTTCAAACCCACCGAATTTGCCATCGAGCGGGTCTTTATGGCCCGCAACGCTGACTCGGCCCTGAAGCTGGGGCAGGCCCGTGGCAGCGCCATCGTCGCCGCAGTCAACGCCTATCTGCCGGTGAGCGAATACTCCGCCACCCAGATCAAGCAGGCGGTGGTCGGCACCGGCGGCGCCGCCAAGGAGCAGGTGCAGCATATGGTGACCCATCTGCTGAAACTCTCCGCCACCCCGCAGGCGGATGCAGCAGATGCCCTCGGCGTCGCGCTCTGCCACCTGCACACCCGCCAGAGCCTGATCAAGATGGCCGGCCGCGCCAGCAGCTCGGTACGTGGCCGCTATCGCTGAGCCCTTATGTCGCCCACGGCTCATCTCGGTATCGCTAAATAAAAAACCGCCCCGGATATCCGGGGCGGTTTTGTTTTGGGCAGGTAACAACCGGCGGGACTTGTCAGATGAATGTTCTCTCACGTAGCCGGCCATATATTCAGCCGCCTTATTCAACCGCGGTATTCGCCCCGGCGAGTCGGGCCTGCTGTTCACCACGCTTTTCCAACTCCGAGCTCATGGCGAAGGAGAGCGCCTCCAGCTGGCCATCGAGGCTGGCATCGATGATCCCCACCTCGGTCTCGAGGATGCAGCCCCCCTGATCGAGGCGGGCATCGGCGGAGATCTCGAGATAGCCGATTTCGGGGAAATCCTTGTGCACCCGGGCGATCTGGTCGCGTACCGCCTGCACCTGCTCGGGATGAACCCGTATCGTCACCTGCTTCTGATTGCTCACCAGCGAGAGCGCCTCGCGCACCACCTTGAGGGTGAGCGCTACCTGATCGTAATCGTGCAGGATCTTGCGCACCGCCTGCAGCACCACCTCGCTCATCTGCTGCTCCACGGTGCGATAGTACCCCTGGCACTGTAACTGGGTCTGGTGGATCAGCACCGCCTGTTCGCGCCGGGCCTCGTCCATCCCGGCTTGCCAGCCAAGGCTCTTCTGCTCTTCATAGACGGCGCGGGCCTCGGCCACGATATCGGCCGCCTGGGCACGAGCGGCCTCTACCAACTCCTGTGCGCTCAGGTAGGAGAGGTAATCCTGGCTACGCAAAATACGCTGGCTTGGCGCCAGTTGCAGATGGTTACTCTTTATTTCAACAAATGGCAGCATTGGGGAGTTACCTGTTTGGCAATCTTGAGACAAAGCGCCCGGGCCAGTGGCAGCTGGTCAGCCGCCAAAGGCCATGATGGCCCGGGTGGCGCTGGGGGAAGTCGCAGGGCGAGACGACGGGCCCAGTCGGGGTAGCCTTCCCCGGCCGCCGCCAACCAGAACTGCAAACCAGCCTCTTCCAGCACCCCCTCATCGAGCTGAGCGGGCAGAGGCTGCTGCCAGCCAGCGGGCCAAGGTCCAATCAACAAGTCGAGCTGGGAGAGTACGGCTCTGTGCCCCTCCTCCCCCAGCAAGGCGATGATCTGGCGCAGCATCGGTGCCAGCAGACAGCGACGGATCGACTCACCGTGCAGCACGGCCCCCAGACGGCGCAACAACAGCACCAACTCACTTTGGGGAAAGAGCGCCAATCCCCCCAGTGGCGCGGGCATCTCATAGCCAATTCCCAATGCCAGCGCCTCGAGCAGGGCGCCGTTACTGGCTGGCTGCGTCCGCCACTCGGGAAAAAGTTTCGGCACCTGCGCCCAGGATGAGGGCAGGTGCGCCTCATGGAGGTAACTGGCCGGGCAAAAGCGCAGCTGATAGGGGGTCAAACCGACCGTCATCCGCGACTCCGGCTCCGGTGCCACATGTATTGCGCCAGGTTGCTGGTCACCACCAACGCCAGCAACAGGGCAATCAAGCCGCCCAACCGCCACTTTGAACCTTCGCTCACTTCAATGGAGAAGAGCGAGGTATTGCGCGGCATCAGCGGGCTCTGGCGCACATCCGCCGAGGGCACCAGCACCACGCTGATCCGGTCGTAGGCGAGCCCCTCGATACTATTGTTGACCAGCTGTTTGATCTGCGGAATGTAAGTATCGAGCTGGATATCCGCCGCATGTTTGATAAAGACCGAGGCCGATGCGGGAGAGGGTTTCTTGCTGATCCCCTCATTGCCCTCCGGCAGCACCACATGGACACGAGCCACCAGCACGCCGTCTATTTCCGACAGAGTATTGGAGATCTCCTGCGCCTTGGCATAGGTGAGGCGAGCCCGCTCCTCGGTGGGCGAGGAGATGAGGCCATCCTTGGGAAACACATCCTGCAGAGTGGAGAAGCTCTCTTTTGGATAGCCCTTGCGTTTGAGGGTCTCGATGGCCTGCGCCACGTCGGACTCCTCCACCAGCAGCTTGATGCGGCCATCCTTGTCCGGCTGCTTGTCCGAGGCGATCCCCTCGGTTTGCAGCAACGCCAGCATCTCGTTGCCCTCTTTCTGAGTGACCCCGGTATAGAGCTCCACTTTGCAGCCACTGAGCAGCAACGAGGCGCCAAGCACCCCCATCAGCATCGATCTCTTCACACTACCTCACTGGGTCTTCAACAGGGTTTCTACGTTCTGGCTCATCTTGCCCACTGTCTTGGCAATCAGCTCCTCCTGCATGGTGATCCGCATCAGCGACCACTGCATCTGCATCAGGCTGTTGGGATCATCCCCCGGGGTCGCCAGCTCGGCTTGCAGGCTCTGTTTGGCCTCGACAAACTGCTGCTTCAACTCCCCCAGCTCCCCGAGCAGGGAGCTCCCCATCCCCTGGGATGTGCTCCCCATCGCCTGTTCAAAACTGGCGACATGGGGCGAGGAGAGATCCACCGCTTTCAACTCATCCAGGCTGGTGACCACCGCCTGGGCAGACTGTGTAATTTCCATCACGCCTCCAGATCAAGTTTGTGCGAATTGCGCATCAGATTGTCTACCATGCCGTTGAGCGGGATCAGGGTCATCAGCTCGCGCCGGGCCAGTGCATCGAGAAATTGATGCCCCGCAGGCACAGCGCCCTGCCCGTCTCTGAGCTCGCTCAACAAGTTCAGCAACACCTTCTCCCGCCGCGACGCCAGGGGATCAAACTCCCGCAGGGTGGCTCGCAACTCCGGCAGATCGATGGCATCCACCACCGGCGACTGGCGCTCGCCAAAACGCGCGATCAGCTTGTCGGTGACCGGGGCAAACAGCTGCTTGCCAATATCCGGCGCCAGTTTGTCGCCCTGTTGGTAGATCTGCCAGAGCAGTTCACGCTTGGCGGCTGGTGTTACACCAGCAAGCAACCCCTCAAGGGGGGCCCCCTGTTGCCAGCGTTCGAACAGATCCGGCTCGGGGGTCTTGGCCAGCAGTCGTTCGAACTGGCGTTGAGCCATGGATTCAGGCGGGAGGGGCTGATGCAGCGGCTGCACTCCCCCCAGCTGATCGCTACCTTCAATCTTCATGACGCCATCTGCTCGCGCAGGCCTGCAGCAAACTGTTGCAAGGCGGGCTGGCCGCTCTGTTCCAGCCGCAGCAGCCGTGCGGCCAGCGCATCCTGCTGGCCAAGCCGCCACTCGCACAGGGCCAGCCAGGGCTCGATATCCGGTGTGCAGTGCTCGCCACCAAGCTGCAAAGCGGCCTGGTAATCCCCCCGGTTCATCAGGGAGGAGAGGCGAATGAGCGTTACACACTCGGTCATCTCCGGCGCACCAGCCAGCCAGTCGGCAATAATAGCCGCCTCCTGGTGACAATGGTGGCCGGTACCAGCCAGCGCAAGTTCGGCCAGTTGTCGCTTTAGTTCAGGGTTCATCATCAAATCTTCTGCAAAATACCCTGCATCAGGTCTTTCATGGCCCGAGTCACGGTGGAGTTGATGTTGTAGATCACCGACCATTTGTTGATCTTGTGCTGCAGCTCGGCCAACAGCGCCGGGTTATCCGGATTGGTTTTCATCGCCTCAATGGCCTTGTTGACCTCGGTATTGGCGTCATTGGCCTGCCCGGAGAGGTTCGATGCCACCTGATCGAGGGTGTTAGTAGTACCGTCCGCATACTTAAAGTAATCAGCCATGGTTGTGCTCCTTTAACTTGCCAATGATCGTGAGCCCCGCCTCGATGGCGTCGGCCTGTTGTTGCCACTCCCGATACTGTTGCGGGGTTCCACCACGCAGCAGTTGCCGTTTCACTTCACCCTGCGCCTGAACAAGCTGCTCATGCAGCTCACGGGCAAAGGCGGGATCAGCGCCGGACAGTCGCGCTTCCAAACTGGTCATCATGCCGCTCGGCTCCTTTTAATTTGACGATGTATTGCTGCTTGCCCTTGCTCACCACCACCGCATCGGGGCGAATAGCCAGCACCCGCACCCCGCTGGAGGTTGCGCCCCCGACCGGATAGCGCTGGTTGTCCGCCAGTACCACATAAGGCACCCGGCCAAACGAGACGCTGCGCACGTCGAACTCCAGCTCATCCTGACGCGGCGTTCTGGTCTGATTGATCAGCTCCAGCGTCGGGTGTGTACCGAACTCCCGGCGAAACTGCTGATTGACCTGCTGAAACTGGCCAAGTTGGCGCTCATCCAGCTGGCCGGAGAGTTCGAGTCGCCCACCCGCCTCACGCACCCGTAATGCACCAGCCAGCCCCTGCTCCTGCAGCAAGGCATCGAGGCGCTTGCGATAAGCCCCGGCAATCTGTACCTGATTCTCAACCCCCAGCAGGCCGGGTACCTCCTGCTTGAGCAGAGATTCAATGGTGCTCCATTTGCCATCCTGCCCCTGAATTTCACCGCTGAGCTTGAGCCAGCCAGGCTCCTTGCCATTGCGGATCTGCAGCTGTTCATAACCCAGCTTCTGCAAGATAAAGCCGGCCCCCTGCCGCAGATCTTCCATGGTGCGCAGCTCCAGCCGGTAGTTGAAACCCTTGCTATCGAGATACTGCTGCAAGGCAAGACGCGCGCTGTTCTCATCGACGTAACCCGAGAGTTGCCACAGCTCCGGATCACTGCTGTTCAGCACCACCTGACGGTAGTTTGGTGCGGCCAGAAAGCGCTTCAATGCCTGCTCACTACGAGCGGATTCGTTCTCGTCGGCGCCATGCCACCAGCCCGTTCCGAGCAGCAAGACCACGGCGACCACCAGACTCAGGCAGAGGACCCCCATCCAGACATCGGCGCCCGCTGCCCGCCGCCGCGGCGCACGAGAAGGAGCAACCACCGCCGCCAGTACCTCCAGCTGTTCGGGTAGCGAACGACTGTTGTCACAGAAGCTCCAGAGCAGCGGGCCTGCCTCCAGGCGCGTCCCCGCCCTGAGCGTCTCTCCCGCGGTCAGGGCGACACCGTCCTGAGTCGGGGTAATACCGTCCGCCCAGGCTTGCAGAGTGATCCCTTCCCCATTCACCAGCAGTACCAGATGCTCGGGGGCCATCCCCTCATCCACCAGCACCAGATCAGCCTTGAGGGGATCGGAACCGATGACCAGACGCCCCTCCGGCAGAGGAACTTCTACCCCGCGGTTGAGCCCGCGATATACGCGGCACTTCCAGCTCATCGGGTAGCGCCCTCATTGCCCGCCTGCACACACCAGCTGGCGGCCGGTGTACATTTTTGATCCTTGTTCATTTCGACCAGACGCCACCCCAGCTCATTGCCCATCCGGCACTGGGTGAGAGACGAGCTCTTGCCCCCCTGACGCAGCAGTTGCTGCACATCACGGGCTGCAGCCAGCGGCTGGCATTGCGCGCCCCCCAGCACCTTGCCAAGGGAGAGACTCTGATTGGAGATCTCATCAGCCCCGAGCACCCCGGCTCGCAAATCCTGACCATTGCCGAGGGCCAGATAGTGGGCAATACCGTCATCAATCAGACGAGGCTCGATGATAAATAGCCGCACCGAACGACGAGTCTGGGTGTCCTTGCTACGGAACAGCGCCCCCAGATAGGGGATGTCACCAAGGAAGGGCACCTTGCTCAGGTTCTCGCTCATCTCGTCGCGGTAGATACCGCCTATCAGCAGACTCTGGCCATGGCCGACCCGGGCGATGGTATCGACCACGGTGCGACTGATGGTGGGAATGCCATCGGCCCCCGCACTGTTGGGTTTCTGGTTGCCATCCTCGATGTGGAGGCTCAGGCTGATCTCGGGTCTGTCACCCATCTGGATCACCCGGGGCGTCATCCGCAACATGGTGCCGTAAGTGATCCCCTGCAGCTCGGCCACCCGCTCGCCGCTGATCTTCACGTAATAGGTTTCGCTGTGGTCGATCACCGCCTGGGTGTTTTCCTGGGTCAGCAGGGTCGGGCGGGAGACCACCTGGGCATTACCTTCGTTTTCCAGCAAGTTGACCCGGGCCAGCAGATAGTCGAGCCCTTTGGAATCCACCAGACTGCCGAGCGCGGCGCCCCCTTCAATTCCTTTGCGATCGCCGGTGGTCTTGATAATCACCTGCTGGTTGGAACCGGTGCGGATCCCCACTCGCCAATCCACCCCCAGCTGGGAGAGATCCTCGGCATTGATATCGATAATGGAGAGCGCTACTTCAATGCGGGCCGCCGGTTTGTCGAGCGCGGCGATCAGCTTGCCGTACATCGCCATCCGCTCCGGAGCATCGCGCACGATCACCGCATTGAGGGAAGGATCGGCCTGCACGATGGCCTGACCGGAGGCGGCTGCGGCGCCTTTATTGCCCTCGCCGTTGACCATCTGCACGCCAGCATCGCTCAGCAGTTTGGCCAGAATGGTTGCCACACCGGGCGCCGCCACATCGGTATCGCGGTACTGGATGGAGCGATCGGTCGCCGAGGCATACTTGAGGGGAAAGATCTCGATGGCCAGCGGCCCGGTCTTCTCGCTGCGCAGCTGGGATTGTTGCTCCAGTGCCAGCGCGGTCTGCTCGATCAGTTCAAGGTAACGGGGCGGGCCGGAGACATAGACCAGCCGGTTATCCGCATCGGGGCGCCAGCCAAAACGGGGCTCCCAAATCCCGGCTCGTTGCAGCGCCTGTTTGAGTTCTGCTGCGCCAGTCTGCTCCAGATTGATGAGACGGGACTGCACTTCGCTGTTCTTGAAGACGTAGAGCACATTACCGTCGTAGTACCAGACCAGGTTGTAGAGGGATGAGAGCTGCTGCAAAAAGGCGAGCGGCTCGTCATGTTCAAACTGACCGTTGACCTGATCGTTGACCTTGTCGCTGACCACCACGGAGACCTCGTAGTTGGCACCGAAGTTGACCAGCACGTCGCGCAGACTCTCCCCTTCTGCCACATAGCTGTAAGGCATGGGCACCCAGTCCAGCTCCTGTGCCATGGCGGGACGCTGCCACGCCATCACGGCGAGGCAGATCCACAACAGGGGACGCAGCAGGGGTTGCACACTCAAGGGTGCCATATCATCTGTCTCCATTGGGGGGCCAAGGCGGCCTCGGTCAATTGGGGTTCCAAGCGCTCCAGCAGGGCGATGTGCTGGCTCAGGCGCTCCGCCAGCAGCGCCTCATCGAGCCACTCCAGTGCGAGCCGCGCCTCCAGCTGCAAATTGCCAAGATCGTCCAGCACCAGGGCATGGGGGGCATGACGGCCCCAGGCCACCACCTGTTGCAACAGACGCTTTAGCAGCGCCGGATCATGGGCCTCAGCGTCATTCCTCTGGCTGCTTGCAAGCGGGGTACTCAGCAGCAACTCACCGTTTCTGGGGGTCAGAAAGAGGGGATAACCATCGATCCGCAGATGGTACTTTCCCTGTGCGTCGGCAATAAAAGGCCCTTGGCCAAGGTTTGCGGCCAATCGATTCAGTAGCGTTTGCATAGTTCCTCGGGCTATCTAGGGCGCAGGAGGCTGCCAGTAGAAGTGATCCTGACCCAGGGCAATGCCCCGGCCGGCCAGCCACTCATGCAGGGTTAGGGCTGCCTCGTCCTGATGGGGCAGAGCCTGCAGGGCATGCCAGAATGTGCCGAGCTCAAGCGGTACCGGCATCAGGTGAACCGGGTCCCCCTCCTTGCTCGTTTGCGCATACCAGGCAGGCCAGGCCAGCTGGAGACGTGTCTCACAATCAGTCTGCAGTCGGGTGAGCTCCTGCTCGCGCTGGTTCAACTGCTCAAGCTGATCGGCGATCCGGCTCTCCAGATCCGCCGGTACATCGACCACGGTCTGCCAGAACACAGCCTGGGCATTGAGCTGGCGGCGCATCACCTGCAACTGCTCCAGTTCGTTAAGCCAGGCGCCGTAAAGTGGTTCAAGACGCTGAACCCACCAGCGGTGCAAGGGATAGAGCACCCAGTGCCACAGCAAGGGACGATCCGCCAGATTGATGCGATCCCCCAGCTGCTGCATCCAGTCACAACGCTCACTGCCTGCCAGCCGCAAGATCTGTTGCAGCTCCTCACGCGAGACGGCCAGCGCGGCATCGAGACGGCGCTGAAACCAGATGGAGCCCAACAGACTCTCCAGTCGGGTTCTTGGCAACAGTCGTTGCAACAGGGCCATCTGCTGCGAAGTGATCACGCCGGCATCCTGATAACGGAGCACGGACAGCTGGCCTACCAGACGATCCCGACTCAGGGTATCTGGCTGGACAACGGTAACCCGACGACCTGCAAACAGGCCCTGGTTAGGTGAATGGTGATCTTGCTGACTCATGCTATGCCTTGCTCATCTTGCTGCGGGCAATAATGGAATGATGTTTCGATATGCTGGCTATTCTATCCATTGCCTCGCTCCGCGGCTTATAAAAAACGTCAGATTATTTTAGTCCGGCGTTAATCTGTGCCGTGTCGGGCACGGCTTGGCGTACAGCCAAAACGACGACGATAACTCTGGGTAAAATAGGATTGGCTGGAGAAACCGGCCTCCATCGCAATATCGACGATGCTCATTTCACTATTGAGTAATAACTGATGAGCGAAAAGGATCCGCCTTTCACTGATCCAGGCGCGTGGAGAAACACCATATATCGAGCCAAACAGCTCCTTGAAAGTGGTCAATCCCATACCGAACTCTTTGGCGAATTCGCTGAGCTTCCACTCCATCAGATAGTGCTTTTCCATAAACTGTTGCAACCGCTCGACCTGGCGATTGCTCAGCTGGCGCAAAATAGACATCAGTTGAGGCCCCTGTTCGCCAAACGCGAGCAGAAACAACAACTCTTCGGTGCGTAATTGGGCAAGTGCGGGGGGATGTTCATGTTCGGTCAACCCGCGCAGCCCCTGAATACATTGGGTCAGCAAGGGGGATGAGTGAAACGGCAACAGCGTGGGGGCCATCCCCTCCAGCCGGGGGACTTCACTCAATAGTGAACCAAAACGTTGCAAGAAGCCTTGCAAAAAGGAGTTTGACAGAGGTAGCCAAAGCAGGCGGCAGGGGCCGTCACCGGTACAGACCGCGTAGTTGCCACGGCGCACGAACAGAAGTTCGTTGGGGGATAATTCATAGGTATCGGTACAGTCCTGCCACTTCATCGATCCTTCCAGGAGAATATAAATTCCCTCTTGCGGATGTTCGATAACGTTAAAAGCAGACATGCACCACTGGAGCAGGGCCATATCGCCCTTCTCTGTGGTAGTAATGCCCTTCATGTTTTATTTTCCTGAATCTGCGTGTAGTACCAGTAACACCTCCGGAAGCGGGTCGCTCTCGGGTGCTTTATTATTGCTGTTATTTTTATTTATTATTTTGTAATCAAGTCATTCGCTGGTGAATTCAAAAATTAATCACCATTGAAATGAGGGCGGATCCTACAACAGTCACAAGCAGAAAAACCAGCCTAAAATTAGAGCTAACACACTATTTATCCAGTGCAACGACTCATACTTAATGGTGTGCTTACAGCAAAAGATACTTCGTTACAAAAAGAAACCTTCAATCTTAACTGACAAATTAATAAATGATTGATTTGAGGCTTTTTATTTAAACACAATCATTACTGACATTGTGGATAACAAGCTTTTGGCTGCAATTGAATAACCATTTTTTTGTCATTAAAAATCTTAAAAACTTTCTGCTGACTCATAGCCTGTACCGCGGTGCCATCCATAAATCGCAAGCGGGCCCGCAGATAGATCTCCCCTTCCGCCAGTTGCAGAGGGGTCAAACGCAGATCAAACAGCAATGGCAGCATGGTCACCTCATAACGGGTGGCTGCCACTTGCAACGGACGCCCCCCGATCACGCTGAGCACCGCCACCTCCACCGTCGCCGGACGTGGCAAGGCTTGCGGGAAATGCACCTCGCCCTTGAGTTGCTGTTGCGATGGCTTCAGCTCCGGGGTGGTGACACAACCGGCCAGCATGGCCAACAGCATCAGTGCCAGCAGACCTCTCATAGCACCCGGATCCGCCGTTCACTCAGCGGGGTGTGCTCGCCCTGCTGCAGTCGCTGCAACGCCAGCTCCTGGACCTGATTGAGGGTAATTGAGCGTCGCAGCAGTGCCGACAGGGGAACCTGGCTCGCATTGGCTGACCGGGCACTCACGGTTCTGCCTGCAAATGCCCCTACCTTGCCCGCCTCTACCCCATGCAGGGCCAGCGCACCTTGTGATTCCTGAATCTTCATGGTTATACCCGCACTCCCATCACCTGATCACTGCTACCTGCCTCCCGAGTACCGGGTTGCAGCAACTCCTGCCAGAACTCGGCATGCTCCAGCATGCTGGCGAGACTCTCTTCAAGGTACGCCAGGGTCAACCGGCTTGCCGCCATCTGGCGATAGAGTTGCACCGTCAGACTCTCTTCATCGAAACCGAAGTGAAGATTGAATTGATACCAGTGACGATTGAAGCTGGCCAACTGACGAAAAATCCCCTCGCCCACCTGATGCAGCTCGGCCACGTCGGCCTGCAACACCAGCTGATCCCGCTCCGGCACCAGGATCAGGCTGAGTTGCAACTGCTCGTCAAAGCAGAGCGCCGCAACCCCCTCCTGATTCAGAGCCAGGGATGGCAAACCATATTTGGTGGCAAATTCAGCGAGCAGTCGATTGATGATGACAGTTACATCCATGATTTCCTCCAGCAGAGAGGAAGAGATGTTAGCCTGCCACCGCCATGCAGGCTGTCACTCAAGGGCGGCACTTTTAAGAAAAATGGCCGGAAAACAAAAAGGCGCCCCAGTGGGCGCCTTGATTGCCATGGCGTTTATGCAACGCCGAATGCCGCTTTCCAGGCCTGATTCTGGCTCTGGGAATACTGCTGCATCAGTTGCAGCAGATCTTTCATAAAGTTGGCATTGAAGGACATATTGTCCTCGGCCTTCTGCTTCTCGCTCTGACTGATGGTCGCCTCGACCTCGTCTTCTTTCGCATTGGCCTGGCTGTCACCCTGCGCCACCTGCACCGCAGAGTTGCTCATTTGCCCCACAGACTGGGTTACGGTGTTGAACACCTGGCCCCGTTCGGAAGTGCGAGCAAATTTCTTGTCCAACAATCGGCTCGCATTACTGTCTGCAACTTGATCCTGTTTCCAGACTTTGCCCACATCAGCACGGTCAACCTGCTGGCCCTGCTTGCTCAAGCTATCAACCTTGGCGTCAATCAAGGCCTCGCGACCGGCAATCTTACCATCAAGGGATTGTTGCTGCTTGATAGTCTTGGCGCCCTTGCCCAGGCTGATCCCGCCCATAATGGCAGAGAACCCCGCCATCACGCCGGAGACCACCGCCATGGCGATCATCAGCTTGGCGCCGTGGCGCATCTCGTCAACCTGTGCCTGCTGGTTGCTGATGACCAGCTTGTTCTCGATATCCCGAACCTGCAACCCCTCCTCACGGGCCTGACGGGCCAGCTTGAACAGCAAGGACATCATATCCATCGCACTGTCCAGCTGCGCAACCATCTGGGTCACCCCTTTGGTATCGAAGGGGATGGAGGGGCGTGGCAGAGTAGGAACGCTCTTGTTCTCTGCCCCTTGCGAACGGGTCGAAGCGGCGGCCTCATGGGTAGTGGTCGCACTGCGAACCTGCTGCGGCTCACCGGCCTGCACCTCGGTCAGCGGGGCGGTACGGGTCACACTATTTGCATAATCACTGTTAATCATGGTCGGTACTCCTTAGATAGCGGCAGGTCTGCGGGCCAGGTTGTTCATCATGTCGCCCTTGGCATTGATCATCTGGAAGATCATCTCCATGGTCTGCTGGAACGCCTCGATCATCTGGGCTATCGCCTCCTTGAGCTTGTCGATGACCCCTTGCAACTCGGTCATCTCGCTCTTGCTCAAGGCAAGATCAGCCTGAGCATCGAGCGACTCGGACTCTTTCGCCGACTGGACCGTTTTGGCCACGCCACTGCTCACATCAATGAGGATATCGGCACCCTGGGTGGCCATCTTGGCCACTTTCGCCACCTGACTGGTCACTTTCACCGCTTCAGCGGTTGCTTTGGCACCAAATTTGGCGGCCACTTCACCCGCCTTGGCAACGATTTTGGCGGTAACATCCGCAACCTTGCCACCAATCTTGGCGCCCAGTTTGGCAATCGCACCGCCAATGGTCGCGCCGAAACTGACTGCGGCCGAAATCACTGCCAATGCAATCTCTATCCCCATCAGGGCTGGCCCCAGCTTCTCCATCACCTCCTTGGAGATAAGGCCATCAGCGGCAGCCTGCTGCACAGCCATGTTGACCACGCCAACGACGCCAGCTGCGATCATCAGGGCACCGGCGGCAGCACCAATCCCGGTTGCCACCATGATGGCACCGATCACCAGCGAAGCGATGGCACTGATCCAGCCAAAAATTTTGCCAAAGATACCGGCCTTCTTGGCCTCCTGAGCACTCTCTTCTGCCTCTTTGATCTTCGCCTGGTTCTCGCCGATCTTCTTCTCGTTCAGCGTGCGAGCTTGTCGGATATCATCAAGCTTCAGCTTGGTCTGGGTCTTCTCCAGATCGCTGGTGAGCTTGCCCAGCTCAATCTCGAACGCTTCGGGCGAGGTAAAGGCTGCTGTCACCAACCCGGTGGTGTACGGCAGAATCAAGCGGGTGTTCTCTTTCACCGAAGCCACCAACTTGCCGATTTCACCAAGTTGCTGCGCACTGACCTGGCTATTGCTTACCGCCAGTGGTGCGTTTAGCGAGACCCCTGACTTGCGGGCCTGACCGGCGACTTGCACCGTGGCGGCATCGAGCCGTGTTTCACTGCGAGGTTGGGTTACGGGCACCAGGCCCGCAACATCACCTGTGTTTCCCAGCGGGGAAACCTGTCTTTCATTGCTGATCGGGTTCATCTTGCAGATCCCTTCTGATTGCGATGGCTTCCAACATAACCTTGGCGCTTGCCGCCAGGTCTGCCTGCTGGGGATCTGTGTCTGCCAGCAGTCGGGCCGAGTGGAAGCCACTCTCGGCCCCGTTCAAATCACCTTGTTGCAGCCGGCACTCGGCAGCATGAAACGGGAAACGGGGATCTTTCAGGTCGAGCATGGCGCCAAAGCTGTAGCTTTGAACCGCCGTTTCAAATTCCCCCATCGCCTGACGGCAGGCACCCAGCCCGAGGAAATAACGCGGCTCGTAGTGATCCAGCATGCAGAGGGCCTGGAAGATCTTGTGAGCATCCTCCCACTTGCCGGCCTGATACTGGCCAAAGGCCAGGGCATAGAGCTGCTCCAGGGTGTCGCCCGAGATATCCTGCAGCATGGCCAGGGTGCCACCGTCAGCCATAAAGGCTTCCAGCTCTGCTTCATATTCCGGGGTCAGGGTGGTATCGGTCTGCATGATCTCTCCTCAAATTGCGCCAAGAATGTCGCGCATGATGCTGTCGTATTTCTGGATAAAACGGTTGAGTGCCTCGATGGCGGCGTTATAGCGCGAGCTGACGTCGTTGAGGCGGGTGGTCTTTTCACTGACCTGATCGTTGAGCGGGCGAGAACGGTCGCTCACACTGGTGGAGAAGTTACCAAGCTTGTTGTTGTCCTTGTCATAGCTGTAGCTGGCTTCGATATTTGTCATCGCGCCGCTCTTCTTCTGGTCACTTTCTAGGAACTCTTTAACGGTGATACGCTGCTTGGCTACGACCTGCTCCAGAATGGCTTTTTTACTGTCGTACACAGCCTGCAGTTCAGAACGATATGACTCGAAGTTTATGTCGATACCTGTCGATATACCCGCATTATGGCGTTGCTGATTCTTGATTATCTCGTTCAGATTACTTTCAGCCTCGCTGAAATCTTGTTGTGCTTTTTTCACTTGCTCATTAGTAAACATTTTTGACAACAGTTTGTACTCGGCCCCTTCCATAAATTTGGCCTGAGACTGATAGCCATAGAGCTTGTAATCCATCAGATTGAAATCGGTCTTGAAGGTCTGGCTGGATGCCGCAGAGAGCACCTTGTTGATCTCGGACTGGATCACCCCGTAGATCTTCAGCTCAGCAGTCATCTCTGCCAGCTCCTCCCGCAACCCTTTACGCTGGTTGTCCTGAAACGCCATCACCCCGGTAAAGGTCGTGATGAGATCGTCATCGATGCGATCCATGGTCAGCGCACTGAGGGAGAGCAGCATAAATTCAGGGACGGTCCAGTGGGTGACTGGCGGGGTTTGTTTTTCTCCCCGCTCGATCATCCCCTTGATGACGGCAATGGCCGCATCTTGCCCCCCCTGGAACTGGCCCATCGCCCAACCCCCGTTGATCGAGGCGGGATCCGTCAGATAGGCAGCCAGCAACTTCTCCAGCTGCTCCTTGCTCAGCGCAGTCGATGAGTCAGCACTGATGGTGATCTTGCCCTTGAGCAGCTCGACCAGTTCGGTCAACTTGGGGTTTTTATGGCCCGGCAATGCGTCCAGCGCTTGCCCATCAAGCCAGCCGACGAATGCGCCTGGGTTGGTGTTGTAGTCAGGGATAGTGCTCATCACGACTCCTTAAATCATCAGTCCGCGCATCATGGTGGGACGGCGACTCTTGCGGCCCTCTCCCGGCTGTGCCGGCAGTAACGCCTGTCTGCGCTGGATCTCAGCCAGCAACTCCTGCTCGGCCACGGCCACTTGCTCGGTCGGCGCATCGAATAGCAGCTGACAGGTCTGATCCGAGAGGGCTAGGCCAGCCAGCATCTCTTGCAACAGAGCGTTGCGGTGATCGCTGTCGGCAATGGCCTGCTCTGCCTGCGAGATGGTCTCGCTATGGTCGGCAAAACGCGGTTGTTTCATCTTGGCTCCTATTCTATGAGGCCCTTTTGGACATGCCTGTCACGCAAGGCCGTGCTTTTGTCGTTTTCGCATATCTCGCAGGGAACAGACCTGCTCGGCAGCCAGCATGAACCAGCCGGGCTCGGGTTCACTGGCTCCCGTCCAGCACAGGTAAAAGCGCCCGAGCCGCTCACTACTCAGGCTACTGCCACGAAAGACATCGACGTTGCCGTAGAGGTAATGGCCCGGCCCGAGCACTGTCAGAGTGGCTTCGGCCAGCAGATAGAGGGCGGCAAAGGGATTGGCCAGTCCGGCCCGCTCCCCCCCTCGGCGCACCAGCAGGATCCAGACCCGTCGGGTCGCAGGATCAAAGCGCCAGGCGAGATAAATTTGGCGATAGCAAAAACCGTGGCCGATCTGGATGGGAGTCGCCCCCAGATGGTGAGGGGCCACCGCCACACCCCTGGCTTGCAGCCAGGGGATCAGGGGGTCAGAGGTTAACGGGTCCCCGCTCACAGGCAGACCCTCCCGAGGGGCTGGATATTGATCTGCTGGGTCAGCTCCTGATAGGAGAGCACCGGCAGGGCGTGGTAATCCCCCTCGATGAGCTTGCGCACATAGCGGCGGATATCCATGGAGACGATGAGCACCGGCTTGTTCTGCATCTGGGCCAGATCACCGACGGTATGGCGCACCTGATCGAGGAAGCTCTGGGTAATAGTGGGATCGAGCGCCAGATAGCTGCCGGCGCTGGTCTGGCGAATGCCGCCGCGGATCTGCTCCTCCACCTGCTGATCGAGCAGATAGGCAGGCAAGATGTTGTTGCCGTTGGCGTACTTGTAGCAGATGTAGCGCTTGAGGCTGCTACGGATGTACTCGGTGAGCTGCACCACATCCTTCTCCTTCTGGCCCCACTCCACCATCGCCTCGAGGATGGCGCGCATGTTGCGGATGGAGATATCCTCCCCCACCAGCCGCTGCAAAATTTCGGTCATTCGCTGCAGCGGGATGATGCGTTGCGCCTCCTTGACCAACTCGCCATAGCTCCCCTCCATCTGCTCCAGTAGGTAGCGGGTCTCCTGAATGCCGATAAAGTCCTCGGCATATTCCCGCAGCACATGGGATAGATGCCAGGTCACCACCTGATCGGTGGTGAGGCTGGCCAGCCGTGACTTCTCCAGCCGCTCCTGATGTTCATTAGCGACCCACAAGGTCGGTTGTCCCGGCAGCAACGGCGCCCCCTCTTCGTAGGGGATCCCCAGCAGATCGAGCTGGGAGGCGCTCTCCTGCACCAGCTGATGGCCCGGGCGTAGCAGACCGCGGGCGACCGGCACCTCCTGCAGCTGGATCAGGTATTCACCGGGTCCCATCCCCTCGTTGAAACGCAGGTGAATACCCGGGAAGGGAACCCCGAGATCGAGATAGAGGGCACGGCGCACCCGCACCAGTTCGTCGTTGAGGGCAATCGCCTCCAGCTCGGCCTGCAAAGCAGCATCCACATCGATCAGGAGCGGCACCGTCATGGCGAACTCCTCCTTCTCCCCCAGCTTGCCCCGCGGCTTGCTGCCCGGTTTTGGCTTGCTGCGGGCTGCGGGGGCTCCCGCCCCCTGCGCCAGCACGGCAGGAAGATCCTGACTGTTGCTGCTCTGCGCCTTGCGCTGACGCAAGCCGATAAAATAACCGCCTGCCGTGACGATGGCCGCCAGCGCAAAGAAGGTGATCATCGGGAAGCCCGGGATCAACCCAAACAGCACCAGCAACAGACCGCCGATCAGCAGCGCCTTGGGCTGGGCCACCACCTGGGCGCCGATATCGGTACCCAGATCGGAAGACTCTTCAGAGGAGACCCGGGTAACGATGATCCCCGCGGTGATGGCGATCAGCAGCGCCGGCACTTGGGAGACCATGCCATCACCCACCGTCAGGATGGAGTAGAGCTGCAGCGCATCGGCGGCGGATAACCCCTTCTGGGTCACCCCGATGGTGACGCCGCCGAGGATGTTGACGAAGATGATGATGAGGCCCGCTATGGCGTCCCCTTTCACAAACTTCATGGCGCCATCCATGGAGCCGAACATCTGGCTCTCCTTCTCGATGACCCCGCGGCGATCCCGCGCCTCGTGCACGTCGATCACCCCGGCGCGCATGTCACCGTCAATACTCATCTGCTTGCCGGGCATGGCATCGAGGGAGAAGCGGGCACTCACCTCGGCGACCCGTTCCGAGCCCTTGGTGATCACCAGAAACTGGACGATGGTGATGATGAGGAAGATGACGATCCCCACCACCAGATTGCCCCCCACCACGAAGTTGCCGAAGGTGTAGACGATCTGCCCCGCATCGGCCTGCAGCAGGATCATCCGGGTGGTACTCACCGACAAGGCAAGCCGGAACAGGGTGGTGATCAGCAGCACCGCCGGAAAGGCGGAGAACTGCAGTGGCGAATTGATATAAACCGCCATCATCAAAAGCACCACCGAGATGGTCATGTTGATGGCAATCAGAATATCGAGGGCCACCGGCGGCAGCGGCAAGACCATCATAAAGACGATGGCCAGCAGCAGGATCGCCAGCATGATGTCCTTGCGCTCGCCTATCCGGCGCAGCAACTCAAGGGAGCGTTGATTCATTCTGCTCTTCCAGTTCGAGGTATTGTTGATAGGCAAAACGGGCTTCATCCAGCCGCCCTGCCAACTGGCAGGCCCGGCTGCGGCAGAGCCAGAGCGGGCCGTCGGCCTCCCCTTGCTGCATCAGCTGATCGACATGGGCCAGCGCAGCCTCCCCCTCCCCCTGTTTGAGCAGGGCCACCAGCAGGGTCCGTCGCCCTCCCTGATGGTCGGGGTGGATCTGCAGCAGGGCGGCCAACAGCACGCTCGCCTTGTCAGGGTGGCCATATTGCAGTTGCAACCAGCCGGTGAGCAGCAACGCATCCTGCTGCTGTGACGTAAGCACCATGGTCATACCTTGTGCAGCAGATGAAGGGTCATCTGCATCAGTTGTTCATCGGCGTGCATCTGTTCGAGCAGCGCAGCGGCCGCTCGCAACTCGGGGCTCTGCCCCTCTGCCAGCACACTGCGCAGCCCCTGCATCGCCTGATTGAAATCGACCGGTCGCAGCAAGTCATGAAAGCCGCGATCCGGGGTGGCGAAATCGAGCAGCACCCGATCCGCCTGCCGCTCGGGGTAGAGGCGGCTGATATGGGGTTCGATGGACTGGCCATCGGGTAACAGGGCATAACGCCCCGGCAGGCTGCGCTCCTGATCGTCGAGGGAGATGGCGCTAAGCTGCTCGATCCCGATATGCGCGGCAGTGATCCGGCTCATGACGCCAGCACCTCTCGCTGCAGCCGGGTCAGGGTGGTCACTGCCTGATGGAGCTGGGGCAGAGTCACGGCCCGCTCATCCAGGGTGACGAAGAGGATCAGCTGATCCTCCCCCAACCAGCCGCTGCGCACCGGCAGTGCCGGGCCTTGCGCCGCGGCGGTCAAGGTCATGGCGCGGCGGATCGCCTCGCCACTTTGATGCCAGGGCACAGCGCGGGCCAACCAGAGGGTCAGTTGCCCCTGATGGCGCTCCAGTTGCAGAGTGCCGCTCTGCTCCAGTTCAAGCTGGATCAGCGAATGGGGGTTATCCCCTATGGTGATGCCCAGATCCTGGCAAAACTGCACCAGCAGGGGTTCAATCCAGTTCATGACGACTCTCCAGACAACTCATCCTCTTCCCGCTCGATGGCGTTATCGAGCGCCCCCTGACAGCACTGCAACAGGTTCTGGCGCTGCTCCTCCTCACTGAACAGCTCCACCGGCAGCAGGCGGAGCAGCCGCTTGAGCTCCTGATAAAGCAACACCTGCTGGCGACAATCTGACAACTCAAGAGCCACACCGACCTGCTCCACATCACGCACGCTGGCCCAGCGTTTCTCCACCAGGGCGATCAGATCGCCCATCAGATCAGAAGGCCCGTATGCCATGGGCCGAGCCCTCCTTCACCCGTTGCCACAGCTCGTCCACTTGCGCCGAGAGAGTGTTGAGCAGCCGCAGCTTGTGCATGTCGCTCATCACCCGCTCCAACTTGACCGGGTCGAGCCAGCGCTGCTGGCTGTCGAGATCGGCGCTCAGGGCCTTCATCATGAAGCCGGTCACCTTCTCCAGCGCACCGTTGCCAAAGCGGCTGTGAATATCGCGCCAGGCGGCAGAGAGGGCACGGTAGTCCTGCACCGCATCGCGATAGAGATCCCGTAGATCCTGCTCGGCTCCCACGCCCGCTTTGGCCGCTTCGGCCGCGGGGCCGGTAATGCGCGCCCCCAGCACGATGGCACTGCCCTGCTCGTCCGCCAGCTTGGCCAGCGCCTGCTCCACCAGCGCCAGGGTGCCCTGCATCTCCGGTCGTCCGGCGAGGGCCTTGCGCGCCTGACAGAGCGCCTCGAACTGCTCGCTCACCTCCCCCGAATAGCTCTCGAGGTAGGCCAGCAGCTGGGAGAGATTGGCCAGCCGACCGCTGCCGAGGTGGCTCACCATCTCCTTGATCTTCTGCTGGCGTTCGAGCTCCGGCACCTTGTCGAGGTAGTCCCCCACCAGCGCCTCGATCTCGCTGATGCGGGCATGGCTGTCACTCAGCTTGCGCTTGGCGAGCGAAAGCTCAGCGCGCTCGGAAAAGACAAAGGTGAGCTCTTCGGCGGCATCGGCCAGCGACTGGGCGGCACTGGCCAGCACGACTCGCTCCCCCTGAAACTGTCCTCCCTGCAGGGGAGTCTGACGGGATGCGATCTCTGCTCCGCGCAGCTCGGGCTGGGCGGCAGAGGCATAGGGGTTGCTCTGGATAATGGCCATGGAAACTCCCGTGACGAATGGATTGACGAGGATGGCATTATAAAAATCGCCCTCGCGTCCCTATGCCAAAATCGGCCGTGAATTTTTAGCCCGCCCCCAACGGTTTTCTAAAAAGTCCCGACTCGCGCTGAAATCCCCGTAGCCCCCCCATCCCCTATAGTGGCCACCAGTTTCAATGGCGCAGATTGTTATGACCCTCTCCCTCGACCACATCCCCGACCAGCTTCGTCACGCCATCGACGAGTGCCGCCTGATCCAGATCCGTGGCCGGGTCACCCAGGTGACCGGCACCCTGCTCAAGGCAGTCGTCCCCGGGGTGCGGATCGGTGAGCTCTGTCATCTGCGCAACCCGGACAACACCCTCTCCCTGCAGGCAGAGGTGATCGGCTTTGCCCAGCATCAGGCGCTGCTTACCCCCCTTGGCGAGATGTTCGGCATCTCCTCCAACACCGAGGTAAGCCCGACCGGTGCCATGCATCAGGTCGGGGTCGGCGAGCATCTGCTCGGCCAAGTGCTCGATGGCCTCGGCAACCCCTTTGGCGGTGGCCATCTGCCAGAGCCCGAGGCCTGGTATCCGGTCTATCGGGATGCGCCCGCTCCCATGAGCCGCAAGCGCATCGCCGAGCCCATTTCGCTCGGTATTCGCGCCATCGACGGCCTGCTCACCTGCGGTGAGGGGCAACGGATGGGGATCTTCGCCGCCGCCGGTGGTGGCAAGAGCACCCTGCTGGCGTCGCTTATTCGCAGCGCCGAGGTGGATGTCACCGTGCTGGCGCTGATCGGTGAGCGGGGCCGTGAGGTGCGCGAATTTATCGAAGCGGATCTGGGGGAAGAGGGGCTCAAGAAGGCGGTACTGGTGGTAGCTACCTCGGATCGCCCCGCCATGGAGCGGGCCAAGGCAGGCTTTGTCGCCACCTCCATCGCCGAGTATTTCCGCGATCAGGGCAAGCGGGTACTGCTGCTGATGGACTCCGTCACCCGCTTTGCCCGTGCACAGCGGGAGATTGGTCTGGCCGCTGGCGAACCACCAACCCGACGGGGCTATCCGCCGTCGGTGTTTGCCGCCCTGCCCCGCCTGATGGAGCGGGCCGGTCAGTCAGACAAGGGCTCCATCACTGCCCTCTATACCGTGCTGGTAGAGGGGGATGACATGACAGAGCCGGTCGCTGACGAGACCCGCTCCATCCTCGATGGCCACATCATACTGTCGCGCAAACTGGCGGCGGCCAACCACTACCCGGCCATCGACGTGCTGCGCTCCGCCAGCCGGGTGATGAACCAGATCATCGAGCCCGAGCATCAGGCTCAGGCCGGCCAACTGCGCAGCTGGCTGGCGAAATATGAAGAGGTGGAGCTGTTGCTGCAGATAGGCGAATACCAGAAAGGGCAGGACAAGGTGGCCGACGAGGCGATCGCCCGCATCGAGACTATTCGCCAGTGGCTCAGGCAAGGCACCCATGAACCCAGCTCACTGCCGGAAGCCCTCTCGACTCTGGAGGCGCTGACCCGATGATTGGCCGCCTGCAACGAATAAAAGACCTGCGGCTGGATCGGGCCGAGCAGCAACTCGCCGCCCAGCAGGCTCGGGTGCAACTCGCCCGCGTTCGCCAACGCGAAGCGGAACAGGAGAGTCTCGACTATCGCCAGTGGCGCCTTGCCGAAGAAGAGCGGCTATTTGCCATCTGTCAGGCGGAGCAACTCGATCGCAAGGGGCTCAAGGCGTGGCAACAGCAAGTGGCGCTGCTGCGGGAGAAAGAGGCCCAGCTTGAACAAACTGCCGCCGAGCAGGCCGAGCGGGTCGCCGAAGAGCGCATCCGCTTGCAGGAGCGCCAACAGGCGGTACACCGAGCCCGCCAGCAGCAACAGAAATTTGCCGAACTACACCGTCAGGAGCAGGCCTCACAGCAAGCCCTGCGTGACTACAACGAAGAGCAGGAACAGGAAGAGTTCCGCCAGCAGATCAGGATGTAACGAGTCATGAACCGAATCCTCCCGATACAGGGCACAGTGACAGCCCGGGGTGATACCCAGATGGCTGAAGCCAATCGGTCGCAACAGCAGCGTTTCGAGCAGGCGATGAGGCTTGAAGCGGAACAAAAGGCACCCGACAAGTACAGGGCGAATGGCCAGAGCAAGACCCAGGAGCCTCGGCCTCAGCAACTATTACAGACGCAGCAGCAAAAAAAACAGGCAGCCGATACTGTCCGGCAGTCTGATATTGCTGCTTCTCACAGCCAGCCAAAGCATTTACAGACACAACAGCTCATCACAAGAAAGGCATCCGGTTTATCCACCTTCCCGGAGGTGACCGAACGTGACCAGAAGGAAATCGAGAGCAAAAGATCGCAGCAAGTGCGGGATGCACAAGACAACGTGCACGAGGGCGGAACCAGAGATGTGGCGCTACCCGCCCCGGAAAACGCCTGTTCAGTGCCTTCATCAATGTTGAATACACCGGCCCCTCGCCCCCTCCTCGAGGGAGCTGGAGATTGGGCACCAGAGAGCGCTCTGTCAGCGATACCATCTTTGATGAAAGAGCCATTGCACCACACCGAGCAAAAAGAGAGTGGCTCGCGACAACATGATCTACAAACAATCGGGATCGCAGCCGGTATGGAGCTGCCGCTGAGCTCAGATCAAGCCACCCTTCAACAAGGTGAAGCCTCTCTTGCCCAAGTCTTCGAATTCGCCGAACAAAAGGTCTCCAACAGCGACACTGACATCAATGCGCTCACTCTGAACGACGAAATACCCGAAGCTAGCGGTCAACCGATCCCCCCACAGGTGAAAACCCCCGGGGATCTGCAGCTCGCCCGGTTGGCACCTGCCGAGAATAATCGGGAGCTGGGTCAGCTGCTGGAGCGACTGGCGGTGGATATCTATCAGGAGCTGGGCCGCCCGGAGCGTCCGCCACTGCTGCGCCTGACGTTGCCACAGCTGGGCGATCTCTCCATTCGCATCGCTCACCACCATGGCGAGCTGCAGATCGAGATCCTCGCCACGGCGCAAGGTGAGCTGCTGCTCAATCAGGGGCGCAGCGATCTGGTCGACCGCCTGCAACGGCTCTATCCCGGCGAGCGGGTCGCCCTCGATCTCTTCGGCCAGCCCGACAGTGAACAGGGCTCGCGCCATAAACGATCCATCTACGAAGAGTGGGATGCCGACGCATGACACCGATTGCCCTCACCTCCGCCTCGCTGGCGGAGTTGACTTTACAGCAGACCCTGAGCCAATACCGCCAGCACTTTGGCTGGAGTGGCGGCGAGCTTCTCCTCGCCATCGGTTTGCCGCCTGCGACACTCGATACCCGGCTGCAACTGCAGTGGCAGGGGCTCTCTCTGCCGCTGTTGTGCCACGGCGCAGAGCTGGCTCACTGGCTCGCGCCGGATCTACAACAGGCGGCGCTGTTCAGCCTGCCCGAGCCGCTGCAACTGGCACTGATCGAACGGCTGGGACAACCCCTCGGTGGACTCAGCTGCTCGGCGCTGACCCGACCGGAGAGTAACGTTCAGACCGATGAGCCAGCCTTGCAACTGCTGTTGCAACGGGAGGGGGCCAGTCTCGCTCTCTGGCTGCCGCAGCCCGAGCCCTTGCTGAGCAAGTTGCCACCACGGCCACGGCAGCAGCGGTTGCCATTGCCCCTCACCCTCTCCCTGCAGTGGGGCGAGATGGGGCTGACCATGGATGAGCTCGCTACCCTCGCTATCGGCGATGTGTTGCTGCCGTCACCCGATCCGCAGCTCGGCCAGCAACTGCTGATCTGCGTAGAGGGTCGCCCCTTTGCCTACTGCCAACCCCATCAACAACATCTGGAACTGACTGCCATGCATAATGCTGCCTCCGCTGAACCCTTCGGCCCGACCGAACTGGATCAACTGCCGATCCCGGTGAGCTTCGAAGTGGGCCGCCAGACCCTGGACTGGCATACCCTCACCAGCCTGCAACCGGGCGCCCTGATCGATCTTGACACCCCCCTCGATGGCGAAGTGCGCATCATCAGCAACGGCCATTCGCTGGGAGTGGGCCGACTGGTGGAGATCCAGGGGCGCCTGGGGGTAAGGGTCGAACGCCTCGACAACGAGTCACAGTCATGATCCAGTTGCCGGACGAGCTAAACCTTATCGTCGGGCTGGCGCTGCTGGCCCTGCTCCCCTTTATCGCCGTGATGGCCACCTCCTTCGTCAAGCTGGCGGTAGTCTTCTCGCTGCTGCGCAACGCCCTCGGGGTGCAGCAGATCCCCCCCAACATGGCGATGTACGGGCTGGCGATCATTCTCAGCATTTATGTGATGGCGCCGGTTGGCTTTGCCACCCAGGATTACCTGCGCCAGAACGAGGTGTCGCTGGCGAAAGCCGAATCGGTGGAGAAGTTCCTCGATGAGGGGATTGCCCCCTACCGCGACTTTTTGAAACAGCAGATCAAACCGCGGGAACACGCCTTCTTTATCGACAGCACCAAGCAACTCTGGCCCAGCAAATATGCCGACCGGCTGGAGCCAGACAGCCTGCTGATCCTGCTGCCCGCCTTTACCGTGAGCGAGCTGAGCCGCGCCTTCGAAATCGGCTTTCTGATCTACCTGCCCTTTATCGCCATCGACCTCATCATCTCCAACATCTTGCTGGCGATGGGGATGATGATGGTCTCCCCCATGACCATCTCGCTGCCCTTCAAGCTGCTGCTGTTTGTGCTGCTCGATGGCTGGGCCCGCCTGACCCACGGGCTGGTCATCAGTTACGGAGGCTAGCATGAGTCACGCCGATATCCTTCACTTCACCAGCCAGGCGCTCTGGCTGGTACTGATCCTCTCGATGCCACCGGTACTGGTGGCGGCGCTGGTGGGCACCCTTGTCTCTTTGCTCCAGGCGTTGACCCAGATCCAGGAGCAGACCCTGGGCTTTGTCGCCAAGCTGATCGCCGTGGTGATCACCCTGTTTGCCACCACCGCCTGGCTGGGTAACGAGCTCTACAGCTTTGCCGATATGGTGTTGTTCAAGGTGCCGCAGATCCAATGACACTGGAGAGCCTGCAGGCCCAGATGCTGGCCTATACCCTGCTGCTGCCGCGCTTTATCAGTTGCTTCGTGATGCTGCCGGTGCTGAGCAAACAGATGCTGGGAGGGGCGATGATCCGCAACGGCGTGGTCTGCTCGCTGGCGCTCTACGCCTACCCCACGGTCGCCGACACCTTGCCGGATCAGCTCGACGGCATGGCGCTGGCCATGCTGATCGCCAAGGAGGTGCTGCTCGGCCTGCTGATCGGCTTTGTCGCCGCCATCCCCTTCTGGGCTATCGAGGCGAGCGGTTTTCTGATCGACAACCAGCGCGGCGCCGCCATGGGGTCCCTGTTCAACCCGAGTCTCGGCAGCCAGACCAGTCCCACCGGCCTGCTGCTGACCCAGACCCTGATCACCCTCTTCTTTGCCAGCGGCGCCTTTCTCGCCCTGCTGGCTGCCCTGTTCCAGAGCTATATCAGCTGGCCGGTGGCGCACTTTTTCCCCACCATCGACGAGCAGTGGGTCAACTTTTTCTACAGCCAGTTCAGCCATATGTTGCTGCTCTGCGCTTTGCTGGCGGCGCCGCTCTTGATCGCCATGTTTCTGGCCGAGTTCGGGCTGGCGCTGATCAGCCGCTTCGCCCCCTCCCTCAACGTCTTCGTGCTGGCGATGCCGATAAAAAGCGCCGTCGCCAGCCTGTTACTGGTTATCTACATCAAACTGATGATGGATCACGCCTATCAACAGGTGCTGACGGTGATGGATCCGCTGCAACTGCTGATCCCCATTCTGGAGGCGCGATGAGCGGCGAGAAAACCGAACAACCCACCCCCAAAAAGTTGCGGGATGCACGCCAGAAGGGGCAGGTGGTCAAGAGCAAGGAGGTGGTCTCCACCGCCATCATCCTCAGTCTGGTAGGCATGCTGATGGCGATGTCCGACTACTACCTCGAACATCTGGGCAAGCTGATGATGATCCCGGAATCCCACATCAACCTCCCCTTTACCCAGGCGCTCAACCATGTGGTGGAGAACCTGATGCAGGAGATGGCCTATCTCTGCATCCCGCTCCTCGCGGTGTCGGCGCTGGTGGTGCTCGTCTCCCACTTCGCCCAGTACGGTTTTCTGCTGAGTGGCGAGTCCATCAAGCCCGATATCAAAAAGATCAATCCGGTGGAAGGGGCCAAGAAGATCTTCTCCATCAAGAGCCTGATGGAGTTCGTCAAATCCCTGCTCAAGGTGAGTCTCCTGAGCCTCTTGGTATGGGTCACCATAAAGGGCAATCTGCAGGCGATGCTCCAGTTGCCCGGTTGTGGCATGAGCTGCATCACTCCGGTGCTGGGAGGCATGTTGGGCCAGCTGATGGCGGTTTGCGCCATGGGCTTTGTGGTGATCGCCATCGCTGACTACGCCTTCGAACACTACCAGCACATCAAGCAGCTCAAGATGAGCAAGGACGAGGTGAAGCGGGAGTACAAGGAGATGGAGGGGAGCCCCGAGATCAAGAGCAAGCGCCGCCAGTTCCATCAGGAATTGCAGTCGAGCAACATGCGCGCCGACGTCAAGCGCTCCTCGGTCATCGTCGCCAACCCGACCCATATCGCTATCGGTATCCGCTACGAGCGGGGAGAAACGCCGCTGCCGGTGGTGACCCTCAAGTTCACCGATGCCCAGGCGCTGCAGGTACGCAAGATTGCCGAAGAGGAGGGGATACCGGTGCTGCAACGCATTCCACTGGCCCGTGCCCTCTATCGGGATGCCCAACTCAACAACTACATTCCCGCCGACCAGATCGAGGCGACTGCCGAGGTTCTGCGCTGGCTGGAGCAGTGGCGCCAGAGCGAAGGGCCACAGTGGTAGGGCAGTACGCTGCCCGCCTGGCCAAACAAACTGCGCAACACGCGAAAAACTGACAAATCCCCGACCGCTCCCTGATATAGCGCGCCGTCACGGCTCGGTATCATCCCCTTATCGTCAACCCTGTCGGGAATCACATCATGGCCTTACCAGCAATCGGTGGACACATTCACCTCAACCGCCCAGCATCCCCCCTACAGACAGAGGCCAGCCCGCTGCTGGCCAAGGGTAACAAGCTGTTCGAACAATCCGTCAAGCGCGGCATCGGCCACTTCCAGAGCAGCGATCTCAAGCAAGTCATCAGCGCCCTGCGCCAGTTGCAAAGCGCCCCCGATAGCGGCAAAGCGCAGCGGGTGCAGGATGCGATCCAGCACTGGGAGCAGCACCACCCCAAAGAGGTGGCTGCACGCGGCGCTCGTCTGACTGAACTGAAACAAGCGCTGGCCGAACAGGGAGCCATCACCAGAGCCGCCCCGCGACATGAACCGAAAGTGATGGCGGGTGGCACCCAGGCCCTGCTGCAAAAGAGCATGGCCGGACTGGAAAAACTGGGCAGCTACGCCTGCACCGACGCCCAGACCTTTGTCCAGCCCAACAACCCGAGCTATCAGAAGATCATCGGCAAACTCAATGCCTTCGGGCAGGATCCCCAGCGCCTGGCAGCCAACCAGCGCGCCAACAACAGCGCCAATATGGCCGCCATCCAGATAACCAGAAACAAGCAGCCACTCTCGTTACGTACCATGGAAAACATCGCCAAGGCGGTGGATGACGCCAAGGCCGGTTGCTGCTCGACCCTGGCCTATTCGGCGGCGGCCGAACTGCTGCGCCACAACAGTGACCAGCGGATCGAAGTGCTGGCCCATCGTGGTGCACAAGGTCACGCCCAGACCCACTGCTTTGTGGTGATTGGCCGCGCCGAGGGGAGTGAACTCACCAAGCCGGAAAGTTGGGGACCACACGCCAAAGTGGTCGACCCCTGGGCCGCGACCATAGGGGCGCCACTGGTCGGTACCCCAGCCCGCCCCCCTATCGCCAACCTGTGGCCGCCCACAGAGTCGGTCTTTGATAACACCCATCGGGAGGATTAATGATGTTCCATGCCATGCTATCAACCCTCGTTCGCCAGCTATCCCTGCCGCAGGAGTGCCTGCACGAAGAGGGGCTGGATCTGCAGGCGGGCCCCTTCAGCCTCCATATTCGCGAGCGGGATCAACTGGTGACCCTGTTTATCCCGCTGGGGGATATCCAGACCCCCTCCCTCGCCGCCATGGCCGACTGGCCTGTGCTGCAACTCAGTAGAGACAGCGAGCAGAGCACCCTGCTCTGGTGTCGCGAGTGGCTGGACAAGCTGGATGTGGAACTTCTGATTGAGCTTATCAGCCACATGCTGCATCAGGCCGAGGCCCTGACCCAAGACACAGCTCTAGCAGCTACCGAGCTCAGCGAGCCCGCAATCGAACCAGCCATGTCACGCCAGAATTGCACTATCCCGACGACCATTCGCGCCTGATATCGGCGTCTGCTCATAAGGGAAAACAGCGCAACCATAACGGGGCCATCACTGATGGCCCCGTTTTGTTTTCAAATCCGCATCAAGTTGACCTTACACCCGCCCTCACCTTTGTCAGCTCACCGGCCCGCGAAATCGGCCGTCAGGCGGCAAAACGACTGCTGACCCGGATGCAGCAACCCGAGCTCGCCCCCAACCGCCATATCATCACCCCCAGCCTACAAAAGCGGGAGTCGGCTTGAGTTCCCGCAACTTAGTAGATGAACAGGAACTGACCCGCCAATCGGCAAGCAAGGGCATCTCTCCAATCCCCCAGGAAACCATTATTCGACAAAGCTCACATGCGTGACTAATGGCAGGCAAGTCTTCTGGCCTGATTGAAGCCAACTTTTATATGATGAAGTCATTAGGTACACCCGCAGCGATCCATATCTACGGGTAGTTCTCACTCTCTTTGTAACCAGCAAGGGATCATGCAATGGGTGAATTGAATCGTCATGGCCAGCCAGTCGCTAACTACAATGCAGCACGCAACCGCGACAAGCAGTTGAATAATCTGATGGGGATCTTGGACGGCATAATCGCAGACAGTGTCATCGATGAGCAGGAGATCCTGTATCTTGATACTTGGCTCAAAGAGAGTGCCAGCCTTAACAGCTGGATCTTTCGTGAGCTACGAGAAATGGTCGCTAATGTGCTGCAAGACGGTAAGTTGTGTGAAGAAGAAAAAATCCACCTTATGAGTGCGCTTCCCCGTCTGATGGAAACATATCGTCATCTACCGGGTGTCGACTTCTATTCAGAGGAATCTGACAAGCTATTACTCGAGGGGCTCTGTCAGGGGTTGATGGGAGATCAACAGCTGTCCGATGACGAGATCCATTACCTGAGTTGGTGGATGAAACAAAACAGCATGCTGAGGGCCCACTATCCCGGAAAACAGCTGTATCAGACGGTGGAACGTATCCTGTTGGATGGCATTATTACTGCCGAAGAGAGAGAGGAGTTGCAGCAACAATTGATGTTGTTTATCGGCAATCCCTTCGAGCATGGGGCTGTCACGGGTATGGCAACCAAGTTGGCCATCAGTGACTTCGAAATAGATACCCTATATGACTGTACTGTTTGCTTCACCGGCATGTTTCTTTCCGGTACACGCCGACAGTGTGAGGAAACAGCCTTGCTATTGGGTGCAACTCCCCAAGACTCTGTCACCCAGAAACTTGATTACCTCATCATCGGTGAGCTCAGTTCGCGGGATTGGCGCTTCTCCTCATACGGCAGAAAAATCGAAAAGGCCATGTTGTTGCAGGAGAAAGGACACTCGGTACGTATCGTCACCGAAGAAGCCTGGCTTGCCCATGCCAACACTCTGCACGAGTCGGCTTGAACCTTATATCACGGCGGGGGCTCACGCCCGCGCCTTGATAATTCACTCCTTCTGCTAGCCAACAGCACGCCAAAACGTGAGGCTGCTCACTGCGCCGGCAAGGAGAGATTGAGAGCCAAGTGAAGAGGAATATGATGGGCGCCAGCCTCACTTCACGAGCCCATTTATGAGCAACCCGCACGACCAGAATCCGCCGAGTGAAATCCATCGCTGTGACAAATGCGGCGAGCATACCCGCCATATCGTGGTGCTGGTCGCCCGCGATCACAGCCAGGACATCATGCCCAAGGATCCACGCAAAACCTTCTGGCAAGCCTTTCGCTCCAGCAGCCTGACCAATGCGGTATTCGGCCAGACCCTCGCCTATCAGGCCACCCATGTAAAACATCTGATCTGCGAACGCTGCGGCGAGAAGTTTCTGGAGTATTGAGTGGCGGTTGTATCCGGCAAGAGATGAAGCTCTGCCTGCGGTTGCTGTGCCAAGCGAACAGATAGCAGCCACTTAATAAGTAATTTATTGATCCTTGGCAGGTTTTTGCCCGACTGCGGTTTCACCCTACCCCTCACTCGATTAATATGCCTCACTTGGCAACCACTCTTGCAGAGATAACCCTGTGCAGCCGTTTCGCCATCCCCCCACATCGCCGGATAACCATAGCAGGCTGGAGGCTGTAATCCACGGGCGGTAGCGTGTCTGCAATAAATTGATCTAGTGATAAATCCCTCGCGCTCGCCTGATCACGCTTAACTAATAGAACCTATGGCTTGAAATAATTAATGTTTAGGGTTTCTAACTAAAGGCGGGCAATAAATAACTTTCTTTTTAAAAAAATCAAATAAACTAATCTTCTCGAATAAAATTTATACATTTCCATTCAAAAATAGACTCAACCATTTAAAAAAATGCTCAAACCATGAAAAAATATACATTCGAAGAACTTACCGACATTGAATTTGAAGACTTTGTCAATGATCTACTTTCATGTGCTTATGGTTGGGAAATTGAATCATTTAAACCTGGCCGTGATTTTGGAATTGATGGCCGTTCAAGTACAATAAATGGAACTATAATTATTCAATCAAAGCATTATCGTAAATCAGGTGTCGATAAGCTACTCAGAGAAATAGCTCTTAACGAAGTCCAAAAAGTAAAAGAGCTCAACCCAGAAAGATATGTTTTCGTTACATCATTGAATCTTAGCCCAAATAACAAAGATAAAATTAAAAGTGCATTTTCGGGAGTGAATCTTGATGTCTCAGACATCATTGGAAATGATGACCTTAACTCGCTATTACGACATAACCAAGATGTACTAATTCGATGGTATAAACTATGGTCTGAGAGCTCAAATGTTTTACAACTTTTTCTTCACCCAGCAATTAAATCTCGTGAAATTATACTGTTGTCGCGACTGAATAAAATAAATAAAACTTTTGTTATGACAGAAGATATTCATCCTGCACTGTCATCATTAAATAGCGAACATGTTGTCGTTCTTTCTGGTGAGCCTGGTGTAGGAAAAACCACGCTAGCTGAATATTTATGTCAAGTACATATGAAAAGAGGCTATACCGTTGAAGTAATCGAAGGGGATGTTACTAACCATCCTTTCAACTTTAGCAATCCAGAAGAAAAAACCATCTATTACTTTGATGATTTCCTTGGTTCTAATTACTTCAGTGTCATTTCAGGAAGCCAAGATAACAATATTGTAAAAATAATAGAGCATTTAAAAAACGAACCCAACAAGAGACTAATTCTAACTTCGAGGACAAATATAATTCACAAAGCGGAAGTTATGAGCCAGTCTTATCGTTCATTTAAACTTACCTCGCGTCAATATATCGTAAATATCAACAGTCACTCTAAACTAACAAAAGCAAAAATTCTTTATAACCATCTATGGCATAGTCCCCTTCCATTAGAGTGGAAAGAAGATATAATAAATGATGGATTTTACAATAAGATTATAAATCATAGAAACTTCAATCCTAGACTGATCGCATTTACCATGAACTTAGAAAACAAAAATGAAAAATCACTTTCTCAGTTTGTGTACGATAATCTTGAACATCCAGATCAAATTTGGGATCATTGTTATACAGTTCAACTTGATGAACAGGCTAGAATTTTAGTAAAAATCTGCATTGCAGCTGGAGGGAAAATATCAGAACAAGAACTTGAAGTGGCATATGAGCAAGGCCTTACTGAATATAACTTCACATCGACAACAAACCAACCTAAAGACTTTTTTCATACATCAAGATTAGTATGTGGCTCAATTCTATTACGTCACGCAAGCAATGATTTAATATATTACACTCACTTCAACCCATCTGTAACAGACTATGTCATAGATAAAATAAGTAGCATATCTGAAGCAAAGAAACTAATTAACAGCCTAAATAACAACCTTGTTGTTAAATTTTACTCGGACTTAATAAAATCAAATAAAATAAAAAACATGATGCTAATGAAATCATTGACTTTATGCTTAAAAAATTCAGCGGAAACATAAGTCAACAATTTATCACCTCTCTTGATTTAGGCATGAGAAATTTATCACATAAGAATATAAACATTTCCAACGCCATTAACTTATTTAATGAAACATCTATTTCATTACCTAAAGGACTGTCGTCAGACACACTGTCAAATATTCTAGGTTCAGGAGTTGAGTTTGGCGTAAAAACCACTACTTACAAAAGTCTAATATCTCTTGGTATATTCAACGCCGGAGAGCTGGAGTATATATATCAATGTATTAAGGATGATGCTATTTCCCCATCAATTCAATATCACCTTAAAAATGCGTTGAGAGAACAGCTTGAATCAGATATCAATTACATCATTAAAAACACCCATGGGTTTTATGAATGTCACAACGAGGTAGACTTAGAATCATTTGCTTCATCAGTAATTGACAATCTCTCTCTCGACTATGAACTACTTATTTCAGATGATTTTGATTTAATAAATGAACATGTTTCAATCTCAGAACTTCTGGATGATATAAATGAGTACTCAAGTTATGAAGACGAACCCGACAAAATAGAACAAGAATCACCAGCTAAAATTCTCTCTCACATAAGAACAGAGCAAGATGAAATAGATTATATGTTTCGACAACTCAAGAGTTGATATTTTTATTTTAAATCCAACTTGCTAGAGTGTAAGTTAGCTTAGCGATTCGTATTCGGATATGCTCGGAGCCACATCGACTTTCCAGCTTCCAGATATCTGTTCCAGAAAAGAGCGCTCATAGATGAAACGTATTCTGATTATTGGCAACTCTGGATCGGGCAAGAGCTGGTTGGCGGCTCGATTGGCTGAGCAGTTAACTATCCGCGAGGTCAATCTGGACACCATTGTCTGGCAACCGGGCGGGTTTAACAAAAAACGGCCCCAGCATGAGATTGACTATGCCATTCAAACCTTTGCTCAAGAGCCATCATGGGTGGTCGAAGGGGTATTTGGCGCCCTGGTCGAGCAACTGCTTGATGCCGCCGATACCTTGCTATCTCTGGATCTCGACTGGTCTGTATGCCGGGATTCACTGCTATCGCGCGGATCACAAAGCGTCAGGCAACGGGATGCAGTGGCAGCGGAAAAGAACTTTCAACAACTGCTGGTGTGGGCATCGGAATATGGGCAGCGAGCCGGCAAAAGCTCCCGCCACTTCCATCGCGAGCTGTTTGATCGATTCCCAAACAACAAGCACCATTTCACGACTCGTGAAGCGGTAAATAGCTATCTCACTCAACTGACCGTTAACAGCTAACAGGAAACTGGATGGACCAATACAAACAGACTCCAAAACCTGACCATATGTTTTTCAGAAAATTTATATCCTATCTGGCTATTACCTTGCCTATCGGCCTGATCCCGGAATTTATTCGGCAGGACTTTCATCTGGATTTGCTCTCATGGCAGGAGGGCGGCCGCCTCACTCTGATCATGATTGGCGTCGCGGCGGCAATGGCGGGAGTTGACTGGCTCGTGCATCGCTATCGAACCAAACGACAGCAGCCAAAGGACCCGGTTGGACCAAACAGGTAAGGGAAGATCGGGCTGCCGAAGATATGGCAGCCCCGTGCCATCAGGAGAGCATGCTTCTTAGCATCCAGGCGGTTTTTTCATGAATATCGATGCGCTGGGTCAGCACATCGGCGGTGGGCTGGTCATTGACGGCATCGACCAGATCGAACAGTTTTCTGGCGGTTCTCGCCGTGGCTTCTTGCGCCAACACCAGATGTTTGAGCATTTCACTGGCACAGGGCACCCCTTCTACCTCCTCAATGGAGGAGAGACGGACAAACTCCTTGTATGTGCCGGGAGCGGGAAAGCCCAATGCGCGGATCCGCTCGGCGATAACATCCAGCGCATTCCACTGCTCGGTGTATTGATCCATAAACATATTGTGCAGGCTGTTGAACTGCGGGCCGGTTACGTTCCAGTGAAAATTGTGGGTCATCAAATAAAGGGTGTAACTATCGGCAAGCAGTGCCGACAATCCATCTGCAATTTTCTTGCGATCGGCGGCTGAAATACCGATATCCATTTCTGGTAAAACCACACTCTCTTTTTTCATCACGCTAACTCCTGTCATTGGCTTTCGGCTTGATAAATTTGGCCGATGCTTTTGCAACAATCATCCCGCCGACCGACGCTACGGCATTCAGGCGATAGATACCGTGACGCTGGTCGACTATTCTAGCCGACAGCGCTACTTTGCTGCCGATATCGATGGGAGCAATAAAACGAACGGTCAGCTCCGCTGTTAATCCTCTTATTCCCCGTTGCAGCAACGCATGTGTCATCACCGCATCGAGCAGGGTGCTGGTCATGCCGCCATGCAAAATATCGCTGTAACCCTGATGGCGCTGGTTGGCAATAAACAGCCCTTCCGTCGTCCCTTCCTCCCCCTGATAAAAGCGAATTCCCAGTGAATCCGGGTTATGAGTGCCACACACCATGCAACGGGCGTGGGACATCATGGTCTGTTGATAGTTCTCTGATTGATATTCATCCACTTGATCTGTTCACTCGCTATTTGGCCACTCGCATGTTGAGAACAGAGTGCTAGGAGAGCAGCTCTTCGATGGCGGCATGTGCCTGGGTGCCATAGATGATGGAGGGGCCGCCTCCCATCAATACCGCGACATCCACGGTGGCAATCAGTTCCGCTCGCGAAGCACCGGCCTTCACGGCTCCGGCAACATGGGCGGCAATGCAGCCATCGCAGCGGGAAGCGATACCAATACCGAGGGCGATCATTTCCCGATATTTCAACGCCAGCGCCTCGTCCTCTTTCATAACGGCTTTGTGCAGCGCAATAAACGCATTCATGGTATCCGGGCTGCTCTTGCGATAAGCAGAGCCAAGCTGGTGTTGTTCTTTATTGATCTCTCGATAATTTTTCATCACGTTATTTCTCCGGTGTGAAAATCTCACCTTTATAGAATGACTGCACTGTCATGCTGATTAACCAGATGATCAATACAATCAGGGCACACACCACTATTTTGGCCAGATAATATGGAATGATATTCCCGGTTGCGTCGGCAAACATGGCCGAGGCTGCGGAAAATGCCGCCAGTGGAAATGAGTACGCCCACGAAGAGAGAAAAAATTTCAGTTTCAAAAAAGTGAGGGTGTTGTACATCAGCAAGATAAATACAAACAGCGCAAAATAATAAATGACATGGGCAAACAGGTCGCTGGAACTGGCTATTTCGCTATACGAGATAAATCCGATGGAAGGCGGTGCCAGCAGAATAAACATGGTGGGCATCAGCTTCTCGGGCAGGCTCTCATGAAAGAACAGCCGATAGAGCACTATGGTCAGCAGAGAGAACCAGAAAATAAGGCCAATGCTGAAGAAGAACAGGCTGATCTCGTGAAAGCCAAGCGGCATGCCACCCAGGGGCACCACAATATTGCCGACAATCGGTATAAACCATGCCGGGTTGGTGTGGGTGATTGTGAAATGGTCGCGATGGATCCAGTTGCTCATGATGTAGAGGGTGAAGAGCAGCTGCAAGCTGGCGCCCACCGACCAAAGGGCCAGCGCTGCATCATGCCAGCTGGCCCAGTAGGCGGATTGCAGCAGCAAGCTGATTGAGATGGTCGGGAAGAAGTTGATCCTGACCGGGTGTTTCAGCTCATGCAGGAACTCGTCATTGTGTCTGAGAATTTTCCAGCCATACATCACCAGAAACGTCACAAGTAGCAGGGATGACAAGACCCCGAACAGGAACCCTGCCGACTGCAACAGCAGCAGATCCGGAAATGCCTTGCGACAGGCAATCGCCGCCCCCGTCAGCCCCATGATGATTGAAAACAGTGTGACAGGCATATGTGCAATCTTGGTTATGGAGGGGATTTGCTTACCCTCTTGATTCAGGTTTTCCATCAACGTTCCCCTCCAGTTCGGCCTAGCGGTTGTGCTTACTCTTCACAACATTTCTTGTGGTTGCGCTGACGGTTGCCCTGACAGCCCTGCTGTTGTCCGGAGGCTGACTTGCAGCAACCCCCTTTGCCAAGGCGGCCACGGGGAGCGCATTGACGGCTTCCCTTGCCGTGATGGCCAGCCCCCTCGGCGCAGCGCGATGCACTACCCTGTTCAGCGGATGTCAGCTCGGTCAGATTGCCCGACTCATTGCTCAGCATGTCGGCCATGGCGAGACGCCCCTGACTGGCCTGATAGACAGCAAGCCCACTGCCCAGCAGCTTGCCAAGCATCTTGCTACCTATATTTTTCAACACGATACGACGGGATCCCTGCGCCTGAAGCAGCTCCGCCAACGCACTTTTGCACTCGTTGCCAGCCACCGGATTGGCGATTTCTGCCAAGGTGATCCCCTGTTCATCTACGAATACAAAGCGCTCTGCCTTGGCAAAATGTCCTGCGATATGCTCGTCATTCATCGGAATGGCTGTGATGATGGTCATTTGACCTCCTGCTATCACTGTTGATTTTCCGGCCCTGCCCCTTACCACTCTGCATTCGTCCCCTTGTTCAGGATCTTCCCGCAGGCTTGCCGGTTGGCATGGCCATGTTCCCAGCCTCTTGCAGCAACCAGATGAAGAGCCGTACGCATCAACTTTTACTGGTTTAGTCACGCATCATTCGGCTCGATAAGCGTCTGATCATGATGCCGCCGTAATTGGCATATGCCATGTATACGCTCAGTTTATGGCATATGCAACAAACTATTTTTTCCAACGAAGAGGTTTAGGGACTCGTTAAAGCCCGCCCTGGCATCATTCCAGGGCGCGCCAACCCGCTATCAGCGAGGGCAAAAGGCAGGGGGAGAAATGGCGCATAAAAATCCTAATCCGCCCGGCGAAATGGCGACTTTTTGTGAGAAGGGTCACATCTGATGGCACCGTTTAACCACATATAAATCCAGACCCCCACTGATGATTAATTTATTGATATGGCGCATCACAAACCTGACGGCGAGCCTGACATCAATACATTTATCTGTTTTTAAAGAAAAAATGGATGATCGGCTGAAAATGGCGAGTCCCGCCTGAAAACGGGATCTTCATCACATCGCGTTTTACTGCACACAAAAATCCAGTGATTAGCACATTTGTCCGATAGGGAGGGTGCGGGCGAGCCGCGATAATGGTCAGGTCATTTTTATCCAGTACGTCGATACGTACTCACGCATAGCTTCCGTCACCGGAAGCGGGGAGAGCGCCATGATCACCACCTTGATCAATGAACATCTGATCAACCTCGATTTGAAAGCGACGCGTAAGGAAGAGGTCTTCACCGAGATGGCCCGCCTGCTGGCGTCGCAAGGCAAGGTCAGCGACGAGCAGGCCTTTATCAAGGATCTGTGGGCCCGCGAAGAGCTGGGCAACACCGGCTTTGAAGAGGGCGTGGCCCTGCCCCACGCCAAGAGTGCAGCGGTATGCAACCCGGCGGTCGCCATCGGCATCAGCCGCAACGGCATCGAGTACGGCGCCGAAGATGGCAAGCCATCCCATATTTTCTTTATGATCGCCTCCCCCGATGGCGGCGCCAACCACCATATCGAGGTGCTGGCCGAGCTCTCCGGCAAGCTGATCGAAGAGGGCTTTATCGCCAAACTGCTGGCGGCCAACACCCCGGCCGATGCGCTGGCGCTGCTGCTGGCCAAGAAAGAGGAGCAGAGCGCGGCCCCGACCACCAGCAAGGGCTTTATCATCGGTGTCACCGGCTGCCCGGCTGGAATCGCCCACACCTATCTGGCGGCCGAGTCGCTGGAGCGCGCAGCCAAGGAGCTCGGTTATGAGGTGAAGGTGGAGACCAACGGCTCCATCGGCGTCAAGAACAGCCCGACTGCGGACGAGATCGCCCGCGCCACCGCCATCGTGGTCGCCTGTGACAAGCAGGTGGACATGGCCCGCTTCGCTGGCAAGCCGCTCATCAAGACCGGCGTCAAGGCCCCCATCAAGGATGGCAAGGGTCTGATCGAACAAGCGCTGAAGGCCCCCGCCTATGTGGCTGGCAAAGAAGATAAAAAAGGTGAAGAGAAGAGCGCGGGCGGCAGTTCCGATCTCTATCGCTACCTGATGAACGGTGTGTCGCACATGATCCCGTTCGTGGTGACCGGCGGTCTGCTTATCGCGCTGGCACTGGCCATCGGCGGCAACCCGACTCCGAGCGGCATGCAGATCCCGGAAGGGAGCATGTGGAACCAGATCCTCAACGTGGGCGTGGCCGCCTTCACCCTGATGATCCCCATTCTGGCGGGCTATATCGCCTACGCCATCGGTGATCGTCCGGCGCTGGCACCGGGCTTTATCGGTGGCTGGATCGCCAATAACGGCAGCTTCTACGGCGCTGATGCCGGTACCGGCTTTATCGGTGCCATCATTGCGGGCCTCCTGGTCGGTTATCTGGTGCGCTGGATTGCCACCCGTCAGTACCACAAGATGGTGCAACCGCTGGTGCCGATCCTGATCGCCCCCATCGTCGGTTCCCTGTTTATCGCTGCGGTATTCATCTTCATCATCGGCGCCCCCATTGCCGACATGATGACTGGCCTCAACGCCATGCTGCTCTCCATGAGCGGTGGCAGTCTGGTGCTGCTGGGTATCGTGCTGGGTGGTATGGCGGGCTTTGATATGGGTGGCCCGGTCAACAAGGTGGCCTTCCTCTTCTCCGTCGGCATGATCGCCTCCGGTCAGACCCAGTTTATGGGTGCCATGGCCTGCGCCATCCCGGCCGCGCCCCTTGGCATGTCGCTTGCGACCGTGCTCGGTCGCAAGCTGGGTATCTTCGATGCCTCTGAAATCGAAGCGGGCAAAGCTGCCGGCGCCATGGGTCTGGTGGGTATCTCCGAAGGGGCGATTCCGTTCGCCGCCCGTGATCCGCTGGCCGTTATCCCGGCCAACATTCTGGGCAGCATGACCGCCGCCGTGATGGCCTTCCTGTTTGGCATCACCAACAGCGTCGCCCACGGTGGCCCCATCGTGGCCCTGCTGGGTGCGGTCAACAAGCCGCTGCTTGCCCTGCTCTGCATGATCTGCGGTGCCATCGTCACCGGCGTGGTGGCGGTTGCCCTGAAAAAACTGCGGGTCAAAAAGAGTGATGAGGTAACTCTGGCCAAGGCGGCCTGAGACCTCCATCGCCATGTCGGCTCGTAGAGCATAAAAAGAGGCCACCCCACGGGGTGGCCTCTTGTTTTTTGGGATGGCTGGCGAGCCGTATTTCCCAAAATCGCCCCCCGAGAAATAGTGGTCGATAAGCACTCTTCCTCGTCTCTCCCTTCACCTCTCTCCTTGCCTTTCCCTTGCTCCCTTCTGGCCTCTCCTCTCCTCAGCCCAGCACTCACACAGAGCGCCAAACTGGCTGAAATGGCAGCAATCTGGCGTCAGCGGTGTGATGTTTCTCACGCTTTGTCCGCGAAAGCGCAAAAACTAGGAAAATTTCCTAGCCCCACTAGGGATGGCTCTCAAGCCATTTCTTGCCCCTCTTATTAGAGTCACCCCACCTGATGTCGTGACCCGCACCGCGACGGGCAATGCGCCCCGTCATCCCGTGCCGGGCCCGGGTTTATATGGATGGAACGTCGAGCGCAGCAACGGCTGACAGCCCCGACGTTCCGTTCCCCCTTCCGTGGCGTGACCTCGAACAACCTATCTACAAATGAGGGGCGCGGCGGAAATACCGTCTATCTCGCAGAGGATGAACGAAGATGTTGAAATTGCTCCAACAGGTCCGGGTCCCCACCCTCGACCTGCCGGTCGAAGCCCGGCGCAAGCTCTGGTTCAAGCCGTTTATGCAATCTTATCTGGTTGTATTTATTGGCTATTTGACCATGTATCTGATCCGCAAGAACTTCAACATTGCGCAAAATGACATGATCCAGGAGTACGGTCTCTCCATGACCGAGCTTGGCATGATCGGCCTTGGCTTCTCCATCACCTACGGGGTGGGCAAGACCATCGTCTCCTACTACGCCGATGGCAAGAACACCAAGCAGTTCCTGCCGCTGATGCTGATCCTCTCCGCGCTCTGCATGCTGGGCTTCAGTGCCAGCATGGGCGGCACCGGTTTCAGCCTCTACTTCATGATCTTCTTCTATGCGCTGAGCGGTTTCTTCCAGAGCTGTGGCGGTTCGTGCAGCTACTCCACCATCACCAAGTGGACCCCTCGCAACAAGCGCGGCACCTATCTGGGCATGTGGAACCTCTCCCATAACGTGGGCGGTGCCGGTGCGGCCGGTGTGGCGCTGTTCGGTGCCAACTACCTGTTTGATGGCAACGTGCTCGGCATGTTTATCTTCCCCTCCATCATCGCGCTGATTGTCGGCTTTATCGGCCTGCGTTTTGGTAGCGATTCACCGGAAGCCTATGGCCTTGGCAAGGTGGAAGAGCTGTTTGACGAAGTGGCGAGCGAAGAGGATATCGCTACCGAAGAGCAGAAGCTGACCAAGTGGCAGATCTTCGTGAAGTATGTGCTGCTCAACAAGGTGATCTGGCTGCTCTGCTTTGCCAACATCTTCCTCTACGTGGTGCGTATCGGTATCGACCAGTGGTCCACCGTCTATGCCCACCAGGAGCTGGGCTTCTCCAAAGACGTGGCTATTCAGGGCTTTACTTTCTTCGAAGTGGGCGCTCTGGTCGGCACCCTGATGTGGGGTTACCTCTCCGATCTGGCCAATGGCCGTCGTGGTCTGGTTGCCTGTGTGGCGCTGGCGCTGATCATCGCCACCCTGGGTCTCTACCAGCATGCGACAACCCAGTTTATGTTCCTGGGTTCCCTGTTCACCCTGGGCTTCCTGGTGTTTGGTCCGCAACTGCTGATCGGCGTCGCGGCCGTGGGCTTCGTCCCCAAGCAGGGCATCAGCGTAGCCGATGGCGTCAAGGGCACCTTTGCCTACCTCATCGGTGACAGCTTCGCCAAGCTGGGTCTGGGCATGATTGCCGATGGCACCCCCATCTTCGGTCTGACCGGCTGGACCGGCACCTTCGCCGCTCTCGATATCGCAGCCGCCGCCTGTCTGGTGCTGATGGGTTGTGTCGCGGTCGCCGAGGAGCGCAAGATCCGCCGCATCAAGCGCGAACTGAAAGCCGCCGAACTGGCCGCCCAGACCGCCTGATAGCCATAACAACAGAGGCAGATTGTTCAGGGCCACCCACAGGGGGGGGCCTTGTTGTTTAGAGCAACCAGACACCCGACTGGCCCGGCATGAGCCTGCACAGCCGTTCAAGGGACGGGCATATCCCCATCAAGATCCCACTTTTCATATGGACTTTTGGTAAAAGCCCCCCGCTGGCGCTATCTTGTTGCTCCCCCTTGTCAGCATCACAGAGAGCAGATGAAGATCGTCGCCGTCACCGCTTGCCCGACCGGTATTGCCCATACCTATATGGCTGCCGATGCCCTGCAAAAAGCCGCCACTGGGCTGGGACTCAAGATCAAGGTCGAGACTCAGGGCGCCATGGGCATGGAAAACATGCTGACCGCCCGCGATATTGCCAGCGCCGACCTGGTGCTGATTGCCTCCGATATCGAGATTGAGCAGAAGGAGCGCTTCCTCGGCTGCACCATCCATCAGGTGAGACTGGAAACCGTGCTGCTGGATGCCAACGCCGTACTCAAGGCCCTGCCGATCCCGGCCTGATGCTGACCCGCGAAATCACCTTCTACTGCCAGCAGGGGTTGAGCATCACCCAGGCCAAGCAGTTGAACCGGCTGGCGGGGATGTTCAAATCCACCATCCGCTGCGCCAACCTCACCCGGCGTCAGACCGTTGCCGCCAGCAACCAGCTCTCCCTGTTGACCCTCGCCACCCAACCCGGCGATCTCTGCCAGTTGCAGATTGAAGGGTGCGATGCCGAGCTGGCCCACATGGCCTTCACCTGCTGGTGCGGGGAACTGGGTCAACCACTGGTGCGCCCGCGCACCGCCGCGCTGGCGGAGTTGCGACTGGCCAACGCCCTGCCCGACTACCATTTTGCCCTGCGCCAGCTGGCCCACAGCACCGAACCGGTGACCAAGGCCGAGGCCCTCGAGCATCTGATCGATCTGCTGCCCGCCGAGCTGCTCACCGACCGCGCCACACTGACCGCCGCGGTGGAACGGCGCGAGCAGGTCTCGGCCACCATCATCCGCCCCGGCCTTGCCATGCCTCATGTATTGAGCGAAGGGATCAGCCAGCCAGCGCTGACCCTGCTCAATTGCAAGGAGCCCATCGAGTGGGGCTCTCAAATCGGACCGGTGCAGACCATTATTCTGCTGGCGGTGCCGGTTGGTAGCGGACGGGAGACCCTGCGCCCCCTCACCCGACTGGCGCAGGCGATGATCGACGATGTGGTCAGCCACGCCCTGCTGTTGGCGGGCTCGGCCCCCGCCCGTCAGGCTATCGTGATCGAGAGCCTGCTGAGCTAGGCAAATTGGCTCCGGGCGCTGCTTGTTGAAACACCAGCCATTCATCCAGCCCTCAGCACCCTGTGGTACACTCGCTGCCATCGTCTGTCTGAAGTGTGTATCCGATGAAATCTCCCCGCTCCCGTCTCTCTGTCAGCCGCGCGCCGCGCGATAACGCCCCGCGCACGACTACCAAACCAGCCGCACCCCGCCATGTTTCCCCCCGCAAACCGGAGCTGGCCCCAGAGGATCGCAAATTGCTCCTGCTGAACAAGCCCTATATGGTGCTCTGCCAGTTCACCGACGAGGCGGGCCGGGAGACCCTCAAGGATTACATCAAAGAGCCCGGCATCTACGCCGCAGGGCGGCTCGATCGCGACAGCGAGGGGCTGCTGCTGCTCACCAACGATGGCAAGCTGCAGGCGCGCCTCACCCAGCCGGGGGAGAAGACCCCCAAGACCTACTGGGTGCAGGTGGAAGGCATTCCGAGCGAGGAGCAACTGGCCGCCCTGCGCGCCGGTGTGGAGCTCAATGACGGCATGACCCTGCCCGCCGGGGCGCGCATCATGGATGAACCTGCGGTGTGGCCGCGCAATCCGCCGATCCGCGAGCGCAAGGAGATCCCCACCAGCTGGCTGGAGATCAAGATCATCGAGGGGCGCAACCGCCAGGTGCGGCGAATGACCGCCCATATCGGCCACCCCACCTTGCGCCTTATTCGCTACGCCATCGGTGACTGGACGCTAGATGGTCTGGCCCCCGGCGAGAGCCGCTGCCTGCCCGCCCCCGAGCTGGCGCCGAGCTCCAGCAGCCGCCCGCGTCCCTCCTCATCCCGTTCAGGCGCTCATACCGCCAAACCGGCCAAACCGGCAGGGGAGGCACCACGGCGAGCCAGCCAGCCGAGACGGGACGAGCGCCCCCGCACCACTCACCCAACCGAGCGTTCAACTTCAAACCCGACCGGCGGCAAACCCCGCAGCAGCGGGCGAGGAACGGCACGCAGACCCGCCCGTGCGGGCAATCCAAATAGCAGCGACAAGGAGTCATGATGAGCAATCAGGCAGAGCAATCGACCACCAGTCACGCCCGCATGGAGGCGCGCCTGACGGTCGCCGCCCTGGTGCAGTGGCAGGGGCGCTTTCTGGTGGTGGAAGAGGAGATAAAAGGCCAGCGCCGCTTCAACCAACCCGCCGGCCATGTGGAGCCGGGGGAAAACCTGCTTGAAGCGGCCTGTCGTGAGCTGAAAGAGGAGACGGGTCTGACCGCCACGCCGACCGCCTGGCTTGGTACCTATCTGTTCAAACCGGCCGACAGCGAGGCCACCTATGTGCGCACCGCCATCATCTTCGACCTTGAAAAAGCGCCGGGTCAACACCATCCAGAGGATCCTGACGGTGATGTGCTGGCTTGCCACTGGCTCACTCTGGAAGAAATAGCGGAATGCAAACCGGCCCTGCGCAGCCCCCTGGTGTGGCAGTGTATTCAGGATTATCTGGCGGGTACACGGCTGCCGCTCTCGGCCCTCAAGGCCTTTATCTGAGGCCATTTGACACTCTTTTTCGGTGACAAAGGCCAACAACAGAAAAACGATTTCCTGCTATCAGGCTCCTGATGGGAACTGCGGCATGGATATGTGACCGGGGGCGCAAAACTCTGGTAGAATACGCCCCGTTTAAACGAACTGGTAACTTCGACTAATGACAGACAACAGCCAAATCAAGGTGATCGTCGGCATGTCCGGCGGCGTGGATTCTTCCGTCTCGGCCTACCTGCTCCAGCAGCAGGGCTATCAGGTCGAAGGCTTGTTCATGAAGAACTGGGAAGAAGACGACACGGACGAGTACTGCTCTGCCGCCCAGGATTTGGCTGATGCCAAGGCCGTCTGCGACAAGCTGGGGATGAAACTCCACACTATCAACTTCGCGGCCGAGTACTGGGACAATGTGTTCGAGCACTTCCTCGAAGAGTACAAGGCTGGCCGCACACCAAACCCCGATATCCTTTGCAACAAGGAGATCAAGTTCAAGGCGTTCCTCGAATTTGCCGCCGAAGAGCTGGGTGCCACCTACATCGCCACCGGCCACTATGTGCGCCGTGACGACAGCACCGGCCGCCCGCGCCTGCTGCGCGGTCTCGATACCAACAAGGATCAGAGCTACTTCCTCTATACCCTGAGCGAGAAGCAAGTGGGTCAGAGCCTGTTCCCGGTTGGCGATCTGGAGAAGCCCGAGGTGCGCCGCATCGCCGAGCAGCTGGATCTCATCACCGCCAAGAAGAAAGACTCCACCGGTATCTGCTTTATCGGCGAGCGCAAGTTCAAGGACTTCCTGGCCAAGTTTCTGCCCGCCCAGCCAGGTAAAATCGAGACCGTGGATGGCAAGGTGATCGGCGAGCATCAGGGTCTGATGTATCACACCCTGGGCCAACGCAAGGGGCTCGGCATCGGTGGTCGTAAAGATGCCACCGAAGAGGCCTGGTACGTGGTCGACAAAGAGGTCGAGCGCAACGTGCTGGTGGTGGCGCAGGGCGAGCATCCCCGTCTCTACTCCGATGGTTTGATTGCCAGCCAGTTGCACTGGGTGGATCGCACTCCGATCCGCGAGCCGCGTCGCTGCACCGTCAAGACCCGCTACCGCCAGCAGGATATCCCCTGCCTGATCCAGCCCATCGACAACGAGACCATCCGGGTCATCTTCGACGAGAAACAGGCTGCGGTCACCCCGGGCCAATCCGCCGTCTTCTACGACGGGGAAGTGTGTCTGGGCGGCGGCATCATCGAACAACGTTTCAGCCATCCGGTTTGAATCCTTAACAGAAGGCAGCAGACGTGAGCGATAAATTCCAAGACAGAACAATGGCCTTTGCCGGCATCTGCCAGGCCGCGTATCTGGTGCAGAAGGTGGCCCGAGACGGCAGCTGTGACGAGGCCGCCCTGCGCGAGAGCCTCTCCAGCATTCTGGTGACCAACCCGAGCCAGCCGCTCGAGGTGTTCAACAACACCCATCTGGCTATTCGCGACGGCTACCGTGCGCTGGTCGAGCAGCTGGGTGCCGACGGCAGCCAGAAGAATGCCGAGCTGACCCGCTACGTGGTAAGCCTGATTGCACTGGAGCGCAAGCTGGCCAAGCGCAAGGACATTCTCAATATGCTGGGTGAGCGGATCAGCCAGATTGGCCGCCAGCAACAGCACTTCGATCTGCTCGACGAGCAGATTTTGGCCAACATGGCGAGCATCTACAGCGATCTTATCAGCCCCATCGGGCCGCGCATCCAGGTGGCGGGTACCCCGCTGTTCCTGCAGCAGCCGCTGGTGCAGCACAAGGTGCGCGCCCTGCTGTTGGCAGGCATTCGTGCCTGCGTGCTGTGGCGTCAGCTCGGTGGCAGCCGCACCCAGATCATCTTCGCTCGCAAGAAGATGGTGGAGCTGGCCAAACGTTACTAATCATCGGCTCGCGCGCGGGCCAGCCGAGGTCGACATCAGGGTGAACAGCCGCACATCCGCCTTGATAACGACTCCGGCCCACACGCGAGTGGATACGGATCCCCCACACAAATCATCAGGAGTTCACCCCATGGAGCTGTCCGCGCTGACTGCTGTTTCCCCGATTGACGGTCGTTATGGCGACAAGGCCGATGCCCTGCGCCCTATCTTCTCCGAATTCGGCCTGCTGCGTTTTCGCGTCGAAGTCGAGGTGCGCTGGTTGCAAAAACTGGCCAGCCACGCCGGGATCCCGGAAGTCCCTGCCCTGAGCGCGGCCGCCAACGCCCTGCTCGATGGCATCGTCAGCAACTTCAACGAGAGTGACGCCGCCCGTATCAAACAGATCGAGCGCACCACCAACCATGATGTGAAAGCGGTGGAGTACTTCCTCAAAGAGAAAGTCGAAGTGAACCCGGAGCTGGCGGCTGTCAGCGAGTTCATCCACTTCGCCTGCACCTCGGAAGACATCAACAACAACTCCCACGGTCTGATGCTGAAAACCGCCCGCGAAGAGGTCATCAAGCCTTATTGCGAGAAGCTGATTTCCGAACTCAAGCGTCTGGCCCACGAATACCGTGACATGCCGCTGCTCTCCCGCACCCACGGTCAGCCGGCCACCCCGAGCACCATGGGCAAGGAGATGGCCAACGTCGCCTACCGTCTGGAGCGCCAGTTCAAGCAGATCATGGCGGTGGAGATCCTCGGCAAGATCAACGGTGCTGTCGGCAACTACAACGCCCACATCAGCGCCTACCCGGATGTGGACTGGCACCAGTTCTCCGAGGAGTTTGTGACCTCCTTGGGCCTGACCTGGAACCCCTACACCACCCAGATCGAGCCGCACGACTACATCGCCGAGCTGTTCGACGCCATGGCCCGCTTCAACACCATCCTGATCGACTTCGACCGCGATGTGTGGGGTTACATCTCCCTGGGCCACTTCAAGCAGCGCACCATCGCGGGGGAAATCGGCTCCTCCACCATGCCGCACAAGGTCAACCCCATCGACTTCGAGAACTCCGAAGGCAATCTGGGTCTGGCCAACGCCGTGTTCCAGCATCTGGCGAGCAAGCTGCCCATCTCCCGCTGGCAGCGTGATCTGACCGACTCTACCGTACTGCGTAACCTGGGTGTGGCGGTGGGTTACTCCCTGATTGCCTATCAGGCGACCCTCAAGGGCATCTCCAAGCTGGAAGCCAACGACGCCGCCATGGCCGCCGATCTGGATGCCAACTGGGAAGTGCTGGCCGAGCCGATCCAGACCGTGATGCGCCGCTACGGTATCGAGAAGCCTTACGAGAAGCTCAAGGAGCTGACCCGTGGTCGCCGCGTCGATGCCGAAGGGATGCGTACCTTTATCGACACCCTGGAGCTGCCGGAAGCGGTCAAGGTTGAGCTGAAGAAGCTGACCCCGGCCAACTATATCGGCGACGCCCAGCGTCTGGTCGATCTGCTGAAGTAAGCCAACCGGCAGTGACGAAGGGGCCCTGTGCACGATATGCCACAGGGCCCCTGTTATTTTCCCTGCCACGGCAGGATCCCGAGTGGCTTTTCCCAAGCCTGCCTTGGGCAAAACCTCTTTGCGAGACACGAGAAACAGCATGTACGAACTCAATCTGGATATCGCTCACTTCCTTGAGCACTACTGGCAGAAGCGCCCGCTCCTTATCAAGGGTGGCTTCAAGGACTTTCAGGATCCCATCAGCCCGGACGAGCTGGCGGGTCTGGCCATGGAAGAGGTGGTAGAGTCCCGCCTCGTCACCCGTTTCGACGGCAAGTGGGATGCTGCCCACGGCCCCTTCGAATCCTACGACAATCTGGGCGAAGAGAACTGGACCATTCTGGTACAGGCTTGCAACCACTGGGCTCCCGAAGTAAACGAGCTTGCGGTACCGTTCCAGTTCATCCCGGGCTGGCGCTTTGACGATGTGATGGTGAGCTTCTCCACCCCCCATGCGGGTGTCGGCCCCCACATCGACAATTACGATGTGTTTATCACCCAGGGTCTGGGCAAACGCCACTGGCGGGTTGGCGATGCCAAGCCGCTCAACGAGTTCGCCGCCCATGCCGCCCTGCTGCACTGCGAGCCGTTCGAGGCGATCATCGACGTCATCATGGAGCCGGGCGACATCCTCTACATTCCGCCCGGATTCCCCCACGAAGGCTACGCCATCGAGCCCTCCATGAACTTCTCGGTGGGCTTCCGCGCGCCGGATGCCAAAGCACTTATCTCCTCCTTTGCCGATCACCTGATCGACAACGAGGTGCGTACCGAGCGTTACGGCGATGCCGATCTCAAGCCCCGCGCCCGTCACGGCGAGATCCAGCCCCACGAGCTGCACCGTCTGCGCGAGCTGATGCAGCAGGCCCTCGATGACGAGACCCTGTTCAAGGAGTGGTTCGGCACCATGATCTCCGAGGCCAAGCACGATCTCGACGTCAATCCGGTCGAGCCGGACTACAGCGCCGAGGAGGTAGCCGACCTGCTGACCCAGGGCGAGCCAGCCATCAAGGTACCGGGTCTGCGCAGCGTCTGGTTTAGCGGCGAGAGCCAGCAGTGCTTCATCGACGGCGAAGCCTGGACGCTGCAGAGCGAAGACGCGGCAGCAATTTCGCTCTTGTGTGACAAAGACATCATCACTCAGGCCGACATGGTGGAGCTGGCCGATCAGGCCGGTTTCCTGCAACTGCTGACCCGTCTGGTCAACCGCGGTTACTGGTTCTTCAACTGATCCGGCGGTAAGCGAAGGATAAAAAGGCGCCTTATGGCGCCTTTTTTTTCACTCAGAGGCGGTTCAATTAACAATCGATGCGCGAAACTGAACCCACTCTTGATGAACCGACAAGTGGTGATTTATTGAGCTAACATGGATGGGTATCATGCGTCCGTCCCTGTTCACAAGAGAAGCGCCACCATGCAAATCACCTCCCGGCCCATGCCGCTGCCCGATTACGGCAAATATCCCTCCTCTCCCGCTGTCACACCCGAGCAGGTCAGTCAGGCCCGTAACGAAGCACTGGCCAAGAAGGATGACTTGCAGGCACAGAGCGAAGAGAAAGCAACGGCTCGCAGAACCATGGCGGTCTCTTATACGGCTAACCAGCAGGAGAAAGCCGTGGTGGAGCGCTACCTGGAGGCCAGCGGTCAGGAAAGCGACAGCAAGTCGGGCCCGAGCACGGCTGAACTCTATCAGGCGGCCAATCGCAACCAGCGCCAGCAGAATCTGAGCGACTACATGCAATTCCAGCAGAGCCCGCTCGCCCAGCAGATGGGTGACATGGTGGGCGAAGATAATCGCAAGGGCACCCAGCTCGATATCATTGCCTGAGCCTATTTGCTCGAATAAGCCCGGCAGGGACTGATATAAACTGAAAAAGCCCTCGATGAGGGCTTTTTCGTTATAGCTTGTCGCTGCAACTTCTCGCTAGAAATGGGGCTCTTCTGCCTGCGCGTCCGGCAGCTCGTCGGGGAGTTCATCAAACAGGGGGTGATAGAGCACCTCACCCTGCACACCCGCAAAACCGCGCTCCTGCAGCTCCATCGCCATAAAGCAGTCGGCAGGCACCTCATAGATGCAGTGGAGGCCAAACTCGCTGGCCGGGCGGAAACCGAAACGGCTGTAATAGGCCGGATCCCCGAGTACAACCACCCCTTTCCAGTCCATCTCGAGCGCCGTATCAAGCCCTTCACGGATAAGATCAGAGCCAATCCCCTGGCCTTGCCAGTCGGGATGAACCGCGACCGGCGCCAGACCAAGCCAGGGCCCTTCCATGCCGTTAATGGTGATCGGGCTTAGCATCAGGTGCCCCATGAACTCGTACTCTTCCTCTTCGACCATGGTCACTACGGCAGCACCACATTCGCGCAGGCGGTTGACCAGTTCGGCCTCATCAGAACGACCGAAGGCGGCACTCAGCAGCTCATAAACCGGCAGCATGTCACCGGGGCGCTCGGTTCTCAACATCAGGTATTACTCCTCGTACAGCAGAGCGGGCATTATTCCACACAACGGCTGGTCATTCTGAGTACCTTTGTCCAAAAATGGGAGGGTGCACTCAGGAAAACGAGCTGCAAACTGTTGCTGCAAAGCGGTTAGCGTAGCCGGGGTAGCCCTGTTCATCGCCTCGCGGTAGGCAAGCCAGAGGGCGGGAGCCTCCCGCGCCAACCGCTCAAAAGTCAGTTCGGGCGTTTGATGCCAACAGCCATCCAGCTCGTCGACCAGCTCCGGCAGCTCCACCAGCAGCCGTAACTGCTGATAGCGTATCTGCGAAGAGTCACCGTTGCCGCCCAGCGCCTGCGCCATCAATTGGTTGAACCAGTGGAGCCGTGATACGCGCTCCTCGCGGCTAAGCAGCTCGGGCCCCTGACGCTGCAGCGCGGCCAGTTGCAGCAACCACGCCAACCCCTGTTCATCCCTGTCTTTCAGCAAGACGCCGCCAAGATGGGACAACTGCTCCGGTTCGGCCTGATCCAGCAGATCGACGGGATAACAGTGCAGCGCCAGCAACCTCTCAAGATGCGGTGGGCAGCGCAGAAAACAGGGCTTCTCCCCCGCGCCCCTCTCATCCACAAAGAGCGAGATAGCCAGCTTACCGTTGGCGCTCTGCCGATCCAACGTTACAGGATCCCACAGGATCACCACAGCGATCCGCTCATCAGCAAGCCAGCAGGCAATCTCCTCGGCCAAGGGATTGGGTAAGGAGGGAGCGCGATCCAGTCGCCAGTAACTCACCTCACACGGCTGGCGACCGCTGATATGGCGCCGCCCACGATAGTGCATGCCCACTTTTGCCATCACCCGGCCGGAGGCTAAATTGTCTGGCATATGGCGAGCCGTCAGCGCAGGCAGTTGCAGTTGGGCAAAGGCGAACCCCTTGACCAAGCCAGCGGCCCGAGTCGCCAGACCGCGATTCTGCCAGGGCACGCCCACCCACCAGGCGAGCTCGCCATTCCAGTGCTGGGAGATCACCCCAAGCAACGCCGCACCTTGCTCCTCTGGCAAGGTGATGGCCCAACTCCAGCCAAGGCCAAGCGCCGCCTTGCGCCAGCTGAGCGCCAGCCAGTCGCGGGCCCCCTCCGGCGGATAGGGGTGAGGAATATTGAGGGTGTAGCGCGCCAGCGCCTCGTCGCTGCAGTAGCGCACTATCTCGCGCTCATCGTCGGCCTGCAGTTGTCGCAATACGACACCTGATAGCGAATGCCCCTCAGCCAGGGTCGGCACCGTCACGCGGCGCGCCAGCAGGCGATTGAGCACGGCGCCCAAATCGGCCTCGGGGGTGAGCGGCAGATCGGCCCCCACAGGGCCAAGGGTGAGCAGTCCCTGCTCCCTGGCGAGGGTCAATAGGGAGGTAGAGGCGCTGATCAGGACTTGGCGACTGGGATCAACATGAAAATCCGCCAGCAGATCCCCATCGAGCCAGGCCGCCAGCAGGGCTCCCGGGCAGAGCACCCCGTCTGGAGGGCTGCTCGCCCAGGGTGCATCGGTTTGATCGAGGGCGGCCGCCGCCTCTTTGCCCAGCAGCAGCTGCCAGCGATGACCTTGCTGCTGCCAGTGCAGCAACAGCGCAGCCCACTGCGGTTGCCACAGACTGGCCTCGATCAGCAGTTCCATCAGCTGGCCTGACAGGCCGCTGGCAGCGTCAGGTGACGGGGATGGGCTTCGATACGGGCGATCCAGCTACGGATAGCTGGCCACCCCTGCAGGGAGAAGATCCCCTCCTCTGCCACGTGGGTGTAGGCATAAAGGGCGATATCGGCGATGGTAGGCGCATCACCGCACAGATAGGGGCTCTGTTTCAGCTGCTGCTCCATTACCGCCAGCGCCTTCTCGCCACCGGCTTTCAGCCCGTCGAGACGCGCCTCCTGGGACTCGGGGCGGCCGAGATAGTGAACGATAAAGCGGGCCACCGCGATGTAGGGCTCATGGCTGTACTGCTCAAAGAACATCCATTTGAGCACCTCGGCCTGCTGGCGCGGATCGGTTGGCCACAAAGACGAGCCCTGCGCCAGATAGAAGAGGATGGCATTGGATTCCGCCAGCGTATCGCCCTGGCCAATCTCCAGCACCGGGATCTTGCCGTTGGGGTTCTTGGCCAGAAATGCGGGGGTACGGGTATCCCCCGCCTGAATATCCACCTCAACCCACTCAAGGGGCAGCTTCAGCCAGCGGGCCAGCAGCCAGACCTTGTAACAGTTGCCGGAATGCAGATCACCATACAGACGCATACACACTCCTTGTGAAAACAGAATTGAACAGCGCGCTCAGGGTGCCAGACGCTCGATATGCCAGCCATCCCCGTCGCGGGTGTAGTAGAAGCGGTCGTGCAGCCGGTGCTCGCCCCCCTGCCAGAACTCCACCGTCTCGATCACAACTCTGAATCCGCCCCAGAAGCTCGGCAGCGGCACTTCGCCATTGGCAAACTTCTGCTTGAGCTCGAGGAACTTGGCCTCCAGCACGCCGCGGGCCGAGATGCGGGTCGACTGCTTGGAGACCCAGGCAGCGATCTGGCTATCCTTGGGACGGCTGTGGAAATACTTCATCACCTCGAAAGTGCTCATCTTCTCCACTCGGCCGGTCACGTGAACCTGTCTGTCCAGCGTGTGCCAGGGAAAGAGCAGGCTGATACGGGGATTGCCTTCCAGCTGCTGCGCCTTGCGGCTGCCCATGTTGGTGTAAAAAACCATCCCCTGGGCGTCGTAGTGCTTGAGCAGCACGGTGCGCTGCCAGGGCTGACCATCGGCATCCACCGTCGCCACCACCATGGCGGTAGGATCGGTCAGTTTGGCCTCACAAGCCTGCGCCAACCACTTCTCGAACAGCGCCAGCGGCTCGGCCGGCAGATCGGCACGGTGCAGCCCGCCACGGGTATACTCACGGCGCAGATCAGCAACATCCATCATCTTGATTTTCCTTCAAATAAATAATGGTTCCACGACCATCAAGAGAGTGACGCAGGCATTGTGCGCTCGATAAAGCGACCTTGTAAACCATACAAAAAAAGCGAAGAGGCTAACGCCTCTTCGCTTGGTTCATCAATTTACCAAAGATGGGTAATCTCACCCTTGGGTTATCTGGTTTAGTAGCTCATGATCTCACGACGACGCAGCGCAGCGATACCAAGGCCCAGCAGCGCGAACAGACCGGTCGAACCGCCGCCACCGCCGCCGCCATTGCTTTCAGGCTGGGGAGCCGGTGTATCACTGCTCTTGGTCGCCAGTTTTGGCGTAATGGCATAGAAGATATTGTCGCTACAGGCCAGCTTGAGGCGAACAGCGCTGCCAGCATTGGCCGGAATGGTCACCTCATGGGCGCCATTGTTGTTCACGCCATTGACCAGCGGCTGCCAGCTCTTGCCTTCATCGTTGCTATAACTGATATCGACCCGCTGACAGTTGATGCGGCCACCGTCGGTTCCAGCTACTTGCCAATTCACTGTGGTCGGGCTGCCAACCAGAATACGCTGGTCAGGGGCTGGTAATATCTTGAAGGTTTGTGAACCTGTATCGACCACCTCGACCGAGGTCTCATCATAGGCACCACCGCCTTTTCCATCACGGGCCACCAAACGGAAATTCAGAGTACGCGGTACATTGACCCATGGATCGCCCTTCTCTTCATCTTTTATTAGCTCAGGCTGTTGCAACATAAATCGTTCATATCCCCTTAGCTGAGTAGCCAAAGAAGGAAAGTGACGTTCAGGAGACGTTGTAGGCGCAACAAAACGATATAAGGGTCCATCGCTCAATTTCCCATAGTATATATCAGATGCACCCTCTGTCGCCCGACCAAGATCAACCTGTTCCCAGGTAAAGGTCATTCCATCTTCACCGGAACCAATCCCTGTGAGTGAAAATGCAGTTCTAACAGGAATAACTTTTGATTGCGATGCTGGCGAGATATTCACATCAATATCTTGCTTGATCATAGGCTCATCAGCGCCACAATTATCTGGACGGCTGGCTAGCACAGCAAGCATCTGCTCAATGGACTTGCTATGAAAATAACCAGTCGTTTTGGATTGCAGATTTTGTGACCCCATGCCAACTCTGCCCGGATAACCCATGATGGTCGCACCGCTACCAACCTCCCAAGCGGAATTAGCTACACGTCCGCCTTGGTCGACATTAAAGATATGCTCTGCACCGAGCTGATGACCCACTTCATGGGCAAAGGTATCGACAAACATCGCATCGATCTCAGCGATTCCCGCTCCTGAGCTGCCATTACCGGCTCCACTCATTGCATTAGATCGCAAGTTTCGACCAAGGGACTTATTCCCGAAATAATCCAGATTTGGAGCTGCGCACAGCGTCCCCCATGCCAAGCCAGAATAATTGGTCGTCATCAGCACGTGGCCAATATCAAACTCACCTAACTTTTTCGCAGGATTGGTTTCTCTTTGAGCCAACAGTTGAACAAGCTCATTTCGATGTGCATCATCACGGTCTATTGTAGGCGTGGTAAATGTGCGGTCTTTATTAGTTCCATTAAAAAACAGATCTGTGTCCGGATCGTCAAAAATAATATTATCATTGCCATCAGCCAAGATAAATTTTATACCGAGATCACGCTCATATATCTCATTGACTCGAACCAGCAATGTTACAATAGATGACAACGCGCCTATTTTACCATGAAATGAGGTGGTGTACTCTCCAGTGGTAGATATCGCAATCCGATATGTTTTTATTTCTGGAAAGTTATATTTTTGTGCTGCTTGCTTAGTTGCACTATCTAACAATGAGCGCTTTTTTTCACTTTCATGCTCACTTGTATTATTCTGCATCAGCTCTTCATGATGCCCATTTTTCCGCGGTTTTACATTTTTCTTGTAATAAACAGAATAAAGACCACTACGTTGAACATCAATAAACACCTGCTCCCCTTGGTGCATAAACATGCCATTAAAACCACGTGGGGAAATATCAAAACTGCCGGTATTACTTTCATTGCCCACTTCATGGCCTTTAAAGGTCATGATATCCGGATACTTGGCGGCCAATGCAGGTGGCAACACCGACGAGGGCTGCACTTCAAATTGCACCATTCCACCATTTGGTAATGGCAAAGTAATCAGCGTATCGCCAGCACGCAGATTTTGAATAAACTCTTCATCGACCTTAAAGCTGGTATAGGCACTAGTTGTGACTGTATCAGCCGCCTGCCTATTGTGTGCTTCGACCATATGCCATGGGGATGCCAGCGCGATATTGGCTGACATTGCGATGACAACTGAGATTGCATTTATTGTGAACTTCATCATTATTAATCACCTGACTGAACAGCCGGCGAGAATAACGTGACGCAAATCACAATTCAACTTTTTCAATAAAAATTAAATGAATTTAATTTCATTTAGAATCATAAAGTTTGTGAGTTATAGTTTATAAACAGCTCATTTTGTTAGCATTCTCAGCAGTTCTTTTAATAGAGTTAAAACTCCAAAAAAAATATATGGAGGCTCATATGTGAGTCATCGAATCATTCCCATGAGGCAATCACTATGTTTGGAATATTAGAGTTATAACTCCAATCATGCCGATTTACGCGCCGTTGTTGAACAGCCACTACGGCCTTGAAATCGCCTCCGGCATGCACCTTTCCAGCATCTGTCGGTTATATCGGGTGGCATAGTCAATCCGCTGCTCAAACTCCGACTCCTTACCCATCTCAATCACATCACCGAACCCTTTCAGATAACGGACTCCGCACCGGGTTCTCGCTTCTGCTTGCAATGACTCCACAACCCCCGGAGCCATACCGCCGCGCCCGCCACGCACGATGAGCCGATAATCCTGAGCAGCAAGACTTTCATCTATTGCCTCGGTCAGTGATGCGGCCACAACAGGCGCTGCGCAGATATATAGAAACAGCAAACTGACGGCTAACCGTAATACCTGCGCCATCCGGCTGCACCTCCCATCAGGAGGATCACGATAAGATTCACTGCACCACCACCGCCGCCACCCGCATTGTTGTCGGTAATGACAGTTGCACTTTCCGTAGTGGCAGACGCATTACCTCTTATCCCATTGATAGAGAAAAAAATATTATTGCTGCATGCCAGCTTCAGCCTGGCCGTGCTGGTCAACGGTGCAGGCAACACCACACTGGCCGAACCGTTATTGGCAAGCCCGCTTGCCAGCGTAGTCCAAGTAGAACCACCATTCTGTGTCAGTGCCAAATCCACGCTGGGACAATTGATAGGAGGCTGATCGGTACCGGCAACATTCCATGTCACTAGCTGAGTGCTACCCGCCACCATGGCGCCGATCTGCGGAGCTGTGATGGCAAATGCCGCGCCGGTATTGATCACCTGAACCACCATTTCATCACTGCTCACCGCCCCCTGACCATCACGTACGGTAAGGCGGAACTGGAGATTGCGATTGGTCGCAGGCCACGCCTCTCCTTTGGCCAAGACACCCGATATCAGAGAGCTCATGGCAGGCAATGTTCTGCGGGGATCCGATGTTGGTGAAACAAAGCGAAACAGCGGGCGGGTTCCATCATCCACCATGGTTGCCACGCTGTAGGATGCATTGCCAAGATCAACCTGCTCCCAGGTGTAACTGAGGGGATGACCATCCAGATCCAGCGCACTACCGACAAGAGTGAAAGGCGTATTGGCGGGGATCACCCTATCGCCACCCGCATCCACAACCGGCGCGTTATTGGCAAGCGCCAGGTCGGTGCCGCAGGAGGGCAGAGAGGCCATCAGAGCCCGCATCTGCTCGATCGACTTGCTGTGAAAAAAAGGTGTGCTGTTAACCTGCAGATTCTCCTCACCACAGATCCCGGCATAGGCCATGATGGTCGAGCCACTGCCCGGTTCCCAGGCTGAGCTAGCCTTGCGACCCGTTGCACAACTGTCGGCCATGCCATTGAAGGAGTGCTCGGCCCCCAGCTGGTGCCCCAATTCGTGAGCCACATAATCAATAAAGAACGCATCACCGATAGGCTGTGAGCCTCCGGTCATGCCCCGTGAACGGCTGAAAGGGTTGCATAAAGATCTCAGGGTCGCCACCCCGCCGCCTGATGTCGCCAGCAGATGGCCCAGATCAAAAGAAGGATTGAGCAACACCCCCTGTTGGGTCTGGTTGATTGCGATATCCTGGGTCGAGTTGGTGAAAGGATCCGTCGCAGGATCGGTGAAAATCACATTATCCGTATCAGCTGCAAGCTGAAACTCGGCCCCCACATCACGGCGATAGACTTCATTGACCCGATTAAGCAGTGTTGCAATGGCCGAGAGTGCTGCAACCTTGGTACCACCGTGATACTGGGTATACTCCCCGGTTGCCGAGATGGCGATGGTGTAGCGCTTGCGCAAATTGCCATCGACCAGCACAGCTCGCTCACGCTCGATACCATGAGGATCAATCACCTGATCCACATCCTGTCGCCGCCAGGCATCTTGCTGTTCATAAACGGCATAAGAGAAACCGTCCTGAAGCGGATCGACATAAAAGGTACGCCCCTGATGGGTAAACATACCGTGAAAACCATGTATGGTGACATCAAATCGGCCTGTATCCGCCGCCCGATCGATAGCATTCCCACTGTAAGTATTGATAGAAGGGTAGCGCTGGGCCAAAGGCTCCGGGAGCAAGGCATTGGGATGAACATCAAACTGCACCGTAGTGCCATCCGGCAATGGCAAGGTCAATACACTGGCGAGATGCCCGGGTTCAAAAGGCTTGTCAGGAACCACCACTCTGACCTTTTCAGCTCGCACATCATAGATCCCTCCCCTTTCCAAGTTTTCATCCATGAAGGTCCACTGTGGTTCTGCTGCAACCTGAACAGACAAACTGGTGATAATCACCGCAATGCCATGCTTCATAGAGTCTCCTTGCCCTACCTTGGTGACAACAAGTATGGTGCAGCGTCAATTGACGATCTGCGTGACAGAAAGAAAATTCGCACAAAACTTCTGTAACGCTGAAAAATCGTGCTACACCCGCGATCCCCATCTCAAGCAATACAGACTGGCCCCATTCAACAACGGAAAAAAGTGAAGGCGCCATTGGCGCCTTCACGGATAGATAGGGGGATGAATATCCCCTCCATTTGGATTGGTTCGTTGGTGTATTACTGCTTGCCAGCGCCCGATGCTATTGGGCAATGAATCACCATACGCTGGTTATACTCGCTGGCGTAAGCGCTCAACTTGGCATGTATCTCTTGCTGACCTGGCCTTATCACATCGCCCAATCCATCCAGATAACGCTTGCCACAGCGCGCCTTGGCCTCTGCCTGCTGCTCGGCTGCAATACCGGGGGCGAACTCTCCCCGCCCGGCTATCACTATCAGGCGGTAATCCTGCTTGGCGAGGTTTGCACTCAACTCCTGTTCCAGCGTGCTGGCATCGGCCTGACAACCGCCGAGCATTGCAAGCAGTAACAGAGGGACTCCCTTCATGTACGCCTCCGTTGCCAGCCGAGCAGCGCCAGAGCCAGCGTCCACAATCCGATCGCCCCGCCACCACCGCCGCCACCTGAAGTCGAGCCACCTTGCACCAGAGGCAATTTGAGGGGACTGATGGCAAAGAAGATATTGTCGCTGCATGCCACTTTCAGCCTGACGCTGCTGGTGAAATCGGCAGGCAACGTTACCGTTGCTGCGCCGTTATTGGGTTGTCCGGCGGTGAGCATTGTCCAGCTTACGCCCTCATCCTGGGTCACCGAGATGTCCACCTTGCTGCAACTGATCGGCGCCACAGTTGTGCCCGCCACATCCCATGCTACGGCCTGACTGGCCCCCGGAGTGAGAGTCACCCCGTAAAACGGGTTGGTGATGCGAAATGCCGCACCGGTATTGATCACTTGCACTTTCATGTCATCACTGGCAACGCCACCCTGACCATCACGCACCGTCAGTCTGAAATTGAGATCCCGGTTGTTAGTCGGCCAGGCCTCTCCTTTGGCAAGCGTGCCGGAGAACAGGGATGGCAAACTCGGCAGGGTCCGCTCCGGCGATGCCGTGGGAGAGACAAAACGAAACAGCGGCCGGGAGCCATCATCAATCATGGTGGCGGCACTGCTCGATTCAGTACCCAGATCGATCTGCTCCCAGTTGTAGAGCAGAGAATCATTATCCAGATCTCCACCAGCCCCTTTTAACATAAAGGCCGTATTGGCAGGGATCACATAGTCCCCCCCTGCAGCTGCCTGCGGGGCATTATTGCTCAACGCGAGTGTGGTTCCACAAGTCGATACGGTAGCCATGTGCGCACGCATCTGCTCGATGGACTTGCTATGAAAATAGGGGTCGCTGTGAGTCTGGATATTCTCATCACCACAAATACCGGCATAGGCCATGATGGAGCTGCCACTACCTGGCTCATAGGCTTGATTGGCAACCCGGGTACCTGCACCGCAACTCCCGGTAGTGCCGTTGAAGGTATGATCGGCACCAAACTGGTGGCCAATTTCATGAGCCACATAGTCAACGAAGAAGGCATCTCCTACCGGTGTGGGTGAACCCGACATCCCGCCCGATTTATCGTTGGTACAAAGCACTGCCAAACCGGCCAGACCACCGCTACCGGTATTGAGTACATGGCCGATATCAAAGTTGCCAAGCTGCATATTGGTGAAATAGTTGGCCTGCACCAGCACGTTCTTGTTGGCATCATTGGCTTCATAGATGCTGCTGACATTGTTCACATAGTTAGGGTTATATCCGTTGTAGAAGGGATCTGTGACTGGATCGGTAAAGATCAGGTTGTCATTGCCACTGGCCAGCACGAATTCGGCGCCCACATCCCGTTGATAGACCTGATTGACGCGGTTGAGCAAGGTCACAATCGCCGCCATGGTAAGCGCTCTAGAACCACCGTGGTATTGGGTAAATTCTCCTGTCGCCGAAATAGCAATGACGTAGCGCTTGCGAACATTGCCATCCACTTGCACCTTGCGCACCAGTTTGCTGAGCTTGGGCCCTATCACCTCATCTGCCGTCTCTTCTAATCGACTATGGGCATCCTGCTGGTAATAGACGGCGTAGCCTTCGGCATTGCGCAGCGGATCGACAAACACCATCCTGCCCTGATGGCTGAACATGGCGTGGAAACCTTGCGGCCCCAGATCGAAGCGCCCCGTCTCTATCGGATGCGCCGGGTTGTGACCCTTGAAGGTGCGGATCTGTGGATACTTGGCGGCAAGATCTGAAGGCAGCAAGTCGTAGGCTTCCAGAGCAAAGGTGACCTCCCCCCCATCGGGCAGCGGCAGGGTCAGCTCACTCGCCCCGGCTTGCAGCCCGGCAAAATAGTCGAGCGGCACCTTGGCCACCCGAAACTGATTGGCCCGCACCTCATAACCTTGCTCCGCAGTCGCTCTGGCGGCTACCGTACTCCACTCGCTGGCCATCAGGCTGGTTGACCCCAACAAACTGGCCACCAACAGGGCCAACGAACACTTACTGGTCACATGCATCTTTGTCATCCTTGTAGTCATGCACTTTTTTAAACCATTACCGGCATCATTATCCCGCCGAATCAAAAAGCCCGGCGCCACTGTTTCAGCCACTCACCCATGGGGAGTGTTGCGCCAACCCCGTCTAACCCCTATCATTGCGCGGATTTGTCAATTTTAGAACTGCTCCTCTTCACAAAGGTGCGGTTCATCTTTATCTGGCCAAGGTTAATCTCATGCTCAAATCCCCACTGTTGCCCCGTTTCGGGGATCTGGTCGTTGCCATTGTTGACGATGTGCTCGGTCAGGGTCTTACCCTCGACCGCGCCTATGCCCGTCACTTCTCAGGCATCGAACTCAAACCGCAAGAACAGGCAAGGATTGCCCTGGTCACCGGCGACCTGCTGCGCCGTCTCAGCCTCTATTGTTTCCTCACCGGTATTCAGGTGCGTCAGGCCGAAAAGAATGTCTGGCCGCTGCTGCACAGCTGGCACGCATTCCACAAAATTGCCCAGCCCAACCACCCGACCCTGGATCGCTTCAATGAAGACGCATTCCGCCGCCGTCTGACCGAGGCGAAGAAGAACCCGGTATTGATGGATGGTTGCCCGAGCTGGCTGGAGAAACTGGGTAGCGAGCAGCTGGGTGAAGCCTGGCCTGCCGAGCGTGCAGCCCTGGCCTGGATGCCCAAGCGTTACCTGCGGGTCAACACCCTCAAGTGCACCCGTGATGAGCTGCAGGCCATGCTGGCCAAAGAGCAGGTCACCACCATTCCGGTTGAAGGTGTGGAGACTGCCCTGCAGGTCACCTCCGACGCCGCCCTGTTCCGTACCAAGGCCTTTGCCGATGGTTGCTTCGAACAGCAGGACGCAGGCTCCCAGCTGGTTGCTGCCGCTTTGGAAGTTGCCCCAGGCATGCGCGTTATCGACGCCTGCGCCGGCGCCGGTGGCAAGACTCTGCATATCGCCGCCATGATGCAGGGCAAAGGCCGTCTGCTGGCAATGGATGTGGAAGAGTGGAAGCTGGAAAACCTCAAGCAACGCGCTCGTCGCGCCGGTGCCCACAACGTGGAGACCCGGGTCATCACCAGCAGCAAGACCGTCAAGCGCCTCAAAGAGAGCGCCGACCGTGTACTGCTGGACGTGCCCTGCTCCGGTCTTGGCGTACTCAAGCGCAATCCGGATGCCAAGTGGCGTGATACCGCCGAGCGTCTGCCGGTGCTGGTCGCGCTGCAAGAAGAGATCCTGCAGCGTTACAGCCAGATGGTGAAGGTGGGCGGCCTGCTGGTTTATGCAACCTGCTCCATCCTGCCCGAGGAGAACCGTCAGCAGGTGGACAAGTTCCTCGCCGCCAACGAGCACTTCCGTCTGCGTGACGATCACACCGTGAGCCCGTCCGAGACCGGCTTCGACGGTTTCTACATGGCTCGTATCGAACGGATCGCCTGATCCAGCGTGATCTGCGCCTTGCGCCCTTATCGCGCACGGCAGGTTCGATGAAAAAGAGCGGCAGCCCTCGGGCTGTCGCTCTTTTTTTATTGATAAGGAGCGCCGCGTCAGGACTCCAGCGCAGCAATCGCCTCTATCTCGATCTTCACATCCTTCGGTAACCGAGCAACTTCCACGCAGGATCGCGCCGGATACATGGCATCGTGCTCGGTGAAGAAGTCGTTGTAGACCCGGTTAACCGCAGCAAAGTCGTTCAGATCCGAGACAAACACCGTGGTCTTGAAGATATTGCGCACCTCGCCGCCTGCCGCCTCGACAATCGCCTTGACGTTTTGCAGGGAGCGCAGGGTCTGCGCTTCTATCCCCTCCGCAATATCGTCGCTCACCGGGTCCAGCGGGATCTGACCGGAGGTGTAGAGGATGTTGCCAATCCGGGTGGCCTGCACATAGGGGCCGATGGCGCCCGGCGCCGCCTTGGTAGTGATAACCTGTCGCATCTGTTACTTCCTCGTGCTGACAAACAAAAAGTAGGCCCGGAGCAAGCCTGCTCACCCCGGGCATGAGAGTTACATCATGTTGGTGAAGGTTCTGGAGATGACGTCCTGCTGCTGCTCGCGGGTCAGAGCGTTGAAGCGCACCGCATAACCGGAGACCCGGATGGTCAGGCTGGGGTACTTGTCCGGATTGTCGATGGCATCCAGCAGCATCTCGCGGTTCATCACGTTGACGTTGAGGTGCTGACCCCCTTCCACATCCCGCTCGTGATGGAAGTAGCCATCCATCAGCCCCACCAGATTGTTCTCGCGATTGGCCGGCTCCTTGCCGAGCGCCCCCGGCACGATGGAGAAGGTGTAGGAGATCCCGTCCTTGGCGTATTTGAACGGCAGCTTGGCCACCGAGGCCAGCGAAGCGACCGCTCCCTTGCGATCCCGACCGAGCATCGGGTTGGCCCCCGGTGCAAACGGCGCACCGGCACGGCGGCCATCCGGGGTGTTGCCGGTCTTCTGGCCATAGACCACGTTGGAAGTGATGGTCAGGATCGACTGGGTCGGCACCGCATTGCGGTAGGTCGGCAGCGCCTGGATCTTCTTCATGAAGCGCTCGACCAGATCGCAGGCGATGGAGTCGGCCCGCTCGTCGTTGTTGCCGTACTGGGGATACGCCCCCTCAATCACGAAATCGACCGCCAGCCCGTCAGCATCGCGCACCGGCTTGACCTTGGCGTACTTGATGGCCGCCAGCGAATCGACCGCCACCGACAGACCGGCAATGCCGCAGGCCATGGTGCGATAGACGTCGCGATCGTGCAGCGCCATCAACGAAGCCTCGTAGCTGTACTTGTCGTGCATGTAGTGAATAAGGTTGAGCGCGCTGATGTACTGCACCGCCAGCCAATCCATAAAGCTGTCGAGGCTGGCCATGACAGTGTCGTAATCCAGCACCTCGTCCATGATGGGCGCCACTTTCGGGCCAACCTGGATCTTAAGCTTCTCGTCCACCCCACCGTTGATGCAATAGAGCAGGGTCTTGGCGAGGTTGGCGCGGGCACCGAAGAACTGCATCTGCTTGCCGATCACCATGGGGCTCACGCAGCAGGCAATGGCGTAGTCATCGCTCTCGAAGTCAGTGCGCATCAGGTCATCGTTTTCATACTGCAGGGATGAGGTATCGATGGAGACGCGGGCCGCATAGGTCTTGAAGGCCCGCGGCAATCCTTCCGCCCAAAGGATGGTGAGGTTGGGCTCGGGCGCCGGCCCCATGGTCTTGAGGGTGTGGAGGTAGCGGAAGGAGTTCTTGGTCACCAGAGTACGGCCATCCAGCCCCATGCCACCGATCACCTCGGTCGCCCAGATGGGATCGCCGGAGAAGAGGGAGTCAAACTCGGGGGTACGCAGGAAACGCACCATGCGGATCTTCATGATGAAGTGATCGACCAGCTCCTGGGCATCCTGCTCGCTGATGAGCCCCGCCTTCAGATCCCGCTCGATATAGATGTCGAGGAAGGTGGCGGTACGACCGAGGGACATGGCCCCGCCATTTTGCGACTTCACCGCCGCCAGATAGGCAAAGTAGAGCCACTGCACTGCCTGCTGCGCCGTGCGCGCCGGCCCGGAGATGTCAAAGCCATAGCTGGCCGCCATCTGCTTGATCTGCACCAATGCCCGCTTGTGCTCGGCCAGCTCCTCGCGCTGGCGGATCACCTTCTCCAGCTGCTCTCCCCGCTCGAGCGCCGGTTGCAGATCGGCAAACTGCAACTCCCGCTCACGGATTAGATAATCTATGCCATAGAGCGCGACCCGACGATAATCTCCGATAATGCGACCACGGCCGTAACCATCCGGCAATCCGGTCAATACTCCTGACTTTCGGCAGCGCAACATCTCGGGAGAGTAGACGTCGAATACTCCCTGGTTATGGGTTTTGCGCAATTCGCTGAAGGTATATTCAAATTCGGGATCCATCTCCCGGCCATATGCTTCAAAAGAGCTGCGGATCATATTTATGCCGCCAAACGGGTGCAGCGCTCTTTTAAGGGGCTTGTCGGTTTGCTGGCCAACAATCTTTTCCAGCCCCTGCTCGATATAACCCGGCCCGTGGGCAGTAATGGTCGTGGCAATATTGGTATCAAAATCGACCGGTGCGTGGGTGGCATTCTCAATGCAGATCCCCTCCATCACCTTATTCCACAAGGTGGTGGTCGCCTCGGTGGCATCAGCCAGAAACTGTTCATCGCCTTCATAGGGGGTGTAGTTCTGCTGGATAAAATCACGGACGTTGATCTCGTGCTTCCAGTTTTCACCGGCAAACCCTTGCCATGCCTGACGGAATTTATCCTGATCCAATTGCATATCAACTTTCATCAAATAAACCTCATTCACTACTCATGACACTACAGTGGAAGATGTCAGACGCACTCGGCCTGACGAACCTGCTGCCCCAGACGAATGGCATCCAGCGCGATCATTTTCTCTTCATTGGTGGGAATAACCGCCGCCAGTACCATGGACTCTGCCGCCGAAATCACCCGGCAGCCCTCGCTATTGGGACGCTGGTTAAACGGCTCGCTGATCGCTACGCCAAATACCTGAAGTCGTTCGCATACCAGCTTTCTGATAAAGGCCGAGTTCTCGCCGATCCCGCCGGTGAAAATAACGGCATCCAGTCGGCGCAATGAGGTGGCATGGCCGCCGATATGGCGGGCAATACGATGGACAAAAGCGTGAATGGCCAATTTTGCCCCGGGATGTCCTTCGTGATAGGCAGCTTCCAATACCCGCATATCGGAGGAGAGCCCCGAAATACCCAGCAGGCCGGACTGCTTGTTCAATACCCGCTCGATATCCTCGATGGATTGTCCTGTCTTGCTGGCGATATAGGCCAGCGCGCCAAAATCGATATCGCCGCTGCGGCTGCCCATGATCAACCCCTCCAGCGGCGTCATCCCCATCGAGGTATCGACGCTCTTGCCATCCTGTACCGCACAAATAGAGGCGCCATTGCCCAGATGGGCGATGACCAGACCGGCATGCTGCTCATCCAGCCCCATAAATACGCAAGCCTGCTCGGCCACATAGCGATGGGAGGTGCCGTGGAAGCCATAGCGGCGCACGCCGTAATCCTGCAAATATTGGTAAGGCAGCCCATAGATATAGGCTTCCGGCTTCAGGGTCTGGTGAAAACCGGTATCAAATACCGCAATTTGGGGTTGTGTGGGAAATAGCTGACGAGCCGCCATCACACCGCATAAATTGGCGTGATTGTGCAGGGGAGCCAAGGGTGACACCTGCTTTATTTTGGCCAATACATGTTCATCAATGATGGCCGCTTCGCTAAATTCACTACCACCATGCGCAATTCGATGACCCACCAGTGCAATGGCATCCAGCAGATCCCGTTTTTTCAATTCCGCCGCGATGGCAGCCAATGCACAGGTGTGGTTATTTTCAGCTAATGACATTGCGGGCTCTTTACCCACTTGCAATTGTGGATGGGCTGTCTCAATACCATCCGCTATACCGTAGATCACCACCTCGCAGGTTTTATTATCCAGTACCGAGAATTTGACCGACGAAGAGCCGCAATTGATAACCAGAACCAACGAATCAAACTTCATTACATCGCCTCGATATTTATGATGTCGAGTCACTGCAGTCAGAGCATCTTTGCCACTGTGTTTGGTGGCCAAATCACGGATAGCCTTACCCTAGGCCCAAATAATTGGGCCAACCAAGAACAGGTTATTGCGCACTTCTGACTGCGCCATGCAGACCCCACCAGGGGGGCCTGAATGGCTGATGACTTGCAGAAAAGGTTTTCAGAACAGCTTGGAAACTATATTCAGGATGGTCAGCACACCGATGATGGTGACAAACAGGTTGCTGGCCTGACCTTTATATTTTGCAAGTGCCGGTGTCTTGCTCACCGCATACATCGGCAGCAGACAGAGCAGGGAAGCGATGATTGGCGCCCCCATTGCCTCAATCAGGTCGAGGATGTTGGGGTTCACATAAGCGACCAGCCAGGTGGATCCCATGATGAACAACATACTGACCATATTGAGTTTTTTACTGGAAACCTTGCTCTTGTCGCCCTGGTAGCCAAAGCGGAGGATAAGGCCATTCAACCCTTCCAACGTCCCCAGATAGTGACCGAAGAAGGATTTGAAGATAGCAACCAGCGCGATAATGGACGCCGCATACTCCAGGGTGGTGGCAAACGCAGACTTGCTGCCCGTCATTGAGGAGAAGTGGTTAGCCAGATAGGAGAGCACCGGAATATTCTGGGCTTTGGCTTCCGCCATGTTTTGCGGTGACAGGGTAAAGAGGCAGCTGAAGGCAAAGAACATCACCACGGCCACCATCAGCATGCTGGCACCGGAGATAATCTTCGAGCAGCGTTTCTCGGTAAAATCACGCCCGAACTCCTGCTCATACTCTTCCCGTTTGGAGACGATGAAAGAGGAGACAATCGGCGAGAAGTTGAAGGAGAAGACCATGATCGAGATCCCCAGCCAGACGGTAACCAGAATACCATCGTGACCAAACATCGATATCTCGCTCAGATTGACCTGATCAAAGACGGCACTGTTCCAGTACGGGACAAGGGAGAGAGAGATAACGATCAGACTGGCAATAAAGGGAAAGACCAGATAGCTCATCACCTTGACCATCAGATCTTTACCGAAGTAGATCACGAATGCCATCAACATCAACAATGCCAGTGCAACCACACCTCGATTAAGCGGAACCAACTGTAGTTGATGCTCCCAAAATGCCATAAAGGTATTGGTGATCGTCACACCATATATCCACAGCAGTGGGCAGATGGCAAAGAAATAGAGGAAGGTAATTACCACTCCACCCATTTTTCCAAAATGCTCTTCGACAGTTTCGGTGATATTGGCTGAAGGATTGCTGCCGGAAAGACATAATCTGGCCAACGCCCTGTGGCAATAAAATGCAATGGGGTAAGCCAGCACCAGCATGATTAATATTGGGATCAGGCCACCATATCCGGCCCGAATTGGAAAGAACAAGACCCCCGCCCCGATAGCAGTACCGAACAGACCTAATCCCCATGTGGTATCCGATTTACGCCATACACGTGTATTCTCTTTACTGCCGGTGACAACACTGTCTAATATCATGACTGCATTCCTTACAGGCTAAATTGACGAATATTGTTCTGTTCGATAATTTCGGCGATCCGGGTCAGATCAATATTGCCACCCGAAATAATGCTGACGGTCTTTTTACCTTCGACATAATGTTTCAGCTTGCCACTGAGCAGCGCTGCCGAGGCCAGAGCTCCCGCCCCTTCGGTAATCACCTTGTTGCGCTGAATAAGGTCAACCATGCTATGACGAATATCATCCTCGGTGACCAGTACAATATCATCCACCAATTGTTTGACGATTTCGAAGGTCAGTGAACCGGGTCTTGCCACATCACAGCCATCGGCCAGCGTGCTGCTGGTTCTGTGATTGGTCATGGTACCGGCATAGAAAGAGGCCGCCATACCGTGCACATTCTCGGATTGCACACCAATCACCTTGATGGTCGGATTAATAGATTTGATAGCCATGGCAACACCGGCAATCAAACCACCGCCACCGATCGGCACTATGATGTTATCGACATCATACAAATCTTCGATAATTTCCAGGCCAATGGTGCCCTGGCCGGCAATCACTTTTGCATCGTCGAAGGGGGGGATAAATACGCGACCTTCCATCTCCACGATTTCGCTGACTTTGGCAATGGTGTCATTGAAGCTATTTCCATGGAGGATCACTTTGGCTGAATAGTCACTGGTTGCAGCAATTTTTGATTTGGGGGCACAGCAAGGCATGACCACCTTGGCATCAATTCCCAACATAGCACTGGAGAGTGATACACCTTGGGCATGATTGCCCGCCGAGCAGGCGACAACACCTTTTTGTCGGTCTTCCAGACTTAATGAACTGAGTTTGTTGAAGGCACCACGAATTTTAAAAGAGCCTGTACGTTGCATGTTTTCAAGCTTGAGGTAAACCTCGCCATGGCAACGTTCGCTGATGTAGTTAGAGGGTAGTTGCGCGGTCTTGTATATATGATTGGTCAGTCTTTTTTTGGCTTCAGTAATATCATGAAGACCAATGGGCAGATTGCTATACATCTTCATCGCAAATCTCTTTTTATTTATTAATTTGTAGGGTTTTATTTCACAGGGCGAAGCGATACTAGGTTCTATCACTTGCAATTAATGTGAGCATAAACACAAAAAAATCTACAAAGAGACTGCGTTACGGTGAAATTATCAAAAAATGTGATGGCAGCAACACTTGAATCCAAATGGATTAAAAAAAGTAATCATATATTGGCAAATAATATAATCAACAACTCCAAAACAAAGCCGTAAAGATTAGATTTTTCAGGGCAATTGCGTTGCTTTTTGCAACCGGCAATCAGTTGCTTGCCTGCCAGAACCGGGACAATAAAAAAGGGAGCCTATAAGGCTCCCTCTCGACAACGCAGAACCGATTACTCGGCTGCAGCATCATCTTTCTTGTACTTGGCAGCAGTCTCTTTGATCAGAGCCTGCAACTCGCCAGCCTGGAACATCTCGATCATGATGTCACAGCCGCCGATCAGCTCACCCTCAACCCACAGCTGGGGGAAGGTCGGCCAGTTGGCGAATTTTGGCAATTCGGCGCGGATATCCGGATTTTGCAGGATATCAACGTAGGCAAACGGCTCGCCGCAGGACATCAGAGCCTGGGAGGCCTGGGCAGAGAAGCCACAGCTGGGTAGCTTGGGGGAGCCCTTCATGTAGATGATGATGGGGTTGTCAGCCAGCTGCTGCTTAATCTTTTCAATAGTTTCCATAGGTGCCTCACTAGAGCGATTTCGGCGGCCATTCTACTGCAATCTTGCCCGAGCACAAACTGACAAAGGGGTGACCCGGCTCGAATTGTGCAAAGAACCCACACAGGATTGATCGCGATCATGGCGCCAATCAAGAGTTGTTAGGCCATCTTTGATACTGCTACAATCCCTTGGCTTTGGGCTACCCAGCCCCATCATTTTAAAAACAACTCTTTTCACATATAGAAAAGAGTACGCAATGTCTTGCAACCGTCGCCTTCGCACGGTCCAGCCAATGGAGAGTAGAAAATGGCATTCGAACTTCCCGCTCTGCCCTATGCAATCAACGCTCTGGAACCGCACATCTCCCAGGAAACTCTGGAATATCACCACGGCAAGCACCACAACACCTACGTGGTCAACCTGAACAATCTGGTGCCGGGTACCGAGTTTGAAGGCAAGTCTCTGGAAGAGATCATCAAGACCTCCAACGGCGGCATCTTCAACAACGCCGCCCAGATCTGGAACCACACCTTCTACTGGCACTGCCTCTCCCCGAATGGCGGCGGCGAGCCGACTGGCGCCCTGGCTGATGCAATCAACAAGGCATTCGGCTCCTTCGCCGAGTTCAAAGATGCCTTCACCAAGTCTGCCATCGGCAACTTCGGTTCCAGCTGGACTTGGCTGGTGAAGAAAGCTGACGGCTCTCTGGCTATCGTCAACACCTCCAACGCCGGTTGCCCGCTGACTGAAGCCGGTACCACCCCGCTGCTGACTGTTGACCTGTGGGAGCACGCCTACTACATCGACTTCCGCAACCTGCGTCCGAAGTACATGGAAACCTTCTGGGCTCTGGTTAACTGGGAATTTGTGGCCAAGAATCTGGCTGCCTAATCAACCTCGCTTGCCAAAACGCCCCGCTCTGCGGGGCGTTTTTTTATCTCTATGTGGCTGCGAGAATGAATAAGGCGCCCGCAGGCGCCTTTTACATATCGAGATAACCCGTTTACTGGTCCAACTCGTCCATATATTCATCCAGATTGGCATCGTCGGCCTGCTCTTGCTGAGACGCTTTCAGCTCAGTCTGCTTGCCCGTCACCTTGCCCTGATTATATTGCAGGTAGAAGTCCTTGGTCAGCGCATAGGGGTCGAGGGAGTTGTCGATGATCCGCTCCTGATCGATCAGCTTGGCGCGATTACCCAAGCCATCTAGCACCCAATGGGTAACCCTCAGCGGGATTGTCAACAAGGCATAGGGGAAATAGATGGTATCAATGGTGTCACCAACCAGCTCCCGGGTGGTAGTCGGGCCGTAGACAGGCACCATGATGTAGGCGCCATTACCGATATCGGCCCTGCCCAGCACTGTGTCCATTTCCAGCTTGTTACGCTCAAGGCCAGCATGTTTGGCCACATCGAAGATACCCAGCAGACCGACCGTGGTGTTGAGGGTAAAGCGTCCCAGGTTGGTGCCCGCCCCCTTCAAATCACCGGTGATCAGATGGTTCACCATGCTGCTCGGTTCATCAAAGTTGGCAACAAAGTTGGCAATGCCATCCTTCACCCCGACCGGAATGTAGCGGGCATAGGCATGTACCACAGGACGTGCCACATAGGGTTCCAGCACATCATAGTTGACCGCCCACATGGCCCGGTTGGCCCCCTGGAAGGGATCGCGCGGATCGGCCGCCGTACTGGTGGCACCCGGATTATTCATGCCGGGATTGAGATCCAGACTCTCTGGGCCAGGCTTGGGTGGACCACCGGCACAGCCAGCCAGCAAGAGGGCTACCAGTATGGCCCCTGAACGAAGATACATATGATTGTCCTGACGTTTTATTTTGATTTATCAGAAGTATAGATAACCCGGCTCCTATCCAGGAGCCGGGTTATCCAAAGGCATATTAGAGGGCGTGATCGATGCGGATGTCAATTGGAGCAGCAGGGATCTCGGCCGTCTTGACCGGCACGGATACCCCTTCGAAGGCTCCTTCCTTGTTCATCACGTTGCCACCGCGCGAGAGACGCGCCTTGAACTGCAGCTCCGGATAGGCCGACAGTTTGCTGCCTTCCATCATGGCATCGCCATCCCCGAGTGACAGGGTAACAGGCAAGGTTGGCCCGGCGATACGCTTCACGGCGATGGGCATGGGCGGTCCGTTGGGCACCACGGCAAAGACGAAGAGATGGGAATCTTCCGGCATCTGAATGCCCGCCGCCAACGTGACGTGGATGGGGAATTCCCCCTCCTTCACCGCGAGCGGTTTTCCCTCAACTGCGCCCGCTTTGGCTACGCCTGAATTCGTCACCTCGATGCCGCGCTGCTTGAGCTGCGCGCGGGCATACTCCATGGAGCGCTCGACCATCACGTAACGGGGGGTACCTTTCTCCATAAGTGGCAACATCGCCTGCCAGCGAGCCAGCGCGGTCTGGAAGTCCTCTTTTTGCAGCGCCATAAAGGCATAGACGGAACGCGCTTCGATATTGTCCGGATCCTGCGCGATAGCAGCCTGCAACAGGACATCCGCTTGCGCCTCATCCCCCGTCATCATCAGCGCCTGCGCATAAGGCACCGCCACCAGCGACTTCTGGGGAGCCAGCGTGTAGGCCCGCTCCAGCGCCTCGCTGGCCATCTCGGGATCATTGCCATCCAGCGCCAAGCGTCCCAGCAGCAGCCAGCCGCGGTAGTCGTTCGGTTCATCCTTGAGGCGGGTACGCAGTGCCAGCGTGAAATCCAGCAGATCCTGCTCGGTCACCTGGGCATCGCGTTCCACCAGAATGCGGTTGCTCAGCTCGCCAAGACGGCTGCTGGCATCTTGCCAGCGACTCACCTCTTGCCAGGAGCCCAACTTGTAGTAGAGCCCCAGACTCACCACCAACAGCACCAGCACACCCGGGATCCAGATCAGACTCTTGCCACTGCGGGCAGTCTGCTCCACATCAGGGATATCATCCAAGAGACTTCGTTGCAGCTCGACCAGCGAGTAGGACTCCTCAGCCAGGACACCCTGCTCGCGCTCTTCGCCAATCTCCAGCAGCCGCTGGCGATAGAGCTGTTTGTTGAGCGCCGAGCGACTGATGCTCTGTTTGCCTGCACCACGCCACAGCGGCACGACGAGCGCCAGACTCACCAGCACCAGCAAGCCCGCAATAACTATCCAAAAAGCGGTCATTGTTTCTCTTCCTCTTTGAGCAGCTCGGCCAGTCGGCGCTGCTCCTCCTCGCTCAAGGCGTTATCCAGTTGTTTTTTCACCGCAGGGGGCCGGCGGCTGCGCATCACGACCACGGCGCCACCGATCAGGATCACCAGCAGCGGGCCGAGCCAGAGGATCAGGGTGGAGGCCATTAGGGGCGGGTTATAGAGGATAAAGTTGCCGTAGCGGGCCACCATGTAATCCACTATCTCCTCTTTATCCTTACCCTCGCGCACCATCTGGTAGGTCTTGTCGCGCAAGTCCTTGGCCAGCCCCGCATTGGAGTCAGCGATATCCTGGTTCTGACACTTGGGGCAGCGCAGCTCCTTGGTCAGTTCACGAAAGACCTGCTCCTGATTGTCGTTGTCGAAGGTGTAGACATCGATAGCGGCCATGGCCGGCGCTTGCACCACCCATCCCAGCAACAGCAGCAGGGAAGCAATAAATACTCTCATCAAGACTCCCCTCACTTCATGGCATCAAAGATGGGTTTGAGGGTCGACGCCCAGTTCTCGGGGTTGATATCCCCCACGTGGCGATAACGGATGATCCCCTTGCTGTCGATAAAGAAGGTCTCCGGCGCGCCATATACCCCGAGATCCAGCCCCAGCATGCCGTCCGGATCATAGAGGTTGACCTGATAGGGGTTGCCCAGCTCAGCCAGCCATTTGATCGCCTTGTCGCGCTCATCCTTGTAGTTCATGCCGATGATGGGAATACCCTGCCCCGCCAACTGTTTGAGGTAGGTGTGCTCGCCATAGCAGGTCGGGCACCAGGTGGCCCAGACGTTGAGCAGCATGGGGCGACCAGTCAGGATACTGCGATCGTGCTGCTTGTTCAGATCGTAAATGTCCTGCAGGGTGAATACCGGCACCTCTTTACCCACCATCACGGACTCAAGCTTGGTGGGATCGGAGTAGAGCCCTTTGAACAGGAACACAGCCCCCAGCAAAAAGACGATAAAGGGGATTAAAAACAACCAGGTCTTTTTGTTCATGCCTTGGCCTCCTCCTCACGACGGCCGAAACGGTAACGCTTGTCCAGCATCGCCAGCACGCCACCAATAGCCATAAAGACGCCGCCGAACCAGATCCAGCGCACGAACGGCTTGTAGTAGATCCGCACCGCCCAAGCACCGTTGTCGAGCTGTTCTCCCAGCGCCGCATAGAGATCGCGGGTGATACCGGCATCGATGGCCGCTTCGGTCATCGGCATCCGGGTTACCTTGTACATCCGCTTCTCGGGCTTGAGCAGGGCGACCTGCTTGCCATTGCGGTGCACTTCCAGCACGCCCTTGAAGCCATCGTAGTTGGGGCCGTTCTTCTCTTTTATCCCGGCAAAGACGAACTCGTAATCGGCAAAGTGCACCCGATCACCCGCCTGCATTCGCAGATCCTTCTCGATGCTGTAGTTCTGGGTGCAGGCGATACCAATGATGCTGACTGCCAGCCCCACGTGGCCAAGGATCATGGCCCAGTGGCTGTTGCCAAGCTTGCGCACACCGACTGCAAAGCTGTGCTTGTGGGTCGCCCGCGCCCAGGTCTCCTGCACGCTGGTGACGATGATCCAGGCGCCCAGACCAATACCTACCGCCGCCCACGGCTTGAAGGTTTCGGCAAAGAGCAGCGGCAACAGCAAGGCTGCGGCCAGACTCAGCACCAGTGCCACGATCACCTTGCTTTTGAGTTCCACCAGCTCCTGACGACGCCAGCGAAACAGCGGGCCAACCCCCAGCAGCAGGGCAAACGGGATGATCAGCCAGCTGTAGATGTGGTTGAAGAAGGGAGTACCGATAGATATGCTCCCCAGCCCCAGCTCCTTGTGCACCAGCGGCAGCAAGGTACCGAGCAGCACGGTCAGCAGACCCGCCACCAGCATGATGTTGTTGCAAAGCAGCAGGGTCTCGCGGCTCCACAGCTCGTGTTTACCGTGGCTCTTCACCTGCGAGCCTTTGAAGGCAAACAGCAGCAAGGATGAGCCGATCACCGCCAGCAGGAATCCGAGAATAAACAGGCCGCGGGTCGGATCGGAGGCAAACGCATGGACCGACACCAGCACGCCGGAGCGTACCAGGAAGGTACCCAGCAGGCTCAGCGAGAAGGCAGAGAGGGCCAGCAGCACGGTCCACGCCTTGAAGGTGGCGCGCTTCTCGCTCACCGCCAGCGAGTGCAGCAGAGCGGTACCCGCGAGCCAGGGCATAAACGAGGCGTTTTCTACCGGATCCCAGAACCACCAGCCGCCCCAACCGAGCTCGTAGTAGGCCCACCAGGAGCCGAGCACGATGCCGAGGGTCAGGAATACCCAGGCCGCCATGGTCCAGGGGCGCGACCAGCGAGCCCAGGTCGCATCGAGACGGCCGGTCATCAGCGAAGCAATGGCAAAGGCAAACGCCACCGAGAAGCCCACATAACCCATGTAGAGCATTGGCGGATGGAAGATAAGACCCGGATCCTGCAGCAGTGGATTGAGGTCACGACCATCGACCGGAAAATAGGGCAAGGTGCGGGTGAAGGGATCGGAGGTGAACAGCACGAAAGCAGTGAAGCCGACCGAGATCAGCCCCAGCACACCGAGTACCCGAGCCACCGCATCGAGCGGCAGACGGCGGCTGAACATGGCCACCGCCGCAGTCCAGCCCCCTAAGGTCAGAACCCACAGCAGCAGGGAGCCTTCGTGGGCGCCCCATACGGCGGAAATGCGATAGGCGAGCGGCAGCAGGCTGTTGGAGTTAGTGGCCACATACTGCACGGTGAAGTCGTTATCGATAAAGGCCCAGGTCAGGCAGAGAAACGACAGCAGCAGCAACAAAAACTGGGCATAGGCGAGCGGACGGGCCGCCGACATCATGCCAAGACGCCCCCAGCTGGCGCCTAGTAGTGGGTAGCTCCCCAGCAGCAGGGCAGTGGCAAAGGCCAGGATCAGCGCAAACTGACCTAATTCCGGGATCATGAAGGCATTCCTTTCAATTGAACGGTGACAACAGCCGCACCACGCACGGCAGGCAAAGCGGAAAAGGCAAACACCACAGGGATCACTGCTTGGCTCCCTTCAACTGCGCCTCGGTATACTCCGGCTTGAAGTGCATACCGTTGGTGGCATCGGCCACTTCCGGCGGCATGTAGTTCTCATCGTGCTTGGCCAACACCTCGAACGCCTCTACGGTCGTGGCATCCTTGAGGGTGCCCTGGGCAACAATCCCCTGCCCTTCACGGAACAGGTCCGGCAGGATGCCGTCAAACTCGACCTTCACCAGATGACCGCCGTTATCCACCAGCTTGAAGGCAACCTTGAGGCTCTGGGGATCCCGCTGTACCGATCCCGGCACGACCAATCCACCGATACGCAGGCGCTGCCCCTCTTCCGGCTTGATCTTGTCCGGCCCCTTCCCCTCCACCAGCTCGCTCGGGGTGTAGAAGAGGTCGATATTCTGACTGAGGGCGTAGAGCACCAGCCCGCTGACGGCCGCCAGACCCAGGGTAATGGCCAGAATGATGGTGAGGCGTTTTTTGCGTCTCGGATTCATAGGGTGTTCTCCATCTGCTGGGCCGCCTTGCGACGGGCCTCACGCGCCTGTTTGCTGCGCAACTCACCGAGCAGGCAGCGGGTTTTCATGCGGGTAGAAATGATGATGCCGACCAGACACACCAGCGTCAGGCCAAATGAGAGCCAGACATAGAAGGCGTAACCGCCCATCGCCATAAAATCACTGAAAGAGGCAAAGTGCATGCTTACTTCTCCTGCTCTGCAATCTCTTTGACCCAGGGGCGATGCCACTCCCGCATCAGGAGTTCATTGCGAAAACGCATCAGGGTCAGGGCCCCGAGAAACGCGGCAAACGCCAGGATCATGATCAGCAGCGGCCAGAGCATCTCGGGTGAAATGGAGGGTTTGTCAAATTTGGTGATGGTGGCCCCCTGATGCAGGGTGTTCCACCACTCCACCGAGTAGTGAATGATGGGCAGGTTGATCACCCCAACCAGTGCCAGAATGCCGGCCGCACGGCCAGCGACCACCTTGTCGCTGAAGGCGTTGTAGAGGGCTATCACGCCGAGGTAGAGAAACAGCAGGATCAGCTCAGAGGTGAGCCGCGCATCCCACACCCACCAGGTTCCCCACATCGGCTTGCCCCAGGCGGCACCGGTAAAGAGGGCAATAAAGGTAAATACGGCGCCGACCGGCGCAATGGCTGCAACCGTCATGTCCGCCATCCGCAGCTGCCACACCAGGCCGATAAAAGCGGCCACCGCCATGGTGGAGTAGGCCCCCATGGAGAGAATGGCGGAAGGCACGTGGATATAGATGATCCGGAACGAATCTCCCTGCTGGTAATCCGCTGGCGCAAACGCGAGGCCCCAGACAGTACCGATCACAAACGAGAGCAGACTAATCATCGCAAACCAGGGCAACAGCGTGCCTGCCAGCTGATAGGCACGCTCCGGTTTGGCATAAGGGTGCAACCATTTCCACATAGCTCACAAAACCTTTTTGTTATTAATCGTTTGGCGAGGCCTACCATACCGACCACGGGGCAGCATCAAATACCCCGAAAGCAATAAGCGGCACTCTCCTTGATCCATCGCAACATTATTTTTTGCAGAAAGACCCCATTCGGAGCCAAATTCGGTTCAACTCACAGCCATCAGTTGAGACTGACCCGCAACGCCGCCGACACAGCCAGCGGCGTCAGTGTCAAAGCCCCCACCAGCATGGCGGCCAGAATGGCAAGCTGCCCGCCATAGGGCAAGCTCATCCCCGCGGCATCGATGGCTGAGGTGGCAAAAATCAGTACCGGAATATAGAGCGGCAGGATCAGCAGACTAAGCAGCACCCCGCCTTTGCGCAATCCCACCGTCAACGCGACCCCGACCGCGCCGAGCAGGCTCAATACAGGAGTGCCCAGTGCCAGCGTCGCGACGACGGCTAGATAGGTGTTCATATCCAGCGACAGCAAAATCGCCAGCAAGGGAGAGATAAGCAGCAGCGGCAAGCCGGTCAGCAGCCAGTGAGCAACCACTTTCGCCAGCGCCAGCAAGCCCAGCGGGTGCGGCATCAGCATCATCTGCTCCAGCGCGCCATCGGCAAAGTCGTCGCGAAACAGTCGCTCCAGCGACAGCATGGCCGCCAATAGCGCCGCCACCCAGATAATCCCCGGGGCAATACGGGCCAGCAGTTTGGGCTCCGGGCCAATCCCTAACGGAAACAGGGTGATGACGATGAGGAAAAACCAGAGCGGATTGAGAATATCGGAACGCTGGCGCAGAGCCATCAGCAGTTCACGGTGAATAAGGTGCATAACAGCGCGCAACATGGCGTTACTCCTGCAATGTCGATGCGAAGGGGGTCAACGAGATAGTCTTCAGCCGTCCCTGCATCAGGGTCAGATCCTGATGGGTGGTGAGGATCACCATGCCGCCCCGCTCGGCGTGGGCCAGAAAGAGCTGTTCGAGCACCTTTACCCCTTGCTTGTCGATGGCGGTAAAGGGTTCATCGAGGATCCAGAGTGCCGGTTTCTGTGACAGCCAGAGTCTGGCCAGAGCCACCCGGCGTTGCTGGCCGGCAGAGAGTTGCCCGGTCGGGTTCTCTTCAAACCCGGCCAGCCCTACCCGGGCCAATATCTGCCACAAGTCAGTCTCTGTTTGCTGCGGGTGATGTAACTGCTGGTAGAACTTCAGGTTTTCAAAAGGGGTCAGCGCCGCTTTGACACCGGGCTGATGGCCGAGATAGAGCAGATTGGCATGATACTCATCACGACAGTGACGAATATTCTCCCCATTCCAGCACACCTCACCGGCAAACGGCTGCGACAGCCCGGTCAACAACCGCAACAGGCTTGTCTTGCCGACCCCGTTGGGCCCTTCAATTTGCACCAGATCGCCGGGCGCAACAGAGAAAGAGAGGTGTTCAAACAGAGTGCGATCTTCGCGCACGCAGCTCAGATTGTTAACTTGAAGCAGCATGGGGATTTTTTCAGAGAAAATGAAGCGGTCTGCATCTTAACACAGTATTGGAATACGTCTTTTCAAAGATGCAACAATTGAACTGACTGGCGACCGGGATCACAAAGAAAATATGGTAGAAACCGCCTGCTCAACGCAGCTGGGGGACAAGCGGCTGCACGCCATAAAATTCAGGAAGGCAATTGCCTTCCTGAATCATCAAGAGCGACCTTTTCGCAACGATATCAAGAGCTCGGCCTCTGCCTTTGGCAACTCGCACTCACTCATGACTTCATCAAGATCGGCGCCCAGTTCGACCATCTTGGCCGCTCGGCTGTAAAGCCTGCGTTCGGGATCCTGCATGGTCAGTTCTTGCTGGCGCTCATTGACCTGCTGCATCGCCCCTTCCACCGACTGCAGACGCTGCCCCATGCCAATGGCGCCGGTATGGAGTTCCATCATCTGCTTGCGCAAGCTTTCCAACTGACCTTGCAGGGTTGCCACACTGTCCTCGGACTCCTGCTTGCTGCGCTTGCTCTTGAACCAGATATAAGAGGCAAACGCCAAGGCAATCAGGGACACCCCCAAGGCAACCATCTCGATTATCAAAACATCACCTTACTTATCAGAGGGAACCGATATCTTCCCACTCTTCATCGGAGAGCAGCTTGTTCAAGTCAACTAGGATCAGCAGTTGCCCATCGCGGTTGCTCACCCCCTGAATAAACTTGGCGCTCTCTTCAGTGCCGACCGCAGGTGCCGCATCGATTTCGGAAGAACGCAGATAAACCACTTCTGCCACGCTGTCGACCATGATGCCGATCACCTGCTTCTCGGCCTCAATGATCACAATCCGGGAGTTTTCACTCACATCACCGGAAGGCAGACCGAAACGGGAACGGGTATCGATGACAGTCACCACATTGCCACGCAGGTTGATGATCCCCAGTACGTACTCAGGCGCACCCGGCACCGGTGCAATTTCGGTGTAGCGCAACACCTCCTGAACCTGCATCACATTGATGCCGTAGGTTTCGTTTTCCAGTTGGAAGGTTACCCATTGCAGCACTTCATCTTCGGCCAGATTCTGTGCAATATTGCGCTTTTCTGTCATGTTTTTATTCCTTTTATGAAAACGTCTACTGCTAAAACTAGCAATAAAACAGCTCGATTGCAGAAGTTATCAGCGACCTTCTATGTTAACCCCACGCTCCAGCAACAGGAGCAGTTCGCGGACGTGTAACAGGGCACACATTTTTTCTTTGACCATGCCAGCCAACCAGGGGCGCTTGCCCTCCTGATGGCGCCATTTCACCTGGTCACGGTGTAACAATTCAGTCCCTTTGAGATGATGGCAGGCTAATCCCCACGGCGATTCACCAAGCATAATCAGATACTTGTAATCATCCATCTCGAGATGCTGACCCGGCATGACCCACTGGGCAGTATCGACCACATTCATCTTCTGCTCGCGGGAGGTCATGATCCCCTTGTACCAGCCAGGCTGGCCAAACAGGGAGGTGATCTCGCCCAACTGATGAATACCACCCAGCTCGGTCAACGGCACCGCAAACGTCACACCCGCGACTTCAAAGAAAAGGGCCTGAAACTCTTTGCCGGTATCGATATTTTCCCAGGCAACAGATTCACTGGCCTCTACCGGAGCAACCTCCAGCGCCGTCTCGGTCAGGATAGTAGTATGGGGCTCCGCAATCTCGGGAAGCAGCACCTCCGCAGGCCATTCAGGCTCTACCGGCAGCAGTGATTCCTCTGCCACAATCTCCAGCGGTGCGGTGAGAGTCGCTTCCTGGGTGAAGGCATCATTTTCGAACTGGACTTGTCCCACCTGAGCTAATAGCTCACCAAGTTGGGCAAGCCGTGGATCGCTTTCGAGGTAAGGTGCGGCGACTACCTCGGGGACACTTTGGAGCTGACGTTGCAACTGTAAAACAGGGGCGGATTGAGCCTCTTCCACCTCATCCAGCATCAGTGGCTCATCGAGCAGCAGGGAGTGGAAATAGTCATCCATCGCCCGAACTTGAATGGTATCTCTCATGCCGTCACCTCATGAACCCGTTGCCGCTCAAGGGCATCAAGATGGTTGAGCAGCGTTTCATATGCATAGGTTCCACGACTCCCGGGAGAATAGATAGACGGGGGGATATGCAGCAAGCTGGCATCCCGAAACTTGGTATCAATAGGGATCACCGCATTCCACACTGAATCTCCATATTGATCCTTAATCGACTTCAAGGTCATCAGAGAGGCACGGGTGCGCTTGTCGAACATGGTCGGGATCACGGTATAACGGAACTTGTCACGCTTGGAACGCTGCATGATCTCGAATGTTTTCATCATCCGCTCCAACCCCTTGAGGGCCAGAAATTCGGTCTGGACAGGCACCAGAATGCGATCGCAGGCAGCCAGCGCGTTGACCATCATCACCCCTAGTACTGGGGGACAATCGATCAGCACATAATCATATTGCTCCTGAATGCGCAGCAGTGCCCGCTTCAGTACCAGTCCCATCCCCTCACGATTGCCCATCACCCGATCAAGGGTCGCCAAGGTAATAGATGCTGGCAGTAAGTTGATATTTTCAAACTTGGTCTTGAGCGTCAGTTTATTGACAAGCTCGGCTGTCGGTTTGACAGCTTGAAACAACTCATAGAGGGTTCCATCCAGGCGATCTGAATCAAAATCAAGATATGCAGTCAGCGAAGCATGGGGGTCGGTATCAATCAACAGCACCCGCTGGCCACGCTGGGCCAGGATCCCCGCAAGCGAGACCACTGTGGTGGTTTTACCCACACCACCTTTCTGGTTGGCAACCGTCCAAACAATCACTGTATCAATCCTGCCTTGTTGTTATGCGTATGCCACCACCGGGCAAGGTGATCACCTTTATCTCTCCTGCATCCACCGCCTGTTGTACAGCAGGAACCGGTTCAGCAACTACCGTAGGCGTTGCAACCACAGGTGCTGGCGGCACCCAGGCAAACTTGGAGATAGCGACCACAACCTTGCGATTCTGCAGTCTGCCCTGCTCGCTGCCGTTGTCAGCAAAGGGGGAAAACTCGCCATATGCCTCGAACGCCAGACGCTGGGGGGCGATCCCATCTGCAATCAAACCATTGAGTACCGCTTCGGCCCGAGCAGCAGAAAGCGCCCAGTTAGAACGATAAATTTCATTATTTATCTGTTGGTTATCGGTATAACCCCGAACCCTTACATAGTTATCGACCGGTTTGAGAATACTTGAAAGAGTATTAATGACCGGTGCAGCGTTTGGTCCCAAAAAGGCACTACCGCTGCCAAACAACAACCCGGAACTGAGTTCAACCGTCAGCCAGTTCTCATCTTGCGTCAGTTTGACGATACCGGCATCCACCAGCGAGCCCATGCTCTGTTGCAACTGCTTATCGAGTTTTGCAAGTGTCGCGCCATCTTGCAGCACTGGCACACCAGAAATAGGAGCAAGTGAAGGAGAGGGGGATGCTGGGCTTTCCAGCAACGATGGAGAGGCAGATACCGGGTTATCCAGCAGGGAATTACCCTGCCCTTCAAGCAAGCCATTGCCGCCAGACTGCATGACACTGAACGCCTGGCTCATACCATCAATCACCGCGCGATACTTGTCCTTGTTCACCAGCGCAACAGAGTAAAGCACCACAAACAAAGCAAAAATCAGCGTCATATAATCGGCATAGGAGACCAGCCAGCGGTCAAGATGCTCGCGACCCTGCAAGTGCAACCGATAGCGCTTGCGCATGGCTACTCTCCTTTCAAATAGGCCCTGAGCCGGCGTTCAACCTGCAAGCCGTTTTCACCATGGGCGATAGCCAGCAGCCCTTCCAGGGTCATCTCCTGAAAGAGTGCATAGTGATAGTGAAATGCGCGTAGCCGGTTGGCGATAGGCAGGTAGATGAGGTTGGCAAACCCCACTCCATAGATGGTTGCCACAAATGCCACTGCGATACCCGCCCCCAGCGCTGACGGGTCTTCGAGATGAAACATGGCCTGGATCAGGCCCAGCACGGCACCGATGATCCCGATGGTCGGACTGTACCCCCCCATGGCTTCAAATACCCTGGCGGCATGTTCATTGCGCTCCTGCTCGATATCGATGTCCGCTTCCAGCAGCATACGGATATCCTCTGTGGAGACCCCATCGACAATCATACCAAGCCCTTGGCGGGTAAAGTTGTCTTCCTCCTGCTCGGCCTGATTTTCAAGGGCAAGCAGCCCTTGCTGGCGCGCAAAGACTGCCCATGACTGCAACCGTTCGGCCTGCGTCGCAAGATCTTGGTGGGGAGGGGTAAAAATCCATAACAGCTGGCGCAACGCCAGCAAGATGTACTTGGCTGGGGTCTGCAACGTGACGGCACCAACGGTACCACCCAGTACGATCAAAAAAGCGGGGCCGTCCACCAGCGTCAACAGGGAGCCGCCATGCCACAGTTGGGCAATGGCAATAGCCCCCAATGCCAGGAGCAGACCGAGCAAGCCCATGATTAGCGCCCCAACTCAACCAGAATACGCTGGGCCACCTTGTCCAGAGGGAGTGATTCGCTGGCAATTCCCGCTTTGGCTACTGCTTGGGGCATCCCATATACCACGCAGGAAGCCTCATCCTGAGCCCAGATGGTTGATCCCTGTTCTTTCAGCAGTCTGGCGCCATCACGGCCATCAGCCCCCATACCGGTCAGCACAATCGCCAATACCTTGTCGGCATAGGTTTTGGCCGCAGAGGCAAAGGTGATGTCCACACAAGGCTTGTAATTTACCTTGTCGTTGCCATCCACGATGCGAATGCGGGCCCCTGCACCACGACCTTCCAGCAGCATCTGTTTGCCACCTGGAGCAAGATAGGCATGCCCTGGTTTAAGCACATCGCCATCTTCCGCTTCCTTGACGCCAATCTGACATAACCCGTTGAGACGAGCAGCAAACGCGGCAGTAAAAGTGGCTGGCATATGCTGGATAAGCAGGATGGGATGGGGAAAATCCCCCGGCAACTTGGTCAGCACATTTTGCAAAGCAACAGGTCCGCCGGTAGAAGTACCGATCGCCACCAACTGATAACTCTTGCCACTGCGCTTGAATGAAGCACTTGGCACAGTGCGTTGCAGGTCAGGCTGACGATCAGGAGTTCTGGGCGCTATGCTGCCCAGAGGAGCACGAGCAACCGGTTCAGGTGCTTTGGGACGAGCAGTGGATGTCATCAGGAAGCGCTTGCGGGAGATCTCCTTCACCCGTTGTTGCAACAGTCTGACCGCTTCATCTTTGTCTCTGGCAATGTCCTCAAACTTCTTGGGCAAGAAGTCGAGTGCACCGGCGTCCAGCGCATCAAGCGTAGCCTTGGCCCCTTCATGGGTCAGGGAGGAGAACATCAGAATGGGGGTTGGGCACTTGGCCATGATCTCCCGCACCGCACTGATGCCATCCATCACGGGCATCTCTATGTCCATGGTGATCACATCAGGGCGCAGCGACATAGCCTTGTCCACCGCCTCACGTCCATTCTGGGCCGTATCAATCACCGTCAGCATGGGATCCTGATTGATGATCTCGCTCACCCGACGGCGAAAGAAGCTCGAATCGTCGACAACTAATACCTTGACTGCCATTGTTGTTTTTCTAACTCCTTGGGCCTGAGCTATTAATGTCTACGCGCATATGCTTTGAGCAGACTCGGCACATCCAAAATAAGAGCAATTCCGCCATCACTGGTAATCGTCGCCCCGGCCATGCCAGGCGTACCTTGCAGCAGGTTATCGAGTGGCTTGATCACCACCTCTTCCTGACCAATCAAGCTGTCTACCACAAACCCGATTTGCTGAGTGCCAATCTGCACGATCACCACATGTCCGGTATCCTGACGTGAACGCTTGTTGGCGCCACGAATCAACCACTTGTGCAGATAGAAGAGCGGTATCGCCTTCTCGCGCACAATGATGGTGAGCTGGCCATCAACCATGTTGGCCTTTTTCAGATCCAGATGGAAAATCTCGTTCACACAACCAAGGGGAAGTGCGAAGGTCTGCTCACCCACTTCCACCATCAGAGTTGGCAGAATGGCCAGCGTCAACGGAACCTTGATTTCGAGACGGGTACCTTTCCCCCAGGTGGAATCGATGTGCACCGATCCATTGAGGCTGACAATGCTGGTTTTAACCACATCCATTCCGACACCACGGCCAGAGATATCAGAGATCTCGGCCTTGGTTGAAAAGCCCGGAGCAAAGATCAGGTTATAGGCATCGTTGTCGCTCATGCGAGCGGCAGTATCTGCATCCAGAACACCGCGACTGATTGCGATGGACTTGAGTTTCTCAGGATCCATCCCTGCCCCATCATCCTCGATGCAAAGCAGAATATGGTCACCTTGCTGGGAGGCGCTAAGGGTGATCGTCCCTTGCCGCGGCTTGCCCGCTTTCTCCCTCACATCCGGCATTTCGACCCCATGATCGCAGGAATTGCGAACGAGGTGAACCAGAGGATCGGCGAGCGCCTCCACCAGGTTTTTATCCAGATCTGTCTCTTCCCCCACCATCACCAGCTCAATCTCTTTCTTGAGGGTTCTGGCCAGATCACGTACCACGCGCGGGAAACGACCAAATACCTTCTTGATTGGCTGCATGCGGGTTTTCATCACCGCACCTTGCAGGTCAGCCGTTACCACATCCAGATTGGCAACCGCCTTTGACATCTCTTCATCATTGCTGGCAATACCCAGGCTCACCAGCCGATTACGAACCAGTACCAACTCGCCTACCATGTTCATGATGACATCGAGAGTCTTGGTATCCACCCGCACCGTCGTATCGCTTTGCACGGCACTGTTTTCTACTGGCGCAGGCGCCGCCTTGGCGGCAGGCGCTGGTGCTTTGGCTGCTTCGGCAGGTTTTGCGGGAGCAGCCGGTGCAGGTTTGGCTACAGGAGTGGCCGGTTTGGGCGGAGTCACCGCAGCAGGTGCGGCAGGTGCGGCAGGTGCGGCAGGTGCGGCAGGTGCGGCAGGTGCGGCAGGTGCCATAGTACTCTGAGGCCCTTGACCACGACCATGCAATTCATCAAGCAGGCGTTCAAACTCATCATCATCGATAAGCTCGTCCACCTCTTTTTGCACGGACTTCAGAGGATTCACCTCTGGCGCCCCCATGTGCTGTCCCTGACCATGAAGCTGGTCCAGCAAGGCCTCAAACTCATCATCGGTGATATCGCCAGAGCCACCTGCTATCGGGGCTGCTGCAGCCGTCTTGGTCGGAGCCCCACCCACGCCGTGGAGCTCGTCCAGCAGACGTTCAAATTCGTCTGCAGAAATTTCATCAATCGATCCGCCGCCATTGACAGGAGCAGGCTCGCTGCTGATGGCTGCGGGTTCAACAACTTCTGGATCAACTTCTTCAACAACTACCGGTGCTGCAGGTTCAGATTCTACAGCCGTAGCCGCACTGGTCGCAGTGCGCAGTTGTTCTTCCCCTTCTGGCTTGCACAACTCATGGAGGTCATGAAGCAAATCATCTGACGCAGGGCTGGGTGCTTCGCGATTTTGAACCTGGGCGAACATGACATTGATGGCATCCAGCGCTTGCAGGATCACATCCATCAGCTCCGCAGTAACGGTTCGCTTGCCATTACGCAAGATATCGAACACGTTTTCCGCACCGTGGCATACATCAACCAGTTCACCGAGCGACAGAAAACCTGCCCCCCCTTTCACGGTATGGAAACCGCGAAAGATGGCATTCAACAGGTTCTTGTCATCGGGCCGCTTTTCCAAGTCGACCAGTTGTTCAGACAACTGTTCCAATATTTCGGATGCTTCGACCAGAAAGTCTTGCAGTATGTCTTCATCAACTTCGAAGGCCATGCGTCACTCCATTAGAATCCCAAGCTAGACAGCAGATCGTCCACATCATCCTGACCATTGACCACATCGGCACGAGCCTCGGGGTTCATGATAGGGCCCTCTGCTTCAATCCCGTTGACAGGAATACTACGAGTTGAATGCTCAGCAGAAGCCTCACCAAACATGGTCAGCATTTCTATTAATTTTGTTTCAACTTCCTGAACAAGCTTGATGACCTTGCGGATCATCTGACCTGTCAAATCCTGAAAATCTTGTGCCATCAGGATTTCTGTCAGCAGTTGCCGTAATTTATCGGCATCAGACTCTGAAGCCTTAATAAAATCATCAAGTTGGTGACATAAGGATTTGAACTGCCCCACGCTCATGTCACGAGACATCAGGGCATTCCAGTTCGGCATCACCAGCTGGATATTGTCATTCAGGCGATCCGCTATCGGCAAACTGGCTTCCACCGCATCCATTGTGCGATTGGCCGCTTTGTCGGTCATATCGATAACGTAGCTCAAGCGCTCCCGAGCATCGGGAATATCATGAGTAGCCAAATCTGGAATACGGGGATCAAGGCGAAATTCTTGAAGTGAATCATGCAGTTGTCGGGTCAGCTGACCTACTTTTTCAAACAGATCTGCTGCGTTGGGGGCACATACTTCGGCAAGCAGTTCATCGGCCAGCTCAAATTCGCCTTGCTCCAGATGAGCAACAAGCATCCTTGCCTGGTCGAGCGAAATCATTGCTCTCGTTTTGGCCATCATCCCTGCAGCTCCTTAGCCAATTCGTTCGAAAATTTTGTCGAGTTTTTCTTTGAGCGTTGCTGCGGTGAAGGGCTTGACGATGTAACCGTTGACGCCAGCTTGGGCGGCTTCAATGATCTGCTCACGTTTGGCTTCAGCGGTTACCATCAGTACCGGCAGATGCTTGAGCTTCTCATCGACACGGATGGCTTTAAGCAGGTCAATACCTTGCATGCCAGGCATGTTCCAGTCGGTAACTACAAACTGAAAATCACCATTTTTCAGCATCGGCAGCGCTGTATTGCCGTCATCCGCCTCATGGGTATTGTTGAATCCCAAGTCGCGCAGCAAGTTCTTGATAATCCGGCGCATCGTTGAAAAATCGTCAACAATGAGGATTTTCATGTTCTTGTCCAAAATTCCCTCCTAAATAGCCACCAGAGTGGCTCACTTACATGATGCTAAAAACGGGTTGTGTCGTGCGGATTATGCCTTAGAGTTTCATCTCAGTGTAGCCAGTACAAACACTTATAGATGCCAATCTCTCAAACGAGCACGCAATCTGTGCATTGCCTGACTGTGGATCTGGCTCACACGCGACTCGCTGACATTCAAAACCTCGCCAATTTCACGCAAATTCAGCTCTTCATCGTAGTAAAGAGAGAGAACCAAAGCTTCTCTCTCTGGTAGACGACCAATTTGCTCAGATAATTGAATCTGAAATCGCTCGGCAGCCAATTCATCGAATCCCGAGCCTGAAGGAGCATCATCGGGGTTACCGATCACATCCTCGCTGACCCCCAGATCTTCGATGCCGATAATTTTGCCGCAGGAGACGTCTTGCAGCATCGCATGGTAATCAGCGATGGAGACCCCCATCTCGGCAGCAACCTCGGTATCTCGCGCGTCACGCCCGTGAGTCTGCTCGACATTCTCGATCGCCTCTGCAATAGCCCGACTGTTGCGATGCACAGAGCGGGGTACCCAGTCACCACGCCGGATCTCATCCAGCATGGCGCCTCGGATGCGGATCCCGGCATATGTCTCGAAGCTGGCCCCCTTGCTACCGTCAAAGTTGCGGGAGGCTTCAAGCAGCCCAATCATACCTGCCTGGATCAGGTCATCCAGCAAGACACTGCTGGGCAGGCGAGCCAACAAATGCTGGGCAATTCGCTTGACCAGGGGAGCATGACGCTCCACCAGCACATAGGAATCCTGATGACGCAAGTACGCTTGGGCTTTATTCACGGGAACCTTCCTGTGTTGTGGCCGGTTTCTGCAACAAATTTTCCAGGAAAAACTCCAGATGGCCGCCCGGCTGGTTAGGAACCGGCCAGCTCGCAGCCTTGTTGGCAAGGGCCCGGAACGCCAGTGCGGCCGGCGACTTGGGAAACGCCTCGACAATCAGCTTCTGCTTGCGCACGGCGGCACGCAGATTGGTGTCATAAGGTACACAGGCAACCAGTTCCAGCGAGGTGTCGAGGAAACGATCCGTGACCCGGGTCAGTTTGGCAAAGAGCTCCTGCCCTTCGCGCAGACTGCGCACCATATTGGCCACCACCTTGAAACGAAACACGCCGTGATCCTTGGAGAGGATCTTGATGAGGGCGTAGGCATCGGTGATGGAGGTCGGCTCATCACAGACCACCACCATGATGTCCTGAGCGGCACGGGTGAAGCTCAGCACCATGTCGGAGATCCCCGCGGCCGTATCCACCAGCAGGATGTCGACCTGGGTCTTCATCTCGCTGAAGGCACGGATAAGCTCGGCATGCTGCACCGGAGAAAGCTCGACCATGGACTGGGTGCCTGAGGTCGCAGGCACGATCATCATGCCGTAGGGACCTTCGACGATGATATCGTCGATGGTGCATTCACCGGCCAGGACATGAGAGAGGTTGCGATGAACCCGCAGCCCCAGCATGACGTCGACGTTGGCCAGACCCAGGTCGGCATCCAGCACCATCACCCGCTTGCCTTGGGCGGCCATGGCTCCGGCCACGTTCAGGGTCACGTTGGTCTTGCCCACGCCACCTTTACCACCGGAAACGGCGATTACTTTTACTCGATTGTTTTGACGCATTTTGCGCAGACCACTCGCCTGATCCATATACATGTTACTCATAAAACTCCGAATCTTCGGCCTCGCCAAAGCCTGCGCCCCAGAAATAGGGCTCCTCTGTTTCTCGCTCCAGCGAGCCCATGGCAGCCCCGACGAGCTGCGCCGCATTGGCAACCTGAATATCTTCCGGAACCCTTTGTCCGTCAGTGATATAGCTGATGGGCAATGAATTCTGGATACACACGTTAATCACTTCGCCCAGATTCAGACTTTCATCCAATTTGGTAAGTATGCAGCCGCTTAATGGAATACGCCGGAAATGGTCAACCGCCTCCTGCATCACCCGACGCTGGGAAGTTGCCGACATCACCAGATAACTGCGGATCCGCACCTTGGCATTCTTGACCAGGGTATCGAGCTGCTCGGTCAGCCGGATATCCCGCTGGCCAACCCCGGCCGTATCGATAAGTACCAACCGACGATGGCGGAACTGATAAAGGGCATTGGCCAGCTCTTCTGCATCACGCACCTGCCGCACCGGGCAACCCATGATGCGGCCATAGGTCTGCAGCTGTTCATGGGCACCAATCCGGTAGTTGTCGGTGGTGATCAGCGCCACCTGCTCAGCGCCATACTTCATGGCGAAACGGGCAGCCAGCTTGGCGATGGTGGTGGTTTTTCCCACCCCGGTCGGACCAAGCAGCGCCACCGCGCCGCCCTGACGCATGATCTCGTCCTCGCTGATCTTGAGCTGGGCCGTCAGCACCTCGGCCAACTGGGCCATCGCCTGATGGATGGACATATCTTCGGGGATCAGTCCCGCCAGTTGATCGGCAAACGCATCATCAAAGCCGAGTTTCTTGAGCTCCTTGATCAGCAGGGCCCGCATCGGTTCGCGGCGTTCCACCTCTTGCCACATCAGCCCGGAGATCTGGTGCTCCAGCAATTTGCGGATGCTGGCCATTTCCTTGCGCATCCCCTCCATCTCCTGATCCCGCTGGGCAGGTTGAGGAGCACGCTGGCCGGACGCAACCCGGGCCTTGGGCTTGACAGGTTCCGGAGTGGCGCCCCACTGCCCCTGCTCGGCCAATGTTCTGGGCGCTGCATTGGCAGCGGCCAGCCCGGCCGATTGGGTATTGCCCATTGGCGCCCCATTGCCCGGCTTGAGCTTCTGCTGGCGCGCCAGCAAGGCGGCCAGGGTATCGGCATAATGTTCGTTCTGCTCCTTCGCCAGCGACGGCTCGGGGCGGATCATCTGCCGTGCAGCAGACGAAATATTGACGCTCTCATCGTTCAGCTGACGGCGAACCGGCGCATCTTTGGGCCCCGGGACCTGGGATTGATAATCGACTGCGGCGACTATCTCTACCCCTCCGGTGACCTTCTTGTTGGACATGATGACGGCGTCAGGCCCGAGAGTCTCCTTGACCTCGGCCAGAGCCGTTCGCATATCCTTGGCAAAAAACCGCTTAATCTTCACCCGTCGTCTCCGCTAACTAGTTCTGCCCTACCGCACTGACGATGCGGATCTGCTTGTCGTCGGGCACTTCCTGATAAGACAGAACGCGCAATCCAGGAATGGCATTCTTGACAAATTTCGCCAGGGTATTGCGCAAGATCCCCGATGTCAGAAGCACGGCCGGTTGGCCTTCCAATTCTTGTCGTTGAGTGGCTTCCACCAGCGAACGCTGCATCCGCTCAGCCAGACCCGGTTCAATACCGGCACCATCACCGCCACCAGCCTGCAGGGATTGATGCAATATACGTTCCAATTCCGGCGCCAAGGTAATCACCGGCAGCTCGGGATCGGGGCCTGCAATCTCTTGCACAATCAGGCGACGCAGGGCAATCCGGCAAGCGGCCGTGAGCACTTCCGGATCCGGACTGCGCGGCGCGTATTCAACCAGGGTCTGCAGGATAGTGCGCATATCGCGGATTGGCACGCCTTCATTGAGCAAATTCTGCAATACCTTCACAAGGTTACCCATGCTGATCACTTCCGGCACCAACCCTTCGACCAGCTTGCTCTGATGTTTACCAATCATGTCGAGCAGTTGTTGTACCTCGTCATGGCCCAGCAGCAGAGCCGCATGGTTGGTCAGGATCTGGCTCAGATGGGTAGCCACCACGGTCGCGGTATCCACCACCGTATACCCCAGCGTCTGTGCCTGAGAGACCATCTCCTTGGCAACCCAGACCGCTTCCAGTCCGAAGGCGGGATCCCGGGTCGCTATCCCCTGGATCTGGCCGAACACCTGCCCCGGATTGATGGCCATCTCCTTATCATGGTAGACATTGGCCTCGCCGGTACTGACCCCCATCAAGGTGATGCGGTATTGGTTTGGCGCCAGATCCAGGTTGTCTCGAATGTGGACGGCCGGGACCAGAAAGCCCAGCTCTTGCGAGAGCTTCTTGCGCACCCCTTTGATCCGGTTGAGCAGTTCGCCACCCTGATTGCGATCCACCAGCGGGATCAGCTGATAACCCACTTCCAGCCCGATGATGTCCACCGGCATCACATCGTCCCAGCTCAGCTCTTTCTGCTCATGGGGTTGTTCGGCAGTGGCAGGCAGCAGCTCGCCCTTGGCCGCTTTGGCGGCCGCCAGTTTCTCGCGGCGCAGCAACCACCAGGCTCCAGCGGCCGAGAGAGCCCCCAGACTCAGGAAGGCGAAATGCGGCATCCCCGGCACCAGTCCCATCATCAGCAGAATCCCGGCAGAGATGATCAGCGCCTTGGGATTGTCAAACAGCTGACCCAGCACCGCGGTTCCCATGTCTTGATCGGTATTCTGACGGGTCACTATGATAGCGGCGGCGATGGAGAGCAGCAGGGAGGGGATCTGCGCCACCAGACCGTCACCGATGGCCAACAGGGTATAGATCTCGGCCGATTCGCTGAAGGTCAGCTGGTGCTGCATCATCCCGATGATGAAGCCGCCGATGATGTTGATAAAGAGGATCATGATGCCCGCAATGGCATCCCCTTTGACAAACTTGGAGGCACCATCCATGGAGCCGTAGAAGTCAGCTTCCTGGGTCACATCCTGGCGACGCTTCTTCGCCTCTTCCTGATTGATGAGACCGGCGTTCAAATCGGCATCGATGGCCATCTGTTTGCCCGGCATCGCATCAAGGGTAAAACGGGCACTCACTTCCGCGATCCGCCCGGCACCCTTGGTAATGACCACAAAGTTGATGATCATCAGGATGGTGAAAACGATGATGCCGACCGCATAGTTGCCGCCGATCACCACGTTACCGAACGCCTCGATCACATGACCGGCCGCCGCACTGCCATTATGACCTTCCAGCAACACCACCCGGGTCGAGGCGACGTTCAACGCCAACCGCAGCAAGGTAGCGAGCAGCAGTACGGTCGGGAAGGCAGCAAATTCGAGGGGGCGGCGGGTATAGACGGATACCAGCAGCACCACGATGGAGAGCGCAATGTTGAAGGAGAAGAGCACATCCAGCATCAGCGGCGGGATGGGCAACACCACCATGCCGAGCGCGGCCAATACCAGCAGAGGGGTGCCAAGGCCTTTGCCCAATACTCCCCGGTACTCTTTGAACTGGCCCAATACTGCCTTGAATTCCATCGCGCTTCTCAATTTCAACCTGCTGGTGCCAGATTAAAGCAAACATCAAGCCAACAATACAAGACATTGAAATGCAATGGATTTATTTTGACTACGTCAGAACTTTGTCATTTTCGATATTCGGTCGGAATGGGCAGATCTTTAGCCAGCGGTTGGGGACGGCGCCCCTGACCACGACGGAATTTCTTGAGCTGGAAGACATAGGCGAGCACCTGGGCAACCGCCGCAAACAGCCCTTCCGGGATCTCGTGGCCCAGCTCGGTTGAGTGGTAAATAGCCCGGGTCAAAGCCGGTGACGGCATGATGGGGATCTCGTACTCTCTGGCGATCTCCCTGATCTTCATTGCAATTTCATCAGTGCCCTTGGCCACGACCTTGGGCGCGGCACCGGGTTTGCCCGCATCATACTTGAGCGCTACCGAGTAGTGGGTCGGGTTGGTGATCACCACGTCGGCCTTGGGTACATCCCCCATCATCCGGCGCATCGCCATCTGCATCTGCAACTGGCGGATCTTGCCCTTTACCTCGGGCTTGCCTTCGCTGTCCTTGAACTCGTCCTTGACCTCCTGCTTGGTCATCTTGAGCTGACGCATGTGGTTCCACTGCTGGAACGGCACGTCGATGGCAACGATGGGAAGCAGGGCGCAGCAGAGGATGATCAACATCCAGAGAAACAGCTCCAACGCATCGATAATACCGCCGGGAAATCCCTCCATGGAGAGGTTGAGCAGGTGATTGAACTGGCTGGATAACATCCACCAGGCAAACAGGGTGATGAACACCACCTTGGCGATGGACTTGACCAGCTCGATCAGCGACTGCACCCCGAACATCCGCTTGAGGCCACTGAGCGGACTCAACTTGCTCATCTTGGGCATCATGGCTTCGGTGGAGAAGTTCATCCCCCCCATCAGGGTGTTGCCAATAAAAGCGGCAATCGCCACCAGCGCAAACAAGAGTCCCAGCGGAAGCACCAGTTCCCCCAGCAGCGCCGGCACCATGGCGATCATGGCATTGGGATCGAAGGCCTGCTCCCTGTCCAGGGTAAAGCCCATGGTGACAACCTTGACCATGGCAGTCGCCAGCGAGCCCTTGAGCATCAACAGGCCAAAGACCGCCGAGAGCAGAACGCTGGCGGTCCCCAGCTCTTTTGAACGTGCAATCTGCCCTTTTTCACGGGCCTGTTGCAGTCGTTTGCCCGTGGGTTGTTCGGTACGTTCCTGGTCGGTATCAGCCATGAGCGCCCCCGAAACACTGGGTGTTGATCAGCTCGCAGCTGACCTCCTGCACCTGCTCCCACATGATGTCGAAGTGACCGAGGAACCCGCCGATAGTGAGCCAGAGAATGAGCAGACCCGACATCATGCTGACCGCAAAACCGATACTGAAAATGTTGAGCTGCGGCGCAGCCCGGGTCATGACACCAAAGGCGAAGTTGATCAGCAGCAGGGCGACGATGGCTGAGAGCGACATCACCAAAGCAGCCTGATACATCACACCCAGAAACGCACTCAGGGTTTTCATGGATGAAACCGAGAGGCCATGCTCGGAGACAGGCAGTGTCTCGAAACTAAGAATGACCAGCCGCAGCATCACCAGATGACCATCCAGCGCCAGAAACACCAGGGTCGCCAGCATCAGATAAAACTGACCGACCACGGGGGCCGACTGGCCATTCATCGGGTCCACCAGGGTGGCAAAACCCAGACTGGTCTGCATGGCGATGACCTGACCGGCCATCACGAAGCTCTCCATCAGAAACTGGGTCATCAGGCCGAGGGCAATACCGATCAGCAGTTGCTGGCCCAATACCAGAAAACTGCCGGCAGAGAAGAGCTCGATAGGGGGCATTTTCGGAAGCAGCGGGGCAATCAGAAAGGTGATAGCAAGCGCCAGCCCCATCCGTACCCGCGCAGGAGCGAGGCGGCTGCCGAACACCGCCATCACCATCAGCAGGCTGCTCACCCGCGCCAGCGGCCAGAGGATCGAAGACAACCACTCCATGATCAGAGCGGTTGTGTAGGTCATCCCACCACCTCGGGGATTTGATTGACCATCAGTATGAAGAAGTCCATCAGACTCTGCATTCCCCAGTGAGCACCAATTCCCAAGGCTAGCAGGGTCACGATAAGACGGGGCAGAAAGCTCAGGGTCTGTTCGTTGATGGAGGTGGCCGCCTGAAAAATGGCTACCACCAGCCCGATAGCGAGGCTGGGCAGGATCACGGCACACACCATGATGGTCACCAGCCAGAGCGCCTCGCGAAAGACGTCGACAAAGGTTTCAGGACTCATGTTCGGGCTCCTTGCGCTCGACCGGCTAACCGGCACCCAGTCCGAAACTGTTGGCCAGTGACCCCAGAATGAGGTTCCAGCCATCCACCATCACGAACAGCATCAGCTTGAAAGGCAGCGAGACAATCATCGGCGAGAGCATCATCATCCCCATCGCCATCAGGATACTGGCGACCACCAGATCGATGACCAGGAACGGCAGGAACAGCATAAAACCAATCTGGAAAGCGGTTTTCAGCTCGCTGGTGACAAACGCCGGGATCAGCACCCGTAGCGGCACATCGGCAGGTTTCTCCACCTGCACGTTGGCGATCTCCATAAAGGTATTGAGATCCTTGATCCGGGTCTGGGCCAGCATGAACTGGTGGATGGGCAACTCGGCCCGCTCCAGCGCCTCCTTTGCCTGAATGGTCTCGGCCAGATAGGGCTGCAACGCCTCATCATTGATGCGATCCAGCACCGGTGACATGATGAAGAAGGACATGAACAGGGCTATGCCGATCAACACCTGGTTGGAAGGACTCTGTTGCAGACCGATCGCCTGGCGCAAGATACCCAACACCACAATGATGCGGGTAAACGAGGTCATCATGATCACCATGGCCGGCAAGAAGGAGAGCGCGGTCATCAGCGCCAGCACTTGCAGGGTCAGGCTGTACTCCTGAGAGCCATCCCCCATGGTCTTGACGGTCACCGCCGACATGGCGTCCTGTGCCAGTGCAGGCCAGGAGCAAAACAGTGGTATCAGCAGGCTGACCAGCAGCCCCGTTTTCAGCCATAAGCCGTTAGCTTTTTTCATGCTTGCCCATCAATTTGCCAAGCTGCTGGGAAAACGCCTGCGGCTGGTTTTCATCCAGCGGCTCCTCCAGCCGGTAGAGAAAGTTGACCTGCTGCGGTGTTACGCCGACCAGCAGTTGCTGTTCGCCCACCTTGACCACCAGCAGCTTCTCTTTGTAACCCACCGGCAACGAGGCGATGACCCGCATCTGGCCGCCCCCCATGGCGGTTGCCAGCTTGCTCTTCTTGAGCAGAAAGCCCAGCACCAGAATGAGACCAATCACCATCAGACTGGAGAGCAACCAGGAGCTCAGACTAGGCACGTTGGCAGATGCCGCTGTCTCGGCAAAGGCCGGAACAGGCAGCAATAACAACAGGAGGCGCATCATTTGAGCTTCTTGATCCGTTCAATCTGGCTGATGACGTCGGTCAGGCGAATACCAAACTTGTCGTTCACCACCACCACCTCGCCGTGAGCGATCAGGGTACCGTTGACCAATACATCCAGCGGCTCGCCTGCAACACGATCCAGCTCCACCACCGAGCCCTGGTTCAGCTGCAACAGGTTGCGGATGCTGATCTGGCTGCGGCCCACCTCCATGGCGATAGTGACCGGAATATCGAGAATGGTGTCGAGCTTGCGACGCTCCTCGGCACTGATGGGGGCATCATCTTTCAACTCTTCCAGCGGGGCTGGCTTGGCTTCCGCCGTCACCTGCTCCTCCAGAGCCGCAGCCCAGGCATCAGCCATCAGATCCTCTTCCTCAGTTCCGCTCATCTTGTTTCCTTATGCTACTTCGTGACCGTTTACCGTAATAAACCGTCAATTATCGCTGTTGATCTTCGATACTGCGCTCGAGCTCTTCCAGCTCGGCCTCGCCATCAATTCGTACCCCGCCCCGGGTCACCAGATGCATCTCCGTCTTGACCCCTTCCGGACGTTTGAGCTTGTCGGTGATCTTGAGCGCCACATTATCCTTGGTGCGGCCCATCTTGGCGTGGAAAGTGGGCAAGTCCTCGACAAAAACCAGCAGATTTTCCGGCATATCGACCGGAATGATATCGCCGGGTCGCAGCTCCATCAGTTCACGCAGGGTGAGTTCTGTCTCCAGCAGCTTGGCTCGCAGCTCCACCTTGACGTCCATGATCTCGTCACGCAGCGCCTTGCTCCAACGTACGTCGGTATCCCCCTTGTCACTCTGCACACCGGCATCCAGCAGCTCGCGGATCGGCTCCAGCATGGAGTAGGGCATCGCCACGTGGAAGTCGCCGCCGCCACCATCGAGCTCGATGTGGAACGAGCTGACCACGATCACCTCGGTCGGGCTGACGATGTTGGCCATCGCAGGGTTCACTTCGGAGTCGAGATACTCGAACCCCACGTCCATCACCGGCGCCCAGGCATCCTTGTAATCCTCAAACACCAGTTTGAGCAGCATCTGGATAATGCGCCGTTCGGTCGGCGTGAACTCGCGCCCTTCAATCTTGGCGTGATAACGACCATCGCCACCGAAGAAGTTCTCCACCAGAATGAAGACCAGTCGGGCCTCCATGGTGATGAGCGCCGTCCCCTTGAGCGGGCGGAAGCGCACCATGTTGAGACTGGTCGGCACAAACAGGGTATGAACATACTCGCCAAACTTGAGCATCTGCACGCCGTTGATGGAGACCTCGGCGGTACGACGCATCATGTTGAACAGACTGATCCGCATATGGCGGGCGAAACGCTCATTCACCAGCTCCAGCGTCGGCATGCGACCACGGACGATGCGGTCCTGGGAGGAGAAGTCAAACTGGGCTACGCCGGGGTCTCCAGCGCCGCCTATCTCTTCCTCTTCGACATCATCGACACCGTGCAAGAGGGCATCAATTTCGTCCTGACTTAACAGATCGCTCACGCTTCACCTACTGCATTACAAAGCCGGTAAACAGCACTTGTTCGATAACGGGGGAAGAGACCAGGTCCTTGAGCACCCGACGGCACTCTTCCAGTGAATCCTTGCGCAGCTTCTCCTTGCCTTCAAAGGTCATCAGCTGTTCGGCACTGGCTGCGCTGAATACCCGTAGCAAGGTGCCTTCAATCAGGGGGATATTCTGTTTGGCCAGCGTCTCGTCGGCGGTACCGCGCACCATCAGCTGGATCTTGATCTGCACCAGTCGATCTCGCTGGGCACCTGCGACGTTGAAGACAAAGGGGCGCGGCATACCGACATAGAGGGAAGGTTTAGGCGCTTCCTCCTTGGGTGCGGCCTCGGCACCTTCCGCCGCTTCAGCAGGCGGTTTATCGGAGCCGGAGAGCATCAGGAAGGCGCCAGCACCACCACCGCCCAGCAAAATTACCGCCAGGGCAATGATAATGATCAGCTTCTTTTTCTTGCCCGCAGCCGGGTCTTTTAGCGTCAACTCGTTATCGTCAGCCATCCCTTGTCCACCCTAGTCTCAAACTTGTTCGATATCATAAACTTACTCGGGATTGCATCAAGCATAGAAATCAATTCCGGAACCGTTTGTCGATTCCACCAGCAAACTGGGGTTGGAAGTGGTGAGTTCCCCTTCAACCAGCCCGTTACCGGACCGCGGCTGACCACTACTCTGCCCCTGCTGACCCTGCCCGTTAAAAGTGGGCTGGCCCTGTTGCTGCTGTTGTTGCGACTGCTGCTGCACCTGCGTCTGACCAAGCTGGATCCCCTGCCCTGCCAGCATGTCACGCAGCCGGGGCATCGCCTGCTCCAGCATCTCGCGGGTCTGTCCATGTTGTACCACAAAATGGACGTTGGCCTGGCTGTCGGCTCCCATCTGGATCTGGATCTTCATCTTGCCAAGGCCGAGGGGGTCGAGCTGAATTTCCGCCTGTTGCAGTTTTTCGGCCAGCATTACATTGACCTTCTGGTGCAATTCGGCAGGCGCTTCCTGACTGGCCAGTTTCAAATGGGGTAAATTCTGCGGCTCACGGCGCAGCGTCGTCTCAGCGGCAGGTGCCCGGCTATCGGCTACCTGTGGCTGAGTCTGGCTGTTCTGGCCATGCTGAACGGTCTGGCTCGGGCTGCTCTCACTGCTAGATGTCGTCGCAACCAGGCTCTTCTCCGCCTCATCGGCCTTCGGTTTTACCTCAAGCGCAACCGCTTTACGCACCTCGTCGGTGCCGGTCACTTCCATCTGCTTGATGCCGGCTGAAATAGTCGACAGCGGCGCTTGCGGCCCCTGAGATTCAGCCTGTGCCAACACCTGCTGCGGCGCCACCATCACGGGGGCGGCAGCACTATCGCTCTGAGCCGTCGCATTTGTCGTTACGCTGCTCTGGGCTGCGGCACTTTCTGCGGCACTCTGCGCCGTCCTCACGGGCGCCGAACCTTGATTAGCGGCGGTGGCTTGCTGCTGGCTACCCTCGGCGGCCCCCTTTTCTGCCCCCTTGCCAGCTACCCCACTTCCATCCGCAGTTGCTGAAGTGGTTGCAGCGCCCGCCTCAGGCTGCTTGAGCCCCTCGCTGAAGGCCTTGAGCGCAGCCCCCTGAGTCACGGCTTGCGTCGCCTGCCCCTTGTTAGTCAAAGCATTGCTGGCGGCGAGATCGGATTTGCTGTCGCCAGCCTCTTTTGCAGCGAGAGACTCAGCGGATTTGGCAGTGCTTGCCGACTCATCGACCGGCAGCGCCTTGGCCAGCTGGGCCATTCGCTCGGCCCCCGTGAGGGGCTTGGTGTGCTTGCCATCAGCCCCGAGGGTTTCGCCCTTGGCAGAGGCTTTCTCCCCGGCCTGCCCATCCGCAGTAGTGGCTGCATCTTCACCTTCAGAGGAGAGAGCGGCAGCAGAGGCATCGCCCTTCGCCACCACTCGCGCCGCTGAGGAGGATACGGTGGTTTCTGAAGTCGAGTTGGCGGTCGTCGCCAGCGGCGACTGCGCCCCGGTCTGACCAGCAAGCTGTTGGGCAATCCTGGCTGCGGCTGTGGTCTGCTCGCTTTCATCAAGCGCAATCCCCTCCAGCTCACCCTCTTGCGGCAAAGGATTGCCGTCTACCGCAGTGGCGGTCTGTTGGGCCGCCACCGCCAGCTGGGGAGTCACTAGCGAGGTATCGAGCTTGAGGGAGTCTTGCAGGCGCAGCAGAAAGTCGGTGGCAGGGACCTCCTCCACCTTGTTGTCGGCGTCAGGATCCTGCTCCTTGCCGGTCTCCTCTTTGGGAGAGGCGCTCTCGGTCGCCAAAGATTTGGCTGATCGGACATGGTTACCGCCCTGAGTGGCTTCGGGGGTGCCCTGCTCGCTGTTCCGGGCCTTGGCAATCAGGGTGGCGAAATCCCCCTTGCTGTCGCTGTCGGTTCCCCCATCGATACTTTTGCTCTCGACGGAACCGCTCAGAGGCGCTTTGTCCAACCCGTTGGCCGGAGCCGAAGGCGTTTGTGTCAACAGTGTCTGCATCATGATGGGATCCCTGAATTCTGGTGGCCCCCAAAGAGATGGCCGCCGACAATGTCCATATCAAAGCAAGTTACAGGCCAGATTGATGAAAGCGTCGCAACATGGCGTACTCATCCAGCATCTTCTGCTCCTGACGCTGGGCTTTCTGCTGCTCGCGGCTCGCTTGCTTCTCCAGTAACAGCTCTACCGCCTTGCGCCTCTGCTGGGCCGCTAGCCACTCTTCACGGCGCTGTTCCAGCGCCTGACGCACCTGCAACACCCCTTCGTACTGCTGGGTCGCTGCCTGTTCGAGCTTGTTGATAAAGGCGTGATACTGGGTATTTTGTTGAGGCGAAATCCCCTGCAGGCCGCGATCGGTCCACTGCTGGTGATAGATCTGGCGGTACTGGTTGAGGGCATTTTGCTGATCCATGAACAGCTTGAGATCCTGCTGTGCCTTCACCAGCGCCAGCGCACACTGCTGCTCCGCCTCCACCAGCCGGTCGGCCAACAATACCAACCCTTTACTCATCGTCGACCTCTCTGTTACCGACCATCATCAGCGCATCAATGGCATCGCCACCATCTGCAAGGCTTGCAGGCCATCATCGTAGTGAATGACCTCGCGCATCCCCTGCTGCAAGAACTGATCCAGATAGGGTTTTTGAATGATGGCGCGATCAATGCGCGGATCGGAACCCTGACTGTAGGCACCGATGGTGATGAGATCCCGGTTCTGCTGATAGAGGGAGTAGAACTGCTTGAGGGTGCGCGCCAGATCCATATGTTCCGGCGAAGTGACCATGGGCATGACCCGGCTGATGGACTTCTCGATATCGATAGCCGGATAGTGGCCCGCATCGGCCAGCTCACGCGACAGAACTATGTGGCCATCGAGGATCGCCCGCGCCGCATCGGCAATGGGATCTTGCAGGTCATCCCCCTCGGTCAGGACGGTGAAGAAGGCGGTGATGGAGCCCTGGCCGTCACTGCCGTTGCCCGCCCGCTCCACCAGCGCCGGTAATTTGGCAAATACCGACGGTGGATAGCCCTTGGTCGCCGGCGGCTCGCCCACCGCCAGCGCGATCTCACGCTGGGCCTGGGCATAACGGGTAAGAGAGTCCATCAAGAGCAACACGTTGAGCCCCTGATCGCGAAAATATTCTGCAATGGCCAGCGCCGTTTCACACCCCTTGAGCCGCATCAGCGGCGAGGCGTCGGCAGGAGCCGCCACCACCACGGAGCGGGCACGCCCCTCCTCTCCCAGAATGTCTTCGATAAACTCTTTCACTTCCCGGCCCCGTTCACCGATGAGGCCGACCACCACCACATCCGCCACCGAGCCGCGAGTCATCATGCCCAGCAGCACCGATTTACCGACACCGGAACCGGCAAACAGCCCCATCCGCTGGCCCTGCCCCACCGTCAGCACGGCATTGATGGCGCGTACCCCCACGTCCATCGGCTGATGGATCGGGCGGCGAGAGAGCGGGTTGATACGGTGCTGGGCAAACTGCACGGTCTGGGAGGAGAGAATGGGGCCGAGCCCATCGAGTGGCTGGCCGATGCCGTCGATGACTCGACCTAGCAGGTTCATGCCGACCGGAATGCCGTGCTCTTCGGTGATGGGCACCACCCGGGCACCGGGGATCACCCCCTTGAGCTGCTCGCTCGGCATCAGATAGAGACGATCGCCAGAAAAACCGACCACTTCAGCCTCCAGCGTCCCATCAAGGGTATCGATGCGGCAGAGGGCACCGATGGCGGCACGGCAGCCGATGGCTTCGAGGGTCAGCCCCACCACCCGGGTCAATTTGCCGGCGACAGGCGGTTTGGGGGCGCTGTCGCGTACCTTGTACCCTTGCAACCGGTTCAGTAGCGAGCCGCTCATCTGGCCTCCTGAGAGCTAAAAAGTGCAGCCGGACGGCAACGTCCGGCATCGGTTATGGGCGTGAGTCCGGCGAAGCCGGTTTCTGGGACGCATTGTCCCGCAAGAAATTGCGCAGCAACTGATCGATGCGCCCGGAGAGGGTCAGATCGATGCTGGAGAGCTCGGTAGCCAGTTGCAGATCACCGGGGGAGAGGGTGGGATCGCTCTGCAATCGCCAGTGGCGCTTGGCGCACTCTTCGGCGCCAAATGCCTGTTCGATTCGCGCGATATCGTCGGGATGCAACATCAGAGTCACCCCCTGTTCGGCGGCAGGCAGCAAGGCCAGCCCCTCTTTAAGCGCCTCCAGCAGAATGCGGGGGGAGGTCTCGGCTTCGTGACGAATAAGCGCGCGGGCCAGTTGCATCACCAGCGAGACCAGTTGCTGCTCCACCGCCTGATCCAGCTCGTTAAGCGGATTGGCAAGGCGGGCGGCGAGCCCCTGCCAGTGGGCGATCTCCTGCTCCACCAGCTCGCGGCCCATAGCCAGCCCCTCCTCGCGCCCCTGTTCGAGACCGGCAGAGTGGCCCTGTTGCAATCCTTCCAGCTTGCCCTCTTCCATTCCCTTGGCATAACCGGACTCGCGCCCCTCAGCCATTCCCTCTTCCCAGGCGGCCTGACGGATCGCTTCAAGCTCTTCGGCGGTGATGCTGGGGGTCGGCTCCTGTTCGGGCTCCGGCTCCACCACCTCCTCTTCCTGCTGATACCAGTCAGGGGCCAAGCCGAGGGCATTGGTAGGCGCTCCCGCCTCTACCTCGACCTCCATCTCGGGCCAGCCCCAGGTCTCAACCCGGGCATCATCGCCCTCGGGGCGCACATAACCACGCAGTTTGTTGTTCATGCTTTGCGCGGCTCCTCACCACTGCCTGATGCGGGTTTGGCATCGCAATTCGGTTTATGGGCCATGGCTTAGAGGAACTCCTCGCCGCCACCGGCACCCAGCATGATTTCGCCAGCATCCGCCAGACGACGGGCGATGGAGAGGATCTCTTTCTGGGCCGCTTCCACTTCGGAGACCCGGATCGGCCCCATGGCCTCCAGATCGTCCGCCAGCATTTCGGCCGCCCGTTTGGACATGTTCTTGAAGATCTTCTCGCGCATCTGATCGTCGGAGCCCTTGAGGGCACGTTGCAGCAGATCCCCAGGCACTTCCCGCAGCATGGTCTGGATGCCGCGATCGTCCACATCGATGAGGTTTTCGAACACGAACATCAAATCCTGGATCTGCTGGCTCATCTCTTCGTCCGACTCGCGGATGGAGTCCATCAACTGGCCTTCGATATTGGTATCCAGATAGTTCATGATGTTGGCGGCAGCCTTCAGGCCGCCCATCTTGGCTGCCTGGGCACCGGCCGCACCGGCGAACTGTTTCTCCATGATGTCGTTCAGCTCTTGCAGTGCCGCCGGTTGTACCTCTTCGAGGTTGGCGATACGCATCACCAGATCGAGGCGCACCTGCTCCGGGAACTGGCTCAGGATCTCGGCGGACTGCTCCGGCTCCAGATAGGAGAGCACGATAGTCTGGATCTGCGGGTGTTCGTTCTGGATGATGCTGGCCACCTGACGGGCATCCATCCACTTGAGCGAATCGAGGCCGCGGGCGCCGGAACCGAGAATGATCTGGTCCACCAGGTTGCTCGCCTTGTCCTCGCCAAGGGCCGCCACCAACGCCTTGCGCACGAAGTCTTCGCTGCCGATACCGATGTTGGTGTACTTCTGGATATCGTCGATGAATTGACGGTGCACCGCCGCCACCCGATCGTGACTGAAGTCAGACATGGAGGCCATCGACATACCGAGCCGCTGCACCTGCTTGGGCTCGAGATGACGGAAGATCTGGGCGGCATCCTCCTCATTGAGGCTGAGCATCAACACCGCAGCCATCTCCATCCCCGACATCTGGTCGAGGATCTGGCGCTGACTGTCGGTAATGTCATTGCCGGTGACTTGACTCTTCTTTTCTTCAGGCATCTTTGTTCGTTACCCATTCTTTAATGACCTGAGCGGCCAGATCAGGCTCGTTCGCCACCAGCGCACGTACCGCCTTGAGCAAGTCTTCGTCACGGTGCAGATCCGGCAGTTTCAGCTGGCCATCACGGACACCAAATACCTGATCGTTCTCGACTTGTGCTGACAGCAGACTCAACTCGTCGTCGCCACCCAGTACGGTGTGGTTGTCGAAATCCACTTCCCCTTCCGGTTTGGCATCCGGGTAGAGCAGTCGCTTGAGCATGGGGCGAACCACGGTGACGATCAAGACGATGATCACCAGTACCGAGGCGGCAATCCGCACCGCACGCCAGAACCAGGGCTGATCGTAGAGCGGCACTTCGGCCACGGTATCCAGCTCTGGGCGATTGAACGGAATCGCGACCACCTCAAGGGTATCACCACGGGTCACATCAAAGCCAAGGCCACCGCTCAGCAAACGGCGCAATGTATCGAGTTCTGCCTGGGTGCGCGCCTCACGGGTCACGGCCCCGTCGGCACCGGGTACCGCTTTGTAATCCACGGCAACCGAAACGGTCATGCGGCGAATGCCACCCATCTGGCGACGGGTATGGCTGACGGTGGTATCCAGTTCGAAGTTGCGGGTTGCCTCTTTGCGGGAACGGCCCGAAGCGGCAGCGCCGGCACCATCACCACCGGTCGCCTCCTCGGGAATATTGGAGGCGGCAGGGGGCTGGTTGGAGAGGGCGCCGGGCACACCACCGTTGCTGCCGCTGGCGCTGTTCTCTTCCATGGTCATTTCGGAGCGCACTGCAGGCAAGTCAGGGTTGTAAGTCTTGCGGGTCTGCTCCTGCTGGGAGAAGTCGAGGGAGAGATCCACTTCCGCCGTATAGTTGTCGGCCCCCAGCACCGGGATCAGGATGGCGTCAATTTTTTGTTTGTACTCCAGCTCCTGCTTCTGCTGCATGGCAAACTCTTTGCGAGTCTGGGCCGAGATCGGGTCTTGCGAGCCGGAGTTGAGCAGGCGGCCATTCTGGTCGGTGACGGTGACGCGGGTCGGCTCAAGGCCGTGTACCGCAGAGGCAACCATATCGACGATGGAGTCCACCTCCCCCTGCCCCAGCGCCGCCCCTTTCAGGTTGAGCACCACGGTGGCACTGGGTTTGCGTTCGTTGCGGGCAAAGACGTTATCTTTGGGGATGGCCAGCAGCACCTGGGCCTTGGCCACATTCTGGAACTGTTCAATGGCGCTCGCCAACTGGCGCTCGCGACTCAACTTGAGGCGCTCGGCCTCCATCCGCTGGCTGACACCGAAACTGGAGTCCTTGAGCAGAATATCCTCTCCACCATTGGCTACATCGGCCGCATTGGTGAGGCCGGCCCGGGTCAGTGCCAACCGGATACTGGCAAAGTTCTCGGCACTGACCAGCACGCTCTTGCCATCGACCTCATAGGGGATCTTCTGCTGATCGAGGAAGTCGAGGGTCTTGACCAGCTCCTGAGTGGTATAGGTGCCAAGAGGGCGCATATCCGGCTCCTTGCCCCACAGCAGGATAAACACCGCAATGGCCAGACAGATGGCAAGCCCCAGGATCAGGGTGATTTGCCGCAGCACATCGGTGTTGGACAGGAAGCCCAGCGCCGAACTCTTCTGCTCATTTTCATCGAGGGCGGCAGTGCCCTCATCGTTTATCAGCAGATCGCCGTTTTGGTCAGTAGCCACGATTTATGTCCTTATTGCTGACATGTTCATGATGTTCAGTCGTCATGGTTTATTGGCGTCGCTTATACCGGCATGTTCATGATGGTCTTGTAGGCATCGACCATCTTGTTGCGCACCTGTACCGTGGCTTCAAAGGCGATGGACGATTTTTGGCCCGCGATCATCACTTCAGCCAGATCCACCGACTTGTCGCCCATGTCGAAACGGGTACGCAGGTCATTGGCGGCCCCTTGCAGCTCGTTGACGTTGCCAAGCGCCTGTTGCAGCAGCTGACCAAAGTCGGAGGTTACCTGACGACCGGGTTGTGCCAGCGGCGTTGCGCCTGCTTCGATCTTGAGCGCCTGCATCTCTTGCATCAGGCTGCTTGCACTAATTTCCATTTTCCATCCCCAGACAAATCATTGACGCTGGCATGCAACAAGCAATTAGAGTGCCAATGCGTTAAAAGCGCGATGCGGATGAGTGGCCAGACCAGGCCGGACGGGTTCGACAACGGCAGGTGGCTCTGATTAAATCCGACTCTGACGCCCACTTTTGCTGGCTGGCAAGGAGTCCGCTCTGGATTATCGCAAACCCGTGTTCAAGGCGATGGACTACATCAGCCACCATCTGGATGACAATCCGAGCCTGGATGAGGTCGCAGCGGCGGCGGCCATCTCCACCTTCCACTTCCACCGTATTTTCAAGACGATGGTCGGCGAAACCATTGCCGGATTTACCCGGCGCCTGCGTATGGAACGTGCTGCCCGTCGCTTGCTCGCCTCCCCCCAGAGCGATATCACCACCCTCGCACTGGCCGCCGGGTTCTCCAGCTCGCAGAATTTCGCCAAGGCCTTTCGCCTGCACTTCGCCATGAGCCCCTCGGAATACCGCCAGCAGCAGGGGGGAAACTGGAAAAGCAAGATTGGAAACGATCCCCTTCCCTTTGACACCTATGATGGCCTGGTCATGCACCCGGTCACCGAACACCCGGGTCTGTTGCAGGGGGCAAGCGTCAGGCAGATGCCCACCCGGCGTGTGGCGTACATGCGCCGCCTGGGCCCCTATGGCAAAGAGACCTGCGAGCAAGCTCATCGGGATTTGCTCGCGCTGTTCGCCTCAGACGAGGCGATGACACCGGCGGGTACCCTGAGTCTCTATTGGGATATCCCCGATATCACCGATGAGACCCGTTGCCGTACTGACGTCTGCATCGAGCTGGGGCCAGAGATCCCCGCTGGGCGCCAGTTAACCACCCAGACCATCGCCGCGGGACCCTATGCGGTTTGTCAGTTTATCGCTCGCGGCGATCAACTGGTCGCTTGCTGGGAGACGGCGTTTCGCTGGGTAGTGGGCCAAGGGCTGAACTGCGACGATCGCCCGTGTTACGAGCAATACCACGCAGGCACGGACCCCGACCGGGATCATTACGTGTTTGATATCTGTATCCCGCTGATCAACCGATAAGCCGATACCTCATTTCCATTTACCCACTTCGGTGCCTTCGGGCACCGAAGCGACGGAGTCATGCCCATGAATATCAAAACGCTGTTTCTCGCCAGCCTGCTGGTGACGCTTCCCGCTGCCGCCAATGCCCAGTCACAGAGCCAGACGCTGATCTTTGGCGGCACCATCTACAGTGGTGATCCGGCGAACCCTCACCCGGAAGCGGTCGGCATTGAAGGTAAAAAGATAGTGGCAGTCGGCAGCTATCAGGAGGTCAGCGCCCGCCTCGGCAACCATGCCAAGCGTCTTGATCTGAAAGGAAAGTACCTGATGCCGGGGCTCATCGACAGCCATGTTCATGCGGCATTTGCCGGTTTTCAGGGGATGACGGTTAACTTTCCTGACGCCATGAGTGAGGTTGAGCAGGTGCAGCAATTTCTGACCCGCAGCAAGGATGATCCCCGCCTGACACTGGGCGATGTAGAGCTATACAGCAATGTATCCCTCGACTACTGGCATCAGCTTCCCCTGCTCGATCAGGTGTTCAATGGCCCGCAATACCGGCAGATCCCGGTAGTGCTTGCCGGTTCGGATGCCCACACCGGTTGGGCCAATCAGGCCATGCTGCGCAAGGCTGGCATTGATGCCGACACCCTTGACGGTCGTTATGCTTCGCTGAAAGGCAATTTTGGCCTCACCCCATCCGGCAAGCTCAATGGCTTTGCCTCGGAAGGCGGCTGGGATGCCATTCTCAAGGCGCTGCCCCCCGTCAGCGACGAGACGATTGCCAGTGCCATCATGACCGCCGCCAAACAACTCAATCAGGTGGGCATTACCGCCTGGATGGACCCTATCAGCAACATTCGCCCCCTTGCGCCCATCTTCAACGCCGAGCCGGATCGCCGCGATACCGGCCTGCTGCCGGCGTACAGCATGCTCTCCCGGGAAGGCAAGCTGACCGGACATGTATCCGCACTGGCACTGGTGGGGATACATGCATCACCCGCCATCATTGATGATATATTGGCGCTGCGACAGCAGTTTCAAGATGCCCCGGACGTGAAACTGGTGGGGATAAAGATCCTGCAAGATGGTGTCATCGAGTATCCATCCCAGACCGCCAAGTTGAGCGAGCCCTACCTCAACCGTCCCGGTTACAGCGGCAAGGACGATCTGGACAAGCAGCGTTTCAACGAGCTGATCCGCAGCGCGGATGCCCATCAACTTATCGCTCACTTTCATGCCATCGGCGATCGGGCCGTCCGTGAATCCCTTGATGCCATCGCCTATGCCCGGGCCCACAATCGGGATCACCGCCTGCTGCACAGCATCACCCATCTGGAGGTGGTGAGCCCGGCCAGCATTGCCCGTTTCAAACCGCTCAATGTGGCCGCATCGATGCAACTCTTGTGGGCCGGTAAAAACGTGGCGACCACCCTGCTGCTTGAAGGAAAAGTGCCCCCGGCACTGCTGGCCCGCCTCTATCCGGCAGGCAGCTTGCTGCAAAGCGGCGCCATTATCGCCGGTGCCAGTGACTGGCCGGTCTCCAGCCCCAACCCTTTCCTCGCCATGTATACCGCGATCACTCGTCAAGGGGAGCTTGGCTTGCTGCCCCCCGCCAGCGAGCAGATCAGCCGTCAGGCCATCTTGCAAGCCTATACCCTCAGCGCCGCCAAGGTAATTGGACGGGAGAAAGAGATTGGCTCCATCAGCGCGGGCAAGAGTGCTGACCTGATCTTGCTGGATCGCAATCTGGAACAGGTAGCAAGCGAAGAGCTCAAGGAGACCAAGGTGCTCTGGACCATGTTCAAGGGCAAGCAGGTCTATTCAGCCCACTGACACCGAGAGAACAAACAGGCCCGCATTGCGGGCCTGTTGGCAAGATCACGACAAACGCATGGTGTGCAGTGAGCAACCGATAACAGCGTGATTAGCGGCTCGTTTCAGTCAGGTCCTTGTCAATCCAGTACTTGGAGCCGGAGATATTGGCATCGAGCAGCAGGCCCTTCTCACCAATCTGGTAGATGGCCATGCCGCCATTGTATTTGGCGGTAAGCTCGGCGCTCTCCTTGCCGGCCACCACGCCCACTTCGGAAGTGGCCTCCCACCCCTGGGTCACGAAGGCATCGAATCTGGCCTTGTCTTCAAACAGGATCACCTGCTGATAGAACTTGCCACCAATCCCTGCCGCCAGACCCGCACCAAACATCTTCATATAGGTGTGCTTGCCGGTTTTGCGATTGACTGCCACCCCGGCCCCCTGATTGGTATGCAGCATCAGGGAGAACTTGCGCGAATCGAACACCGCATAACCATAAGCCTTGTCAAACAACAACTTGGCTGATGGCTGCTCGTTGAACAACCGGATCAGCGCAGTGTCGGCCATGGTATTGATCGCGATCCTCGCCTCTTTCGCCGTCTTGGGGTTGAGCATCTCGTTGAGCTCCTTGTCGGCTGCCTTCAGCCACTCCTTGCCGGTCGCGATGCTCTTGTCGGTCCAGACCCCGGCGGTATTGAACGCCTCTTCACCCCATGCAGAGATGGAAGCCCAGCTCTTCTTGGAGAAATCGCTGACATCCTGCCACACCTCCTTGCTGGTCTCGCTCACTGCCGCTCCGAGATCGGACGCTGCGGCCTTGAGCTTGGCCCAGTCGGCATAACAGGGTGAGAAGGCCAGACTCAGTGACAAGGCCAGCAACCAGTTACGCTTGTTCATTTTTTCACTCCCGTATTGTCGAGTGTCTGGGTTACCTGGGGCGATCAACTACAACAGGCTACCCGCTGAAAATCACTCCCGCATTATCGGAAGGGAATCCGGTTAAGCAATCATTGAGTCCTGTTTATACCGCCACAGCCCGACAGCGGTTAACAAAAAGGCTGCTCATCAAAGAGGAGCAGCCTTGTTAAGCACAGTAAAACCGGACGGGCTTATTCGACCATCATCACCTTGCAGGTGTTGGTACTACCCACGGTTTCCATCTTGTCACCGTGAGTCAGCAGCACCATGTCGCCGCTCTGCAGCAGCCCCTTCTCCTTGAGCACGGCCAGCGCATCGCGGCACACTTCGTAGACCGGTTTGGTCTCGTCACCGTCAAACATCACCGGGGTGACGCCACGGTAGAGATTGGTCCAGGCCAGGGTCTTGTTGTGGGGAGACATGGCAAAGATCGGCAGACCGGAGCTGATACGGGACATCAGCAGCGGAGTGGTGCCGGACTCGGTCAGTGCCACGATCGCCTTCACCCCTTCCAGGTGGTTGGCTGCATACATGGTGGACATGGCTACAGCTTCTTCAACGGAAGTGAAGGTGTAGCTCATGCGGTGGTTGGAGACGTTCAGGCTCGGATGCTTCTCGGCACCGACACAGACGCTCGCCATGGAGGTCACTGTCTCGATGGGAAACTGACCGGCGGCAGTCTCGGCGGAGAGCATCACCGCATCGGTACCATCCAGCACGGCGTTGGCCACGTCCATGACCTCTGCACGAGTCGGCAGCGGCGCATTGATCATCGATTCCATCATCTGGGTCGCGGTGATCACCACACGGTTGAGACGACGGGAATGGCGGATCAGCTTCTTCTGTACGCCAACCAGCTCGGGGTCACCGATCTCGACTCCCAGATCGCCACGGGCGACCATCACGGCATCGGAACCGAGGATGATGTCTTCCATCGCCTCATCGGTGGCGACGGTTTCGGCGCGCTCAACCTTGGCCACGATCTTGGCATTGGAACCGGCTTCGCGGGCCAGCTCGCGGGCGTAGCGCAGATCATCGCCACAACGGGGGAAGGAGACCGCCAGATAGTCCACGTTCATACGGGCAGCAGTCTTGATGTCTTCTTTGTCTTTCTCGGTCAGGGCCGGAGCGGAGAGACCGCCCCCTTTCTTGTTGATGCCCTTGTTATTGGAGAGCGGCCCGGCCACGGTCACCGTGGTGTGAATGCGAGTGCCTTCAACCTGCTCGACCTTCAGCTGCACACGGCCATCGTCCAGCAGCAGGATGTCGCCCTGAACCACATCGTCTGGCAGGCTCTTGTAATCGATGCCAACCTGCTCCTGGCAACCTTCACCCTTGCCGAGTGCCGCGTCGAGAATGAACTTGTCACCGATGGCCAGATAGATTTTGCCATCCTTGAAAGTGGAAACACGAATTTTCGGGCCTTGCAGATCACCCATGATGGCGACGTGACGACCGAGCTTGGCAGCAATGTCACGCACCTGATTGGCGCGCAGGATATGGTCTTCAGCAGTGCCGTGAGAGAAGTTCATCCGCACCATGTCGGCCCCGGCGCGGATGATCCCTTCGAGGATCCCTTCGCGGTCGGTAGCCGGACCGAGTGTGGTTACAATCTTTGTACGTCTAGGCATGAAAGACTCCAATATGAAGTTGATATGACTTGAGATTCTGCCCCATCAAGCCCATGGCTCGATGCACCCGTTTGCAAACCATCTGGGTGGTTTTTGTTATTAAATTACAATACTACACCAAGGCGGGTGGCATAGACAGTCGGGGGCCGGAGCCCCCAACGGTTCAGGAAGAGTGCGGGGTTTCGAAGCGGGATTCGCGCAATCCCTCTTTTACTTTCTTCAGATTTTCGCGAAATTTCATCCCCCGGCGCAGGGTAAAACCGGTCGCCAGCACATCCACCAGCGCCAGCTGGGCGATGCGGGATGCCATCGGCATATAGACATCGGTATCTTCCGGCACATCCATGGATAGCACCAGATTGCACTCGCGGGCCAGAGGGGAGTCCTTGGCGGTCATGCCGATCACGGTGGCGTCGTTCTCGCGAGCCAGCGCGGCGATTTCGACCAGCGCCTTGGTGCGACCGGTGTGGGAGATCAGCACCACAACATCCCCTTCGCTGCTGTTGATGCAGCTCATGCGCATCATGACGATATCGTCAAAGCTCACTACCGGAATGTTGAAGCGAAAGAATTTGTTCTGGGCATCGCGGGCAACGGCGGAGGAGGCGCCAAGGCCGAAGAAGCTGATCTTCTTGGACTGGGTCAGGATATCGACGCAGCGGTTGATGGCAGAGATATCCAGGCTGTTTTTGGCGGCATCCAGACAGGCCATGGTGGATTCGAAGATCTTGGCGGTATAGGTATCCGGCCCATCTTCCGCTTCTACATGACGATTTACGTAAGGGGTGCCATTGGCCAGGCTCTGGGCCAGATGGAGTTTGAAATCAGGAAAGCCCTTGGTATCGAGACGGCGGCAAAAGCGGTTGACGGTCGGTTCACTGACGTCGGCCATCTTGGCCAGAGCGGCGATGCTGGAGTGGATGGCGGTCTGGGGAGACGCCAGGATCACCTCGGCAACCTTGCGTTCTGATTTACTGAAACTTTCCAAGTTGTTCGTAATTTTATCAAGGGTATTCATCATCACCACCAGGCGTTTTTGTAATTTAGCTTCAGTGTCTTTGCACTCAATCTACGGCTAAGCAAGTTTCCATTCAAGCTAAGGACTATACAAGACAAGCGGTTATCGCAACTAACGCCTGCCATACAAAGTATGACTCATCTCTAATTATTTCGTACTTTTCGTTACAAAACGTCACCTTGCCATGAAAGCGCTTACAAATGTTGCAAAGCAACAACACTGTGAGCAGGCGCACGTTTGTATCGATCCGGCGGGTGAGTGAGCACGAGCTCGGATAGAATGGGCCGTCATAATCCAACAATAATCTAGGGACACCAGAGTCGTCCCCATCCTGTAACGAAGGAGTTGTTATGCAGCATACCCATGCTCTGGTCGGCGATGTCGGCGGCACCAATGCGCGTCTGGCCCTGTGTGAGCTGGCCACCGGTACTATCTCTCAGGCAAAGACCTACTCAGGTCTGGCCCATCCCAGCCTTGAAGCCGTGGTACGCCTCTATCTGGAGGAACACAAGGTTCAGGTGGCTGAAGCCTGCATCGCCATCGCCTGCCCCATCAACGGTGACTGGGTCGCTATGACCAACCACAGCTGGGAGTTCTCCATCAGCGAGATGCAGAGCAATCTCGGGCTGGCACGCCTGCAAGTGATCAACGACTTTACCGCCGTCTCGATGGCGGTGCCGGTATTGGCTGAATCGGATCGCATCCAGCTGGGCGGCGCCGCGCCGGTAGCGGGCAAGTCCATCGCCATCTATGGTGCGGGCACCGGCCTTGGGGTCGCCCATCTGGTCAAGGCGGGTGAGCAGTGGCTGAGCCTGCCGGGTGAAGGTGGTCATGTGGATTTTGCTGCCAACACCGAAGAGGAAGATGCGGTACTGCAAGTAATGCGAGGCGAATTGGGCCATGTCTCGGCAGAGCGTTTCCTCTCCGGCCCGGGTCTGGTCAATCTCTATCGCGGGCTGGTGAAATCCGATGGCCGTGAGCCAGAGCCGTTTGCCCCCAAAGACATTACCGAGCGCGCACTGGCCGGGGAGTGCCTCGATTGCCGTCGCACCTTGAGCCTGTTCTGCGTGCTGATGGGCCGCTTTGCCGGCAATCTGGCCCTCAATATGGGTACCTTTGGCGGCGTCTATATCGCAGGTGGCATAGTGCCGCGCTTCCAGGAGTTCTTTACCGGTTCCGGTTTCCGGGTCGCCTTTGAAGACAAGGGGCGCTTCAAGTCCTACCTCAAGGAGATCCCGGTGTTTCTGATCACCCATGAAGGGCCGGGGCTGCTCGGTGCGGGCGCTTACTTGCGCCAGTCGATGGGGATCACTATCTGATTGAAGAGGGGAACGAGGCGGGATCATCCATGGTTCAGCCTCGATTCAGTGTGAATGGCATAAAGTAGCCGCACGTAACCAAGAGTGTTGTGCTTCACAAGGAGTGGAAAGCGACTCTCATCCGCTGGATACGTTTGTCACCTGACAAGCCTGAACTGTTTCAACCGGCCTTTTGGCCGGTTTTTTTTACGTCTGATATCCGGGATTACTGGGCCAGCGCCTTCAACTGCGCCTTGTCTGGCGGATTGTTCCAGTCGATGGGACCGTGGGTAAAACGGTACTGCAACCGTGGCAGGCTGGTCTCCAGCCACTCTTCCCGAAAATAGGCATAACCCTGATCCCAATCCGGATCATTGGCCCAACCGCTCTGGAGGAAGTAGAGGCGAGTGCCCTGCCCTTCCGGCACAAAGCGCAGGCAAACCTGGGTCTTTTGCTGGCGGATATGGGGTAGGCTGGGCGGGAAATTCCAGCTGAAACTGAGCAGGTCATAGGGCATGACGGCCATGACCCGGCACCCTTCACTGCCACGTTCACCCAATGGGGCATCAGGCCTGAAGTAGATCTCGAAAGGACCATTCGGTTCGGCCACCATCAAACATTCGGGAGCCAGAAAACTGCGCAGACCGCTTTCGGTAGTCCAGGCGTGCCAGACATCGTCTATGTGCGCCGGAACAAAAATGTTGCCTTCAATCAGTTTATTGTCCATAAATCAGCGATCCTCAAGCCATCCATACAAGGGACTCCGGCAGTATAGCCCCATGGCAAATACAATGGACAGTGCTTAATCACACCCTTGTCATTTGCATCGATTAACCTGCCGCTGTGCAGCTGCCTCAATGAACATTGGCTTGATCCGGGAGGGCATCATGATCCGGCTCATGGAAGAACACGACATTCCCCAACTGGCCCGGCTGTTTTTAAAGAGCCGCCGCAACACCTTTCACTGGGTTGATCCCGCCCGTTTCCAACTCGAGGATTTCGAGGTGCAGACCAAAGGTGAACAGGTGTGGGTCGCCGAGCAGGGGGGCAATATCTGCGGCTTTATCGCCATCTGGCAGCCCGACCACTTCGTCCATCACCTCTATGTGTCAAGCGACTGGCACGGTCAGGGGATAGGGCGCGCCCTGCTGGAGCGGGGCCTTGCTGATTCACCGCACGGCTCGCTCAAGGTTGCGACCCGCAACACGGCGGCAGTAGCCTTCTACCATCGGCTGGACTGGCAAAACAGTGATGAGACAGGCCACTGCGAGGTCACCGGCCCCTGGTGCAAGTTATTTAGAAACTAGCGGGACGCCCGGCACCTGCGCTTTGCGGCTGAACAGGCACCAGCGGTGCCGGGGGGAAGAACCAGCGATAGAGATCGAACCAGCCATCTCGCTGGGCAATCACGACCTCATGCACCGGATCGCGCTGGAAAATTGCCACCTTGTTTTCGGTCAGCGGCACCCAGGCATAGTTGACCAGCGCATATTGCGACTGGATCAGGTTGTACTCATTGAGATAGGAGTCATCGTTACCCGACTCATGCAGTTGGGTACGACTGTCGATGAGGTAAACAAGCTGGTTGAAGAAGGTCAGTTGAAAACCGGTCACCCGCCACTTCTCCCTGGTCGCCTCCTCCTCTTCGATTACGGTGATTTTGCCCCAGCGGCACACCCCGTGATAGTTGACTCCATTGGCCGACATTTTCAGGTCGTAATGGCAGCCCAGACTGTTGATAAACATCCCGACCACAAACAACAGCACGACAAACAGTGGCAACAGCAGCAAGGTATTTTTCAGTGTTCGTTTCATCAGAGATCCCTTACAGCGTTTTTTCGAGCTCTTTATAGGAGAGCACGCGAACCTGGTGGCCGGAGACCAGCACCAGCGATGCTGGTTTGACTGGTGGCACATCGCTCCGTGCCTCCATCTGGCAAACAACGCCGGTCGGCGAGTCGGTGCAGTGCACATGGAGCCACTCGAAATGGAGATAGCTGGCGACAAACGCCACCAGCACAACCAGTAGCAGATTGACGTATATCAGGCCCCTTGCCAGCATTGGCCGCCCGATACCGCTGAGAAAGGCAAGTTTGGCGCGCTCACCAAAAGAACGGGGAGCAGCAGACTCTATGATGACCTCGTGGTCGGAGCTTGGTGATGGCGATGGTGGCTGCGCAGCCGCTGCAGGCATGGGCTCGCTCATCGGCTCGGGCAAGGGCTCACTCTCTGTTGGCAATGCCTTGCCGTAATAGCTCTTCATCTTGCAGTTCAGATGCAGGGAGTACCCTTTTTTCGGGGTACTTCTGATATCCAGCGTCTGGGGGGATGAAGTGAAGTGGCGACGAATATTGGCGATGGCCACGTTCAGTGAGTTGGGGCTGATGGGGCGACCCAACCAGCCGATATCGAGCAACAAATCCTTGTCGCACACCTCGTCATGGTGATCGAGCAGATAGCTGAAAATGAGGCTCTCTGCGGATGACAAGCGCACCACCCGGGCGCTTTGCAAGTTGTCCTTGTCGGCACAGAAGATCAGCTCTCGCCTTTTGACATCAAAGACATAATCACCGAAGTGATAGGCTGATATGTTATTGCCTGGCGCAACCCCCGTCATACCAACCACCTGTTATTTGCATTCATCATGAAGAAGATGGGATTCCACACCTGATAAAGCCAGATGGCGGCTCAGGACTCGCTGTAATTAAACGAAATTCTAAAGGGTCGAGATCAGCGGCACAATAGATGCAGGCAGGCATGAGCGGGGAAAATGAAAATATGCGTCCAGCGCTGTCGGACTGCGTATCGGGCAGAGCATGATGCTGCGAGTTTCGCCTATCGCGGTCACGCCAATCTCAGCTGAACAGTGACATGGGCATGACGAAAAGCGCTGCAGGACAAGGCCCCTTGCCCCTCACGACATCTCGCAGCGCCTCACAATAAAGGGAACCTTACCTGCCCCGCAGGATGCTCCAACGGGGCGAAGTGAACTGACTAGACCCGAAACTGCTTGAGGAGGGTGTCGAGTTGGGCCGACAGCTGCCGCAGATCGCTGCTGGCCTCGGCAACCTTTGCCACTCTGGCCGCACTCTCGCTGTTGAGCGTCGCAATCCGGTTGACGCTATGGCTGACCGCCTCTGCCACCGAGTGTTGTTCTTCCGATGCCTGGGCGATATACATGTTCATCTCGCGGATCAGGCTGACCTGATTTTTAATTTTCTCCACCGATATCTGCACATCTGCCGCCTCGATTCCGGCGCGGGATGCCTTCTCCTGACTCTGTTGCATTCCGGCCCCGACATTCTGGGTCGCTTGCTGCAACCGTTTGATACTGGCACTGATCTCCTCCGTCGACTGGCGAGTACGGCCCGACAAGGTGCGCACCTCATCCGCCACCACCGCAAAACCGCGCCCCTGATCACCCGCCCGCGCCGCCTCGATGGCCGCGTTGAGGGCAAGCAAATTGGTCTGCTCGGCAATACCGTTGATCACTTCGATGATGGTGCCAATGCTGCTGCTTTCGGTCGAAAGGGTGCGCATCAGGGTGGCGACTCGCTCCACCTCCCCCACCAGTTGATGGATGGCCTCATTGGCATGGCCCGCCAGATTGTAACCCTGCTCCACATAGAGGTTGGCCTCATCGGTAGCGCCAGAGGTTTTCACCGCGTTACCAGCCACTTCCTGCACAGCCTGACTCATTTCGGTAATGGCGGTGGCGACCTGATCCAGCTCGGATTGCTGGGCGTCACTGCCTACCCGGGTATCTGCCGAGAGGGAGTCACAGAGTTCGGCGGTTTGCAACACACCGGCAGAGAGCTCGTTGATCTCCGCCACCATCTCCTGCAACTTGGCAATAAAGTGGTTGATGTTGGTGGCCAGCGCGCCCATCTCATCCTGACGGCTGATCTTCAGACGCCGGGTCAGATCCCCCTCTCCTTTGGCCAGATCAAACACCGCCTGATTCATCTGATGGAGCGGCCTGAGCACATTGCGATGAATCAGCACCATCAGCAACGCGATGATGCAGAGATCGAGCACCAGGATCTGCCAGACGGTGGTGATCAACTGCTGGCGCAGTTGGGCCTGAATGGCGGCATCACTGGTTTGCACCAGCAATCGGGCCACGGTGTTTTTCTGGCCGCTGTCGTCATAGACCAGATCATATCCCCCATAGGCAGCAGTATCGGCAGGCATGGTTGTCACAGGGGCAATGCTCCCCGCCGAGTCACGGGCAAACCCGGCTACCAGCTTGTCCTTGTTGAGCACTAGCAAAGCACTCAGGATATCGGCCGCCAGCTCGGACTTTAGTGATGCCTCGATGAAGGCCGATTCATAATTCCACAGCGGGCCGGGCAGGGAGAGCTGCAACCGGCCGATGGCCTGTTCGACCAGCACACTCTGTTTGCTGTAGCTCTCCGCCCTGACCGCGTGGTAGTTGTAAGCGCCAAACAACACCAGTAGCAGACTCACCGACAGGGAGGTCAACACGGCAATCCTGAACGTCAGACTTTTCCAATCCATGGTTTCCTCCCGGTTTTACGGCAGCCGGCGTAGTGCCATTGAGCGGCACTTGCTATTGGTACTGTTACTGGTACTTGGCATTGATCTTGTCGATGGTGCCATCCGCCTTCATGGCAGCGAGGATCTCATTGAGCTTGGTGATGAGCTCATCGGGCGTATCCTTGTTAAACGCCAAGCTCATCTGGGTTTCCTTGAACACGAAGACCGGCTTGGGTGAGGCCACCTTCTCCTTGCTGGCCAGATAGGGCGCCAGATACTGGCCGGTTGCCCATAGATCGATGCGACCTGCCTCCAGTTTCTTCACGTTGGCGGTATCGTTGGCCGCCAGTTGCAACTTGGCAAATCCCTGGGCCTTGAGATATTCGGCGGCCGCATCACCGTTATAGCCACCCACCGAATACTGCTTGGCATCTTCCAGCGACTTGACCGTGATATTGGCGGTCGAACTGGAGAAAAACACCCAGTTGTTATTGACCAGCGGCCCGACCCACTTGAACAGCGCTTCCCGCTCCGGAGTGCGGGTCGTGGAGTAGAGGGCGGTATTGGGGGTGCCGAGGGTATCTTCGTACGCCCGTTTCCAGGGCATCAGGGTCAGCTTGTATTCGACTCCAGCACGCTTGAACAGCTCTTCGACCACCTCGGTCGACAGCCCGATAATCTTGCCCCCCTCCCCCTGCATGTTGAATGGCGGGTAATCCTCGGTCATCACGTTCAGTGGCGCAGCCTGAACAGCGCTTATCGCCATCATGGAAGAGACTGAAAAAATTGCACTTTTCCACAGCAGTTGATAGTTCATTGCAACCTCGCTTTGCTTGCCATTCATCCCTGAACATCCGCCGTTACCAATGGCGGTGCACGTCTGACCCGCTGGGGTCATGCCGGCTTTCACGGCTCGCCGCCCACCCATGTGCAGCAGCAAACAGATCCGGATTTTGCCTGTGCGCAACGAAACGCAACCGGCGAGGGAGGCTCACAACAAATCGAGGTGGAAACATGCCAGGGCAGCATAAGGGGAGTGCGGAGTGAGGCGGATAAGCCTCTGCCATACAACAGCGCCGTGGCAAAGAAAAAGCGCATCGTTTTATGACAGGGGTCTGGGAGAGAAATGATAGAAAACGCCAACATCCATTTTCCCATACTGCTCGAGGAGACCTCAGAGCCAAACCTGTCCTTTAGCTAAGGTCACGAAAAGAGATACGTCAAATGAGAATGCTAACCCCCTCATCTGCTTCCAAATTAGATTCCAGATGAGCTCCGCCGAGCCAAAAAGTGGCGCTAGATACCCGAAAATGAGAAGGCCACCGCGAGGTGGCCTTCTCCAAATTAACAATGAACGTCTGGTGGAACTCAATCCTTGGCCGCGTCCATCACACCCTCTTCGGAGTGCGCAGGCAGGATCAGGTTGAGCAGGATGGCGGCAACAGAGGCCAGGCCAACGCCGGCCAGCGCGAAGTCGCCAATCTTCATCTCCAGCGCACCGACACCGACGGTCAGAGTCACTGCGACGATGGCGATATTGCGTGACAGTCCTAGATCCACCTTGGATTCCACCAGCGTCTTGAGACCGATGGCAGCGATGGATCCGAACAGCAGCAGCATGATACCGCCCATCACCGGCATCGGGATGGAGGTGAGCAGCGCATTGAACTTGCCGAAGAAGGCCAGAATGATGGCAAACACGGCTGCCCAGGTCATGGTGACCGGATTGAAGTTGCGAGTGATCATCACGGCACCGGTCACTTCGGCGTAGGTGGTCACGGGTGGGCCACCGATGAAACCGGCGAAGCAGACGCCGATGCCGTCACCGGCCAGCGTACGGTGCAAACCCGGATCCTTGGTATAATCCTTGCCAGTCACGCCACCAATCGCCAACACGCCACCGATATGCTCGATACAGGGGGCGATGGCTACCGGCAACATGAACAACGCAGCAGCCCAGTTGATCTCCGGGGTTTCGAAGTGGGGTAGCGCCAACCAGGGGGCGTTCACCATGCCATCGAAACTCACCTGGCCCATGAACACAGCCGAGACATAACCGGCAATCACGCCGCACAGGATGGGGATCAGCTTGATCCACCCCTTGCAGAACACAGCTGCAATCAGGGTGACCGCCAGCGAGATACCGGCCAGCGTCAGCGCAGTCCCCGCAGGAACCACCTGCTCACTGCCGGCGCGGCCCATCGCCATGTTGCAGGCAACCTGCGCCACAGAAAGACCGATCACCATGATCACCGGGCCAATCACCACGGGCGGCAGCAATTTGTGCACAAAGCCCATCCCTTTTGCCCGGATCAGCGCAGCCAGAATGAAATACATGAAACCGGCGGCAAACAGGCCAAACATGGTGGATGGCAATCCCCAGGTCTGGGTGGCGTAGATGATGGGAGCGATGAAGGCAAAACTGGAACCGAGGAAAATCGGGACCTGGCGGCGGGTGCAGAGCTGGAACAACAGGGTGCCCACACCGGCGCCAAGCAGGGCCATGGAGGGGTTCAGTCCGGTGAGCAGGGGCACCAAAACCATGGCGCCGAAGGCGACAAACAGGATTTGCAGCCCGGCGACACTTTGCTTGACTAAGGAAAACATGGATGTCCTTAATTTTTTGATAACTGATGGGGATATTTATCACTTTTCAGTCATCACAAGACTTTTGCAAGGCGCAAAATGAACACAAATGCGTCACTTGTTACCTTTTACTGCTTGGGAAGGGCATGAAACTGGCTTTTTAGGCGGGATTCGTTGCTACAAGCATCGAGTATGCGATTTTACGCATTATTGTGACGAACGCCAATCGTTTTTCCATCATGTTTATTGTGTTCATGGTCAAAAATGCCGCCGCCAAGGGGCGCTCTATAATGGATCCTGTGAATCAAGATGGACAAGGAGTCCCCATGTCACAGCCCCCATTCAAGGCCAGCCAGCGCAGATTGCTGATCGGCTCGGCCATCGCTCTCGCCCTGTTTGCGAACCCGTTCAGTTATGATTTCGCCCACAATGAGTGGCAAATGAATCAGGCCTATGCCAAGTCCTGTTTTATCGCCGGCACTCGCATCACGATGGCCGATGGCTCCACCCGCCCCATAGAGACGCTGCGGGTCGGTGAACGAGTGCTGGATCAACACGGCGGCAGTAACCGGATCCTGGCGATCGAACGGGTCATACTGGGCAAGCGCAGACTCTACGGGATCAATGATCTGCCCCCATTCTTTACCGCAGAGCACCCTCTGCTGACCACTCGGGGCTGGGCAGCCATCTCACCGGCCATGACCCGAACCGAAAACCCGCAACTGGCGGTGCTGCCGCTATTTAACGGCATGCAGATAATATGTCGCCCGGCACCAGCCATGGTGACGGGCAATCTGGCCCTGCAACCCCAGCTGGAATTACTGCTGGTTGAGTCACTCTGCTGGATCAAGGCTCCTCCCACTACCGCACTCTTCAATCTGCTGCTCGATGGCAGCCACAGCTACATCGCCAATGAGCTGATCGTTCACAACAAAGATGGCGATGGTGGCAGTGGGGGCAGCAGTGGTGGTGGCGACAGCGGTGGAGGCAGCAACAGCGGCGGTGGCAACAACAGCGGCAGTGGCAGCAACAGCAGCGGAGGCAGTGATAGCGACGGCGGCAGTGATAACGAGAGCAGCAGCCACGGCAATCAGGGTCAGGGAGAGCATGCCGGCGGAGAGCTGCATGGTGGAGGTGAACGGCATGCTGGTGGAGAAAAACATGCAGGGGGAGAACGCCATGGTGGTGGCCACGGGTTTGGCAATGGCGTTGATGACAACGGCGTGGATGCGGTCGATGCCAATGGCAACAAGCTCAGAGGTGACGGCACGGTCGATGACAACGGCGTGGATGCTGTAGATGCCAACGGCAACAAACTAAGAGGTGATGGCTCGGTCGATGACAACGGTGTGGATGCTGTCGATGCCAACGGCAACAAACTAAGAGGTGATGGCACGGTCGACGATCGTCAGCAAGTGCTTACCGATGAGCAGGAGCGGGCGCTGCTCAACAACGGTTTTCGCCAACAGGGGCAAGCATGATGCGATATCTGTTACCACTCCTCCTGCTCGGCCTCACTGGCTGCGCCACGGTCGACACCCCGCCGCTTTACCATCAGATGGATAAGACAGATGTTCAACTGGCCAATCAGGCACTCGCCAAGGCGCTGGAAACCCGCACCAAAGGGCAGAGCCTCACCTGGTTCAATCCGGCTAATCGTCACTCGGGTAGCGTCACCCCGCTACGCACCTTCCGCCATACCAGCGGGGAGTGGTGTCGCGACTATCGCGAGCAACTCTATATCGGCAAGGCGAGCCAGCAGTGGCAGGATACCGCCTGTCGCAATCAACAAGGGCGCTGGCGGCCATTGCGAACTTAGTGAATGCCACGGGGGATAAACGAAAGGGGGTAGCAGCGCTACCCCCTTGTCATCTTTACCGACCCGTTATCTCGGCGGTGAATATGCGGTTATACCCGACGATAGGGCAGGTAAACCGGCTCCCACATGTGGTTGAGGATATGCTGCTGCAAATCCTGACCGATCAGCGGGTGGGAGGGATCCCGGCGCACGATATCCTTGAGCACGGCGGTCGCCACATGCACCGAGATGCTGCGCAGCTCGCGAATGCGGGGATACACGGCTCCTTTCGCCAGGTCCACCTCACTCACGCACTCGGCCAGCGCAAAGGCGGCTGTAGTGAAGACATCGGGTGTGATCTCGCGGAGCTGGCTGACGATGGCCGCCAGACCTACACCGGGGAAGATAAAGACGTTATTGCCCTGCCCGACTCGGAACTCCTGCCCCTCGTAGCTCACATCCTTGAACGGACTACCAGTCGCGACAATGGCTTTGCCCTTGCTCCAGCGGTAGATATCTTCCGGCAGCGCTTCACAGTTGGCGGTCGGGTTGGAGAGCGGGAACACCATGGGGCGCTCGCAATGCTGCAGCATCAGCTGGATGTGTTCTTCCTGGAAGGCACCGCCCGAGCCACTGGTACCCAGCAACACGGTAATGGGCACATGACGCAGCACATCGGCCAGATTGGCCTTGCCGGGTACCTCGGTATCCCAGCCTGCCAGCAGCAGCCCCGGTTTGGCGTAGCGACGCTTGTACTCGTCGAGCCCGTCCCGGTTGTCGCACACCAGCCCCTGGGTATCCAGAATGTAGATGCGATCGCGGGCCGCCTGCGGATCCATCCCCTCGCGGATCATCCCCGCGCAGATCTGATCCGCGACACCAACCCCGCCGGCGCCAGCGCCGTAGACCAGATAGTTCTGCTGGCCCAGGGTCTCCCCCTTGACCTTGACCGCGCCGATGATACCGGCCAGCACCACGGCACCGGTGCCCTGAATATCATCGTTGAATGACGGCAGTGACTGCTGGTAGCGGGCCAGATTGTTGAAGGCATTGGATTTGCTGAAGTCTTCCCACTGCAGCACGGCGTTGGGGAAGTGGCGCTTGACCCCCTGCACGAACTTGTCGATGAACTCTTCGTACTCCTTGCCGCGAATACGCTTGTGGGGGCGGCCCAGATACATGGGATCATCGAGCAGTTTCTGGTTGTCGGTGCCCACATCCAGCGCGATGGGCATGCAGCAGGCGGGGTGAATACCGGCACCCAGGGTATAGAGCGCCAGCTTGCCGATGGGGATACCCATGCCGCCGACCCCCTGGTCGCCGATCCCCAGAATGCCCTGGCTGTCGGTGACGACTATGATGCGGATCGATTTGGCATCGAAGTGACGGGCCTGACTGCCCATGTCATCCACGTTGTCCGGGGTGATGTAGAGGCCGCGCGGCTTCTGGAAGCGGTGGCTGAACTCCTGACACGCCTTGCCCACGGTCGGGGTATAGATGTAGGGAGTCATCTCCTCCACATGGCGTGACAACAGGGCATAAAACAGGGTTTCGTTGCGATCCTGCAGGGCACGCAGGTTCTGGTACTTCTCGATATCGCTGCAAGCGCTCTTGAACCCCTCATACACTCGCTCGAGCTGGGCTTCAAAAGTTTGCACCTGAGGCGGCAGCAAACCATCGAGATCAAAATCGGCCCGCTCCTGTTCGGTGAAGGCTGTGCCCTTGTTGAGGTATCGATTGTTAAGCAGATCAGTGCCGGTCAGTGCAACGGGGCGAAAATCCTGTCCCTGTGCATCTTTCCACAGCAGATATTGTCCGGTAGCCATAGTCATTCTCTTTGATTTACGTGAAATTGCCGTTCGGCAGGAGAGCAAGACTCATAATGAAATCAATCATATGACGTTTACTCGATCGGTTTTGTGAGCTTGGGCATACCCTGCGGCCAAAATAGGCGCCCGGCGGCCCCGACGAGACAAATATCCACGGCAAGGAATGAGACTCATGTTAGCATTGCGGGCAACCCAGCCCCTTTCACCGCATCACAGCCGGGAGTGACCTGATGCCCTCGCCTCTGCCAGCCTGCGTCCCCTTCTTTCTGCCATGCGCCTGATCCCGCTGCTTGCTCTGTGGTTGTTTCTGACCTGCCAGTCGGCTCTCGCCGCTCCGGGCCGGGTGCTCAACATCATCGTGGGTGAATGGCCCCCTTTCGTCTCCGAGCAGTCAAAACAGCACGGTCCAGTGGCCCACCTCATCAGCGATCTGTTCAAAGAGGCAGGCTATGAGGTGAAGTTCCACTTCGCCCCCTGGGGTCGGGTCTATTCGCTGGCGGCCAACAGCCAGCTCTACGACGCCACCGCCGTCTGGATGCACAAACCGGAGCGGGAGCAGGATTTTCTGTTTAGCGAAGCGGTGCTGCAGGAGCAGTTTGTCTTCTTCTCCCTCAAATCACGGCAGCTGCGGGCCGAGCGCCTTGAACAGATCATCGGCATGCGGTTGGGGGGCGATATCGCCTACAGCTACGGGCCTGAGCTGGACAAGATGGTGGCCGATGGCAAGGTAACCCAACAGAAAGTAACCGACGTGAAACAGAATTTCGGCAAGCTGCTGCGCGGACGGATCGACCTCTATCCACAAGAGCTGCGAGTCGGTCTGGCCGAGTTGCAGAGCCAGCTCGACCCCGCCAGCGCGGCACTCATCACCCACAGTCAGACCCCTTTTCTGCGCAACGACAGCTTCGTGATGTTCCCGCGCAAGATGCCGGATTCAGCCAAACTGCGGGATCAGTTCAATCAGCAGTTGCAGCAGGCCATCGCCAGCGGACGTTATAAGCGCTACTTCGAGCGGCTGGCCCGAGGGGAATATTGACCTTGGCGAGGCAAAAACAGAGGGGATAAAACAACGGTGGCGGCCCTTTGTGGCCGCCACCTCTGTGATGCTTGTCAGCGGCTGGCATTAGCCGCTGATGCCCACCTCCAGCTTGAACGGCGTCTTGGCCTTGCTGTTCTCGGCCGCCCCCATCTGGTAGACCCGAATGGTATAAGTGCCCTTGGCGGGCAGGGTCGCCTCAAAGTTGTTCCCTTCGGTAGAACCGATAAACATCGCCTCCCCCTTGCTGCCCGGCGGCAGAATATTGAAGTAGGGCTTGCCGGTCAGGATCACCACCATGCTCTGGCCCTTGTTGGCCGTCAGCTTGTAATCGAGGGTCTGGCTACCCTGAATGGTGCCGTTGATAGTCGCCCCTGACTCCCCCTTCTTGAACTGCACCTGCTGGGTCTTGATCCCGTCAGCCGCCTGCGCCACGCCCGCAATACCACCGAAGAGCGCAGATGCACATACCGCTGCCAGCCATGCTTTTCTCATCATTTGTCATCCCTTGTGTGAATGGAACCCCTGTTACTGTTGCTCAAGGTGGCCCAAAAAACCATCGCCGTTTGCGGCATCGCTCAATCAATTTGCCATCACGATCGACCCGCCATCAAAAGGGGCGCCGCAGCGCCCCTTCTCTTTACTCTTTGTCGACCATCAGCTTGATTTGCCCGCCTTGGGCTCATCGAGGGTGTGTTTCACCTCTTCATACCAGAGGTCGTGGTGCTCCTTGGCCCAGGTCTCGTCCACCTCGCCGGTCACCATCCCCTCCAGCGCCCCTTCCAGCTGGAACAGACCCATGTAGATATGGAAGATAAAGCCGCAGATAAGGATCAAGGCGCCTACGATATGGATAAAGCTGGCCCACTCCATCTGGCGGCGCAGCTGGCCGAAGATGGGGAAGTCGAGGAACAGCCCGGTCGCCACCACAATGCCGCCAAACCAGATCAGCAACCAGAAGATCGCCTTCTCGCCGCCGTTGGAGAAGCCTGCCGAAGGGTGACTCCCCTTGTGCTTGCCGAGCATGCCACCAAACTTCATGAACCACTGCACATCCACCATGTTGACGATGTTGTGGCGGAACCACTTGATGAGTACCCCCATCAGGCAGAGGAAGAAGAGCGGCCCCACGTAGTTGTGGAACACCTTGGCGAACCAGATCCAGTTCTCCCACACCCCGAGGCTCACCACCGGCTTGATGAAGTACTTGCCGTAGATGATGGCCAGCCCCGACCCGGAGAGGGTCAGGAACATGGCCGCCGTGGTCCAGTGCAGCGCCCGATCCAGCCGACTCCAGCGCTTGAGCTTGCGCCCGGTGCGCGGTTTGGAGAGCTTGGTCTGCCCCACCACCAGATACATCAGGCCACACATGGCGAGCGACCCGAAAATGGCGATGGCGCCGAGCGGCGACACCCACTTGGTCTTCACCTCGAACCAGAGCTGGCCCGGCACCGAGATAAGCACTCCGTGCTCCGGCGAGCGGGAGGTGGTCACCCCCTCCTGCCCATCCTTCACCGCCCGCCAGTAATCGGCGCCGGCAAAGCCGACCGCCTCTTTCTCGGCATCGGCGAAACTTGCGGTACTCACCAGCAGCAGGGCAGCAAACAGGGCCATTAGCCAGGTTTTCATGCCGCCCCTCCCTGCTTGTTCAGCTTGCTGGCATCATGAAACAGCTCATCGCCATTACCCCAAGCCGCATCCTTGGCACCGCGATAGGCAACCCGCTCGCGGAAGATATCGGAGATCACCTGCGCATCCCCTGCCAGCAGTGCCTTGGTGGAGCAGAGCTCGGCACACATCGGCAGCTTGCCCTCGGCGATGCGGTTGGCACCGTACTTCTGACGCTCAGCCTCGCTGTGATCCTCTTCCGGGCCGCCGGCACAGAAGGTGCACTTGTCCATCTTGCCCCGATCGCCAAAGGCGGCGGTCTTCGGGAACTGGGGCGCCCCGAACGGGCAGGCAAACAGGCAGTAGCCACAACCGATGCAGAGATCCTTGTTGTGCAGCACTATGCCGTCGTCGGTGTGATAGAAGCAGTCGGCCGGGCAGACCGCCATGCAGGGGGCGTCGGTGCAGTGCATGCAGGCGACCGAGATGGAGGTCTCCCCCGGCAGGCCGTCGTTGAGGGTAACCACCCGGCGGCGCTGGATGCCCCACTCCAGGGCATCGTCGTTCTCGTTCTTGCACGCCGTCACACAGCCGTTGCACTCGATGCAGCGCTTGGTGTCACACATGAATTTCATTCTGGCCATGGGATCAGGCTCCTACTTTGCGAAAACGGCACAGGGTGACCTTGGTCTCCTGCATCTGGGTGACCGGGTCATAACCATAGGTGGTGACTATGTTGACCGACTCCCCCAGCACATAGGGGTCAGACCCTTCCGGATATTTGGATCGCAGATCCTTGCCCTCGAAGTGGCCGCCGAAGTGGAACGGCATAAAGGCGAGCCCCGGTTTGACCCGCGGGGTCACCAGCGCCTTCACCTTGACCCTGCCCCCTTCCGGCCCCTCGACCCACACATCCTGACCATCGCGCACACCGACGTCGTTGGCATCCGCCGGGTTCATCTCGACGAACATCTCCTGCTGCAATTCAGCCAGCCAGGGGTTGGAGCGGGTCTCATCGCCGCCCCCCTCGTATTCGACCAGACGGCCCGAGGTGAGGATGATGGGGAACTCCTTGCTGACGTCCTTCTCCTGCACCGAGGCGTACTGGGTCGGCAGGCGCCACAGGCTCTTCGAATCAGGCCAGGTGGCGTAGTCAGCCAGCAAGTCGCGGCGCGGGGTGTAGAGCGGCTCGCGGTGCTTGGGCACCTGATCCGGGAAGGTCCACACCACGCAGCGCGCCTTGGCGTTGCCATACGGCACAAAGCCGTGCTTGATGGCGACCCGCTGGATGCCGCCGGAGAGATCGGTCTTCCAGTTCTTGCCCTCGGCCTCTTTCTTCTCGGCCTCGGTCAACTCATCCCACCAGCCAAGCTGTTTCATCAGGTCGGCAGTGATCTCGGGATAACCGTCTTCCACCTCGCTCCCTTTCGGCCAAGAGTCTTCGGCGAGCAGCGAGACGCCCTGATACTCGATGCCGAAACGGGCGCGGAAACCACCGCCCCCTTCCGATACCGGAATGCTGGTGTCGTAGAGGATGTGGCTGCCGGGATGCTTCATCTCAGGGGTGCCCCAGCAGGGCCAGGGCAGACCATACACTTCGCCGCTGACCGGGCCGCCCTCGGCCTTGAGGTTGGTCTTGTGGAAGGTGTGCCAGTTCTGCTGGTGCGCCTTGAGCCGCTCCGGGCTCTGGCCGGTGTAGCCCACGCTCCACATGCCGCGGTTAAATTCGCGAGTGATGTCTTCCAAGAGCGGCTGGTTGTTCTCCACCTTGATGTGCTTGAACAGCTGGTCGGCAAAGCCGAGCTTCTTGCTCAAGAGATACATGATCTCGTGGTCGACCTTGGATTCGAACAGGGGCTCAATCACCTTGTCGCGCCACTGCATGGAGCGGTTGGTGGCGGTGACGGAGCCATAGGTCTCGAACTGGGTGGTGGCCGGCAGCAGGTAGACGCCGTCGGTGCGATCGTTCATCACCGAGGCGACGGTGGGATACGGGTCGACAATCACCATCATGTCGAGCTTTTGCATCGCCTTCTTCATTTCCGGGCCGCGGGTCTGGGAGTTGACCGCATGGCCCCAGTAGAACATGGCGCGGATGTTGGAGCCCTGCTCGATGAGATCGGCGTTCTCCAGCACCCCGTCCACCCAGCGGGAGACCGGAATGCCGTTGTTGTTCATCGGCAGCTTGCCGTTGTAGGCCTTGTTGTCGAAGCGCGCCTTGATCCACTCGTAATCGACGTCCCACACCCGGGCCCAGTGCTTCCAGGAGCCCTCTTCCAGCCCGTAGTAGCCGGGCAGGGAGTCTGAGGTGACGCCAAAGTCGGTGGCCCCCTGTACGTTGTCGTGGCCACGGAAGATGTTGGTACCCGCCCCGCTCTTGCCCACGTTGCCGAGAGCCAGTTCGAGGATGCAGTAAGCGCGGGTGTTGTTGTTGCCTGTGGTGTGCTGGGTACCGCCCATGCACCAGACCACGCAGCCGGGGCGGTTGTCGGCCAGCAGCTTGGCGGCGCCATGAACCTGCTGTTCATTGAGGCCGGTCACCCGCTCAACTTCCGCCGGAGTCCAGCGCGCCACCTCTTTTTGCACCTCATCCATGCCGTAGACACGGGTGCGGATGAACTCTTTATCTTCCCAGCCGTTCTTGAAGATGTGCCAGAGCATGCCCCAGATAAAGGCGACGTCGGTGCCCGGACGCAGGGAGAGGTACATGTCCGCCTTGGCGGCGGTGCGGGTGCGGCGCGGGTCGACCACCAAAATCTTGCAGCCGTTGCGCTCTTTTGCCAGCAGGATGTGCTGCATGGCGACCGGGTGGGCCTCCGCCGGGTTGGAGCCGATAAACATGATCGACTTGCTGTTGTGCATGTCGTTCAGGCTGTTGGTCATGGCGCCGTAGCCCCAGGTGTTGGCGACGCCAGCGACCGTGGTGGAGTGGCAGATCCGCGCCTGGTGATCCACGTTGTTGGTGCCCCAAAGCGACGCCATCTTGCGAAACAGGTAGGCCTGCTCGTTGGAGTGCTTGGCGGAGCCGAGCCAGTAGACGCTGTCGGGGCCGGACTCCTTGCGAAGGCGCAGCACTTCGTTGCCCACCTCTTCGATGGCCTGATCCCAGCTGATGCGCTGCCACTTGCCGCCCACCAGCTTCATCGGGTACTTGAGGCGACGCTCACCGTGGCCGTGCTCGCGCAGGGCCGCCCCCTTGGCGCAGTGACCGCCAAGGTTGAAGGGGTGATCAAAGGCCGGCTCCTGACCGGTCCAGACGCCGTTCTGCACCTCGGCATAAACGCCGCAGCCCACCGAGCAGTGGGAACAGATGGTGCGCTTCACCTCGACCGGCACGTCGGCCGCCACGGTTTTGGCCTCGGCCCGCTGCATCATGGCTGGTGCCAGCCAACCGGCGGCCACGGCGCCACCGGCCACCAGACCGGAGTTGACCATAAAGGCGCGACGGGTCAGCCCCTGACCGCGAATGGCCTCATTGCCCTGCTCGCCCACTTGGGGCTGCTCGGCACGTTTTGTCAGTTTCATGAGTTCTCCTTCACTGATCCGGCTCAGTCGGTGCCGCGCAGGGTGCGATAAAAGTCGTGAACATGGGGGGTCTCCCGATAGCCCTTGTCAGGCTCGGTGTCGTGGGTCAGCACCTCTTTGCCCACCACCCGACCGGTGGCACCGGCCAATACGCCTATGGTGGCGACCACGCCAACTCCCTTGATCAGATTGCGGCGGGACGGGTCTTTCAGCTGTTCATCGCTCATTCTTGTGACCTCTGTTGTTGTTCTTGCTGGCGCCTGCGCGCCAGCTTCGCGTCCAATGGGATATCTCGTCTGCTCGTTTTGTTATGTGCAGCTCTTGTTATGCGCAGATAAGGGCGTTCAGCCCGGCACCACGCAGGCGCCAAACGGCAGGCGCAATTCGTTTTCCAGCTTGAAGAAATCTTCGGCAAGGGCGCCGACTGCCCGGTAGAAACTGCCCCCTTTCGCCTGCTGCTGATCGCGGCAACAGGCGAGTACCCAGGGGGCAAGGTGGCGCTCATAGAAGCGGTTGCGCTCCGGGTGCTGCTCGCCAATCAACACCGCCATCACCTCACAGAGGGCGGCGAGATGATCTTCCGGCTCGCACACTCCGCTCTGGCGCTCGAAACCGAGGGACTGCAGATCTGCGCGCAGCACCGCCAGCGGCAGCTCCATCAGGGAGCCAGTGAGATACCAGGAGGCAAACGGCACGATCTCCCCGCGCCCCAGCCCGATAAAGAGATTCTGATACTCCTCGGCAAGCTCGTTTTCGTGGTGGCTACTGGCCGCCAGCTGCACCAGCCCGAGCCCTCTGGCAAAGGGGCCAGGCATCGGCTGCAACCCTTGCAGCCAGGCGAGCTGTTCGCCACGGGGGGCGGCGCGCCAGAGGCTTGCCAGCAGGGCGTAGAGATCGGCGCTGCTCTGTTCCAGTTCGGTCATGGTCAGTTCGCCTGCCTTTTCGTTATCTTGTTCACTCATCACTGGCCCCTCATACCTTGAGCTGGGAGACGGGATCCGCCGCCAGCGCCGCAAACACATCCTTGACCCGACAGTCCTCGCACATCAGCAGCCGCTGGGCGGCCTCGTTCTGGAAGTGGGAGTGACCGGCCAGTTTTTGCTGGATGCGGCGGATCATCGAGGCGGGCGCGAACGGCTTGCCGCAGCGAATGCAACAGGCTGCCTCTTCGGCTTTGAGGCTCTGCACGGCGCGGCGCACCTCGGGCACGGGTTGCAGACGGGGCGTGAGCACGATGGCCTGCTCGGGGCACGCCTTTTCGCACATGCCGCACTGGATGCAATCCTGCTCGATAAAGTTGAGGCCCGGCGCATGGCCCACCGCATGCAGGGCGCGGATCGGGCAGACCGCCACGCAGCCCATGCAGAGGGTGCAGTCAGCTTCTTTCAATTCCACACTGCCGTATGGGGCGCCATGAGGCACCGCCAGCGGCTCGCGGCTCCCTTCGTTGGCCTGCCAGAGGACATCGAAGGCGGCAAACAGGTTCTCCCGTTTGTCCCCTTTCAGCGGCTTGTCCAGCAGGGCAACGGCTGGTTCACAGGAGATCGGCTTATCTTGTTCGGCATCCGGGTTAAACAGAGCAATGCGATCGGCAGCAAGACCGGCGCCCGCCAGCAGCACGGCAGCACTCGCCAGCTCCCGCTCAACCAATGCCCGCACACTGGCAGGGGCATCGTCACCCAGCGCAATGCGCACCGTGCTGGCACCGTAGGCGAGTGCGGCAAACCAGCTCTCGATGCCTAAACTCGCGCTCTCCTCCACCCAGACTGGCAGCCAGTTAGCAGGCAGGCGGGTGAGTTCGGCCTCCACCCATTCGCGCTCGCTTTCACCGGCGATCAGCAGCTGCGGCGCTTCGCCGCCCGCCTCCCGATAATGCTTGAGCAATCGGAACAGGTAGTCACCGCTGGTGTTGGCGTCGGGCTGGTGATAGGCAATCGCCCCGGTCGGGCAGGCAGAGGCGCAGCTACCAAAGCCCTGACAGAGATGGGGATCGATCTGGATGCGACCATTGATGGGCTTGAGGGCATCGGTCGGGCAGACATCGAGACAGCGGCTGCAACCGGGCACGCCGCGGGCGGTAAAGGCGCAGGCCTCGGGGTCGAGACGAAAATAGCGCGGCTTGTCGAAGATACCGGTCAGCGCACAGAGCTCGGTGAGCCGTTCGGCCAGCCCTTGATCATCGGAGAGATGCAGATAACCGACCGGCGGGCGTTCCAGCGCAAAGAGCTGGGCGCGGCCCAGATCGGCCACCAGATCGAAGCGCGGTTCGCGTGGCTGTTCACTAACAGCAGCCGCTTGTTGTGGAAAGCCTTGTTGTGGGAAGCAAAGCGTAGCCAGATTAACCCGCTCCCCCTGCCCATTGAGACCGGTGAGCCGGAACTGCCCCAGATACCCTGTCAGGCTCGGCTCACGCAGGGTCAGGGCCGCGAGGGATGCGGTGGCATCGAAAATGGCTTCGAGATCTGCCGCCTCGGCATCGTGGACCGCTTCGGTCACCAGCAGGGTGGGCTTCACCCCGGCGGGCAGCAGGCTGGCAGCGCGGCGAATCCGATCTTCCGGGCCGACCAGCAGCAGGCGCCCCTGACTCTGGTATGAGACAGTGGCCGGGATCAGGTTATCGGTCTTGACCGTATGCTGCAGGGCATAAGCGCGAGCGCGCGCGTTATACGCGGCCGCCCCCGCCCCATGGGCAAGATTGGAGGCTAGATTTGGGCCCAGATTTGGCAATGTTTGTTCAGTGCTCACATACGCTCCTGCGCGCGCCACCTCATGGGATGGGCGCTTGTTGGTAAGCCGAGAGAGCAAGAGGCGAGCCAACTCCCCCGGGAAAAAAGTGACTGACAGGGAGTCAGGATCCTGAGGGTTCCATTCCCCCACCTTTGGCTGGGACATTTTGTCCATCACAGGAAACCAAAATGTCCCGATCATCGGTGTGGGTTTGAGAATGGTTATCAGCCAGCTCGTCGGCGGCAGGTTCGCTGACAACCGCCACCGGTTCAGCAGACCCGCTGGCCGGATTGACCGATTCGCTCTCCGGCGCGGTTACCTGATCCACCAACCAGTTGCGCAGCCCAACGGTCAGGGCCGCAGGCAGCAATTCGGGCTGGCTAAAATCCTGGGTGTAGTCGTCGAGTCCATCCGGCTTGTGGCTGCGAAACATGGCCCGCAGCGCCTCCTTGTCAGGAAGTTTTGGCTTGCCCGGCTGGGCTGTTGTTAGCGGCGGTTCGCCACTCTCGGCCCCCTCAACGGCAAGGGATTCACAGCTCCCCTTGTCAGTGCTGACTACGGGGCTATCCAGTGCAGTATCTGGATTTTCAGCTTCGCCACTGCCTTCGATGGGGGCTGCAACCGCCTCGGGTATGGCCTCTTCCCGTGGCTGCAATGCCTGATGCTTGCGCGCCTCGCTCTTGCGAGACGACCAGCGCTTGAGGAACTCACTCATGAGCGCTGTTTCCGGCCTTGTTTCCGGCACTGACTCCGGCGTCGCTGCCACGCTCGCGGCCATCGGGGCCGGTGGCTTTAACGGCGCCGCAGCTGGCTTGATCTACCGTATCGACACCAAGCTGATCCTGCGCCCGTCCCTTGCCCTTCTTGCCCTTGCGGCGGGCCTCCAGCAGCTCGCCGTGGCGACCGATAAAGGCCTCCACCCAGGCTTGCAGCGCCTCGGGCAGCGGGCAGGAGAGCACCTGCCGCTCGCCATCCATATAGGCGGCGGCCACGGTCTGGCTCAGGGTGAGGCCATCGGCCACAAAGCCATTGTCCACGCGGCTTCCGGTGACAAACAGGCGGGGCGAGCCGGAGCTCAAATTGAAGCGATAATCCCCCCGCTCATCGCGAAACAGGGTAAGAGGCAGCGCACCAGCGGCCTCGGGTTCGGCGGGATGAAGCGCCGCAATCTCGAAACGGCGGCTCTGCCAGCGGCCAACCTGGCTGTCGATGGCCTTTAACTCCAGTTGCAGCCAGCGCTGCGGGGGCAAGGTATTGGTGGTGTCTTGCACTGTCACGGCTCCCATCAGAAGGTCTCGGCCGGGCCGCCCTCCCCCCGTGATCCACCCCGTTCGAGGCAGATCAGAGCAGGGGATTAAGGGCAGCCACGGCCATCAATGGGATAAGACTTAGCAAGAGTGGGGCCAAGGCAGGTTTGGTGGTTAATAGGTGCTTTGATGCGGGTTGGGGCGTCGTCCAGGACATGGGTTGGTGCGGGCGTAGGTTGGTGCAGAGCGCAGCGAAGCCCAACATGCGGAGTAAAACCAATCCGCCAGAGTCTAATCAAAAGGGATGGCAATAACCGAATAACACTGAATTATCCGATTATTGCTTTTGAAATATTCCACGGTAAACGTTGGGCTTCACTTCGTTCAGCACCAACCTACACTTTAGCCCAACATACGAGATGAGCTCAATAAACGTTCATGCGGACGCCCTGTGGGTGATCCTAGGCAGATTTCGGCTAAAACACACTTTTCAACGCGCCTAGGCCACCACTAACATAGCCAAATAACCATCCTCTTTGGGGATAACACCATGGCAGTACGGATTGCTATCTCACAGGTTAACGCAGCAGACTGGGCTCAATCACTCAGCAACTCGACGAGTGACAAGCGGGTAGCCGTCACCGTTTGTCCAGCAGGATGATGGCAAGAGCCCTGCGCGTACCGACCAACTTGGTGATAGCTTGCTGACCAGACTGATGACCGATGAATTTGAGTTGAGGGAATAATGAGTAATTTTACCTTTCTTGAAAAAATTCAACCCGCACTTGCACAACTTGGCTGCAGTGCGGAACTGTATTGCCATAACGACAGACAAGCGGCGTTGGTTAAACTTCGGTGTTTTGTTGAGGTCATCGTTGGTGATATTTACAGTAGCTTGGCGTTGACGCCACCAGAACGAGATGACTTATATAATCGTCTGCGAGATGACGAGTTTAAGAATGTCGTTGGTGACCGCAGTATTTTGACTAAGTTAGATACAATTCGCTTCAATGGTAATAAGGCCGCTCATTCTGCTAGTGGAACAGTTGATATTTCCATAGATGAGACATTTTGGCTGATCAAAGAGGCTTTTCTTATTGCCCGTTGGTACGCGCAGACCATTCTTAATGAGACGATTTTTCCTCCCGAGTTTGTTAATCCAGTACAGCCGATCGATATTGCCGCATCTTTACAAGCAGAATTATTGCTGCAGCAGCAAGAGCTTGCAACTCGTGAGTCTGAGCTAAAGGCAAAGTTGGCTGCCAATCAAGAAACGTTTGAACAAAAGACAACGGTATTGTTAGCCGAGCTGAGTGCTAAAAACGATGCGCTTTCGAATGTAAATAAAGAGCAAGCACTACTGCAGATAGCGCTTGAGCAGAAACAAAAAGATTTAATGGCTTCACAGCAGGCTGTGTCAAACTATCAACTGCGCGAAGAGTTTAAGCAAGCAAGTATGTCATCGGCATCAAGCTTCGATCTGGATATGGAGCTGACTCGCCGAAATATCGATATCTTTGACTGCTTTGAAGATGTAACACTGACATCAAGCCAGAGAAAAGTTGTAAATCAAGTCAATGACTTTCTGAAAGATCCTAATCAAAATGTTTTTTTGTTGAACGGCTATGCCGGTACAGGTAAAACATTTATTACCAAAGGCATCACACAGTATTTGGATAAAATAGGCCGTGAGTTCAAAATTATGGCGCCTACGGGTAAGGCGGCCAAGGTTATTTCAGATAAAACCATGCAAGCAGCCTGCACAATACATCGGGCCATTTATAATTACGAGAACATAAAAGAGTTTAAGGTCGATGGGATTGATGGGTCTGAAACTTACCGCTGTTATGCAGAGTTAAAGGTTAACGTCGATACTGCAGAAGCGGTTTACATCATTGATGAAGCCTCCATGGTGTCTGATAAATATTCGGATGGTGAGTTTTTCCAGTTTGGTTCAGGTTATTTATTAAGAGACTTGCTCAAATTCATCAATTTTGACCATAACGATCATAATAAGAAGATTATTTTTATTGGTGACAATGCGCAGTTGCCACCTGTAGGTATGAATACCTCACCAGCACTTGATGCTTTTTATCTCAGCAAGAACTATCAACTGAAGGTTGTCTCAGGGTGTTTAACTGAAGTTGTACGCCAAAGAGCTAACAGTGGTGTATTGGTCAATGCAGCTATGCTACGCGATGGGCTAGAGCAAAAGGTCTTCAATAAATTGCAATTCGTTGTGAATAATGAAGACGTATGTCAACTATATCCCGATAATCTTCTCAATGCGTTTTTAGAGACCTGCGATGGGAAAATAGGTAAAACAGGAGAGAGTGTAATCATTGCCTCTTCAAACCGACAGGTTGGTGAATATAATCGACTCATTCGTGAACAGTTTTTCGACGGTCAGCAGGAGATGGCCAGAGGCGATAAAGTTATTTCGGTAGCGAATCATTATCGACCTGACGCCACTATTACTAATGGCGAGTTTGGTATGATAAAAGAGGTTATATCACCGCACCCTGAATTAGTCAGCGTTATTATTAGCGTGAAAGGCGATACTGGCCAAATGGTTAAAAGGAAGGTTGATCTAAGTTTTAGAGATGTGATTCTGGGGTTTCGTAATGATTTCGGTGAGCCATTTTATTTTGAGGCCAAAGTCATAGAGAATCTACTTTATAATGATGATCCGGCCTTGTCGTCAGATGAGCATAAAGCAATCTATGTACATTTTCTAAATAGAAATCCTGAGCTGAAACGTAAGGGCAATGAACAAAAGAGGAGGGTTGCATTATTGCAAGACCCTTATTTTAATGCCTTTAAAATTAAATTCGGCTACGCTATCACAGGACACAAAGCGCAAGGGAGTGAGTGGAAAAATGTGTTTTTGCAGTGCCAGACCCACCATAAAAAGTTAACAAAAGAGTACTTTCGTTGGTTGTACACTGCAATAACACGTGCATCTGAAACCTTGTATGTAATGGATCCACCAAATATCTCGCTGTGGCCTGGAGAACCTCGGGTAAAACCTGATGCTACTCCTGAACTCCCCCCGGAAAAACCAACAAATGACAACAAAGATATCGTTCAAAGGCCAGTGGGCCCTGAACCAGTGGACACATTCATTTTTCGTAGTGACAAACCGCAATTACAGCGTCTCTATCAATGTGTAAAAGCGGGGGTTGATGGTACCGGGATTTCGATTGTAGATGTACTTCATTACGACCATCAAGAACGCTACATTTTCAAGCGAGGTAATGAACAGGCTTCAATTAGTTTTATTTATAAGGGTAGTTGGAAAATTTCTCACGTGAACAGTCTTGGGCAAGGTGGATTTGACACAGAGTTGATGACTTTGTTGGCACCACTGGAGGGGACGCTGTTAGATTTGCCTGAACCAAAGTCTGATGGAGGTATCACGTTTTCACATCCATGTTTGAAAGAGCTTTATGAATATATTTCTTCTCAATTAATCGAAGAAGATGTGGCAGTTACTAAAATTAAATCACGTGAATTTTGTGAGCGGTATTACTTTCAACGCGAAAACGAGTTGGCGGTTATAGATATTTTTTATAACAATTCTTACCAGTTTAAAAAAACAGTAAAAATGTCACAGTTAAGTAATTCCACCAGATTGATGGATGAGGTAATTGATAAAATTGGGGCTATAGCATGAATGAGCAGCCTTTCCGTACCGTTACAAACTTGCGTAAAGCAGGTCATTTGCAAGAAGCGTGGAATGTTGGTTTTGCGGCGCTGGAACAGTCTCCGCAAGATGCGTATCTTAAAGGTGCATTATTTTGGGTGTGTTATGAGTTTATAAAGCAGCATCAACTTAAGATATCAAAACGTGCCGCGTCTTCGAATAATTTTCGACCCAGTGATTTCGAGTTTGAGTCTATTGAAAGCTTGCTGCAAACCATAGTGACATTTGACATTCCAACTGGTGGGTTGGAATACAAGATGCTGTTGGTTCAGTTCAAAAAGAATCTTGAGTGGTTCCCCACATTAATTCATTTTGTTCTGCGCCACCAAGGTTCGCTGTTTGATGCGGAAGCCAAGCAGCCATTTCAATCTGAGAATGGTGAAGTGCCCAGCTTGATGCTCACTACTGCTCGGCAAATTGCGCATGCCTGGCTGCGCGCACACGATTTTTGGCAGCTGGATCTGAATCAAGTTCTGTGTTTTATCAAGCTTGCCCGTCAGCAAGTATCTGATACAAAGCACTTGATTTGGCTCGATTACGATCAATCAAGGTGCTTAATCGTTGCCGGTCAATATGACCAGGCTCGTGAATTGTTGTTGCCCATTTTACGGAAAAAACAGAAAGAAGCCTGGGCTTGGGGAGCGCTGGCAGCAAGCTATCAGCAACAAGACCCTAATTTTGCGCTGAAATTTTTTGCCAAAGGGATCATCTCGGCGCATGAGGTTACTTTCAGTTTGAAGTTGCTTCAGGGCGCGATCCCGTTGTTGCTTGCCAATCAGCAAGTCGCAGAAGCATCCATGTGTTTAAAAACGGCATTGCAGGCATACCAAAGCCACGGATGGAAAGTAAAACCCGAGCTTGAGCAGTTGATGGCTCAACCATGGTATAACGCCAACGTTAATGAAAGTGACCTGAAAGCATTTTTAACCTCTCTTTGCCGAGACGCTATCGAATATCTCTATGGTCCAACCGAGAAAGTGATTGGAGTCATTGAGAGTATTCACAAGTCAGAGAAGGGCTTTCAAGTCTTTGTGAATAAAACCACCCACTGGTCGGTGAGGATGGGAGTACATAAAAGCAATCAGAAGCCTCAAACAGGTGACTATGTTGAATTGTCCCTATCCGCAAATGGTAATGAGAAGGAAGTTGTAGCATCGGTTCCATGCCAGTCAATTAAGCTAGAGGATGTGGGTACTGTTGAAGGCGAGCTGCGTATTTCTGCGAAAGGGTTTGGCTTTGTAGAGGACACATTTGTACCGTCATTTTTGATTGGCGATGTGGCTAACGAGTCTAGGGTATCGGTTTTGCGTGTTATGGCGTGGGATAAGTCCAAAGATCGTTACAATTGGAAAGCCATTAAACTAGCACAAAAAGAGTCGACCCCATAAAAGGAGAATTTCGCCCAAAAACAATCTGGAACAAAACTTGCTGTGTCCCTCCCCTTAGATCCCGGCAACCGGTCGCGAGGGGCCCATGACACCGACCTTTATCAAAAGCAATGCTGCCGCCCAGCTCACCATGGCCGTCGAGGTGATGGATGAACAGGGCACGATGAACACCCGCCAAATCGCCTGCGAGCGGCCACTGACGGTCTACCTCAACTGGAAGGAGATAGTAACCCTGATGACGCTGGGGGCCCGCCCCGAGGCGCTGGTGCTGGGTTATCTGAAAAATCAGGGCTTTATCGAGGATATTTCGGCCATCGAGTCGGTGATTGTCGACTGGGAGAGCGAGGCCGCCGCCGTGGTGAGCAGCCAGCAGGCCGACGATCTCGATAAGTCGCTGGAGAAGAAGACGGTCACCTCAGGCTGCGGTCAGGGCACCATGTATGGCAGTGTGATGAAGAAGCTCGAAGGGGTGGTCTTGGCGGCGCCGGAGCTTAAACAGAGCACCCTCTACGCCCTGCTGAAAGCCCTGTCGGCCCATAACGAAACCTACAAGATGGCCGGTGCAGTGCATGGCTGCGCCATCTGTCGCGGCAGCGAAATCCTCTCCTTTGTCGAGGATGTGGGGCGCCACAATGCGGTGGATACGCTGGCGGGCGAGCTCTGGATGCGCGGCGAGAGTGGCCACGACAAGATCTTCTACACCACCGGGCGGCTCACCTCGGAGATGGTGATCAAGGTGGCGCAGATGGGGATTCCGGTGCTGCTGTCGCGCTCCGGCGTCACCCAGATGGGGCTGGATCTCGCCCGCCAGCTCGGCATCACCATGATTGCCCGCGCCAAGGGGCGCCACTTCGAGGTATTCAGCGGTCACGACCATATGGTGCTGGACGAGAAGCCGCCGGTGCTGGCGCCCAGTCCGGCCGGTCGCGGGATGCGGGACTAAGCCATGAATGAGTTTATGAACGTGAAGCAGGTGGCGGAATACCTCGATCTCAACGAGAAGAAGGTCTACCAGCTCGCCAACGAGGCGCGCATCCCCGCCACCAAGGCGACCGGCAAGTGGCTGTTTCCCCGCTCCCTGCTCGACCGCTGGCTGCTCGGCAGCTGCCACGAGGGGGTGATGAACGACCGGCTGCTGCTGGCGGGCTCGGACGATGTGCTGCTGCACTACGCCAGCAGCCGCTTGGCACAGCAGCTCGGCACCCAGGCACTGGTGGGCTACACCCCGTGCGGCACCCGACAGGGGCTGGCGATGCTGGCGCGCGGCCATGTGGATCTCTGCGCCATCCACTGGGGGCAGGCCGAGGAGGCGCACCTGCGCCACCCGGCGCTGGTGCAGCAGTATCAGGGCCACCGGCAATGGGTGATCGTTCATGGATTCAGGCGGGTGCAGGGGCTGGTGCTGCGCCAGGGGTTGCAACCCAAAGAGGCGAAAGAGGCGCTCGACTGGCGCTGGGCCATGCGCCAGGAGGGGGCCGGCAGCCAGCGCGCCCTGCAGGAGTGGCTGCAAACGCAGGGAGAGTCGCTGACCCGGCTGGAGCGCACCCTCGAGGTCAACAGCGAGCGGGAGCTGGCTGCCGCCATCAGCCGCGGCGATGCGGATGTCGGGCCCGGCGCCCAGAGCACCGCCACCGAGTTTGGCCTCGGCTTTATGCCGCTGTCGCAGGAGTGCTTCGATCTAGTGATGCCGCAGGGGGTCTTCTTTCGCACCCTGCTGCAACAGCTGATCGGCTGGCTGCAATCCCCCGAGGGACGCGAGCTGGCGGCCCGCCTCGGCGGCTATGACCTGACCCAAAGCGGCAAGCTGGTGTGGAGCCCGCAGTAAATAACCACTCACCCACCGACAAAACAGCCCGTCAACCATGTTGACGGGCTGTTTTTATAACGGCCTTTTTATAACAACATCAATCGCTTGTCTCACGACCCTCGGCATTGAGGGCGATGCGCCACCCTTCCAGTTTCGCGGGCTCGCTGCCGCTTGGCAGCAGGGCGTGGCTGCGCAGCCGCACGGTAAAGCAGCTCCCCTGCCCCGGGGTGGAGTCCACCAAGAGCTCCCCACCCCAGCGGCTGATGATGCGGTGACTCAGGGCCAGCCCCAGTCCGGTGCCGGTGGCGCGGGTGGTGAAGAAGGGATCGAAGATCTTGTCGATAATGGCCGCCTCGATGCCGCTACCGTTGTCGATCACCCGCACCTCGGCCCCGCGCAGCTGACCCAGTTCATCGACCCAGTCACGGCTCTCGACCCGGATCTCCCCCTGCTCCCCCAGCGCGTGGCTGGCGTTGACCAGGAGGTTGATCAGCACCTGCAATAGCTGCTGGCGATCCGCCTCGATGGGCTGCTGGGCCCTGAGATCGGCCACCAGCTCCACCTGCTGCTGACGCAGGGCGGAGCGCACCAGGGTCAGGCTCTCCTCGATGATGGGATTGAGGTGCTGCCACACAGGTGCGGTCTCGTAATCGCCGGGGCGCGAATATTGCAGCAGGCTGCGGGTGATGGCGCGAATGCGCTCGATCTGGGCCAGCACCAGCGCCAGCTCCTCGCTGACCGGCTCGGCCGCCTCTCCCAGCTCCAGCTTCATCAGCTCCACATTGCCGAGGATCACCGCCAGCGGGTTGTTGATCTCGTGGGCCACCCCGGCCGACAGCTCCCCAAGGGCCGCCAGCTTCTCGCTGATCAGCAGCTGCTGGCGCGCCTCGGTCAGCATATGGATATGATCTTCCAGCTCGGCAGTCTTGAGCTCGAGGCTTTGGGTGCGCTCGGCCACCTTATGCTCCAGCTCGTCGGCGCTGCGGGCCATCTGCTGCTGGTGCGCCTCCTGCCTGTCCAGCATGGCGTCGAACTGGCGACCGAGCTGGGCCAGCTCGTGGTCGGGATCGAGCGCCAGCGGGCCGATTCGAGCCGACTCCCCGGCCTGCACCTGCCGCACCACCTTGTGCATCCGCTCGATGGGGGAGAAGAGATCCCGCGCGCCGCGATAGACCAGCAGGCCGGAGAGCAGCAACAGCAGCACCACGCCGGAGCCCAGCTCCACCAGATTGGTGAGGTAGGTGCGGATGATGGGCCACTCGAGAAAGCCCACATAGAGCATGCCGAGCCGCTCGCCCCTGGCTCCCAGCAGCGGCTCGTAACCCGAGACATACCAGGCGTCGTGAACGAAGGCGCGGTCAACCCACATCTCCCCTCGCCCCAGCACCTGTTCGCGCACTGGCGGCGAGACCCGGGTGCCCACCGCCCGGCCCACCTGACGGCTACTGCTGACCGGTACGTTGGTGCTCACCCGCAGATCGTCGAGAAACAGGGTGACGGTGCCAACGCTGCCATCCGGCAGGGTATTTTTGGCAAACACCTGCCCCTTGAGCTCATCCACCAGCCGGGTGCTGCCGTTGATCAGCTCGCCCCCCTCCAGCACCGCCCAAAGGGAGCCGTCGCGGCCCATCACAGGGGTCAGTGACAGGCTGATCAGCCCCCTGTCCTCCACCACCCTGGTGCCATCCCGCTGCCACAGCACGGCCCGTTTGGCCAGTTGCGGAGAGAGGGCGAGCATCTCCTGCTGCGACCAGACCACGAAGTGGCTGACGCTGCGCCCGGCCGTGAGGGCGGCACGCTCCTGCGCCGTCAGCTGATCCAGCTCGGGGCCACGGCGCAAGCGCAGAAAATCGAGACCATAGTTGGCCGCCAGCGGCATCACCCAGTCATGCAGCTGATCCGGCGATTCCCGCAGCCGCAGCTGAAAGGCCCAAGCATCGCGCAGATGCTCGAGATGCTCGGTCTGGCGCTGCTGCTGCACCGTGATGGCGTGGTGGGCCACCCCGAGATCGCTGCGCACCGTGGTGAGCAGGTTCTGCCAGCTGTAGGTGAGAGTCCAGTAGAGGGTGAGCGCGATCATGCCCACCAGGGTGAGCATGATGGGTACCGAGGTGAGCAGCAGCAGGCGCCAGCGCACCTTGGTGCGCACGCAACGGGGCAACAGGGCGCGCATGCAGCGGGAGAGCAGGGTCAGTTTCATCGCCACCCCATCCAGTCAGCCTTCCTCATTCGATGGCCCACTCCTTGAATTTGCGATCCAGCGTCTTGCGCGCCACCCCGAGCACCCGGGAAGCGGCCGACTTGTTGCCATCATGGCTGGCCACCACCTGCAGGATGTGGGCTTTTTCTACCTCCGCCAGCGGCCACGCCAGCGGATAACCCTCCTCGCTCGCCCCCGGTTCGGCGGGCTTGCTGCTCTGCCAGTAATCCGCCGGGGGCTTGCCCAGCAGCAGGCAGCGCTCGATGAGGTTGCGCAGCTCCCGCACGTTGCCGGGCCAGGGGTAGGCCTGCATCGCTACCACATCCTCGTGGGTCCAGCTCAAGGAGCCCATCCCCATCTCGGCGGTGAGCTGGCGGGTAAAGTGGTGTACCAGCGCGGGGATATCGTCGATCCGCTCCCGCAGCGGGGCGACCGGCAGCGCCACCACGTTGAGGCGATAGAAGAGATCTTCGCGAAAGCGGCCCGCCTCCACCTCGGCCTTGAGGTTGCGGTTGGTGGCGGCGACGATGCGCACATCCACCGCCAATTCGCGCTCGGCACCGACCGGGCGGATGGCCTTCTGCTCCAGTGCCCGCAGCAGGGAGGCCTGCATGGCGAGCGGCATTTCGCCGATCTCGTCGAGAAACAGGGTGCCTTGATGGGCGACCCGAAACAGGCCGTCGCGCCCCTTGCGGGCGCCGGTAAAGGCCCCCTGCACATGGCCGAACAGCTCGCTTTCCAAAAGCTCCGGCGCGATAGAGGCGCAGTTGAGGGGCACAAAGGCCCCCATACGGCCGGAAAGTTGATGCAGGGCGCGGGCCACCAACTCCTTACCTGTGCCGGACTCCCCCTCCACCAATACGGCGGCATTGGAGGGGGCTACTCTGGCGATGAGCGTCTTGAGCTCGCGGGTCTTGGCACTGTCGCCAATCAGGGTGGGCGGGAAGAGCTTGCTCACCTCCCGGCGCAGCAGCAGGTTCTCCCGCTCCATCTGGCGGCGCTCGATGACTCTGTCCACCGCCTGCACCATCTGATCGAGGTTGAATGGCTTGAGGATAAAGTCGCTGGCGCCGAGGCGCAGCGCCTTGAGGGCGGTCTCCATATCGCCAAAACCGGTCATGAAGATGATGTCGCTGCGGCGAGTGGCCGGGTCGATGGCTTCGTGCCACTCGATGCCGGAGCGCCCCGGCAGCCGGATGTCGGCGATGATAAGGTCAAAGTGAAGGCGGCAGCGCAGGGCTTCCGCCTCCTCCACGCTGGCGGCAGTCTCAATCTGGGCGAAGCGCTTGGCCAGCGCCTTGGCCAGAAAGCTGCGCATGCCGGGCTCATCGTCAACGATAAGCAGGGAGAGGGCAGACCAGCGGCTGGGAGGGAGTGTCATGGAAAAAAGTACCTCGGATGCACGTACGGTCGGTGAATGTCCCGATAACCGGAACCTTAGTGGGACATTTTGTCCTTACCGTATCAAAAGCACCAACACCAATTATTAAAAGCGATAACAAGCTCACCTAATTGATTCTAATAAGCTTCTGTTTTTAAACGGCAAACCGTGAATGCAGCGGCAAAGGAACAGTTTGGCACCCTGCTTGCTTACTCTTGCCCTCTCCTCATCCACCCTGAAAAAAGTTGCATCACGATGACGATCAAAACCCATCTCAAACGTTTTGCCCTCTCCCTCGCCGCCAGCCTGCTGATCGTCGGTGCGGCCCACGCCGAAGCGGATACTAATGCCACAAAAGCGCCGATCCGCCTCGCCACCACCACCAGCACCGAGCAGTCCGGTCTGCTGGGCTGGCTGCTGCCCCAGTTCACCAAGGAGACCGGTTATCCGGTGCAGGTAATGGCGGCCGGTACCGGCCAGAGCCTGAAGATGGGCGAGAATGGCGATGCGGATCTGGTGATGACCCACGCCCCCTCTGCCGAGAAGAAGTTCGTCGATGCGGGCTTTGGCATCGAGCCGGTACACCTGATGTACAACGACTTCGTTATCGTCGGCCCGGCGAAAGATCCGGCGGGTCTCGGCAAACTGCACGACGCGGCCAAGGGGCTACAAGCCATCAAGGATAAGGGCCAGACCTTTATCTCCCGCGGTGACGAGTCCGGTACCCACATCAAGGAGAAGACCCTGTGGCAAGCCGCTGACGTCAAACCCGAGTTTGCCGGTTACAAATCCATCGGCCAAGGGATGGGCCCGACCCTGACAATGGCCTCGGAGCTGGGTGCCTACACCCTGACCGACCGCGGCACCTGGCTCGCCTACCAGAGCAAGCTGGATCTCGCCGTACTGCTGGAGGGTGACAAGCGCCTGTTCAACCCCTATCAGGTGATCCTGGTCAACCCCAAGCGCTACCCGGATCTCAACACCGAAGGGGCCCGCACCCTGAAGAACTGGCTGGTCTCCGAGCATGGCCAGAAATTGATCGGCGACTTCAAGGTGGCGGGTCAGGCGCTGTTTGTGGCGGATGCCAACGGGAAATAATGGCAACCCTGACCCCTGCGATGACCTTGATGGCCCTCCCCCGGTTCGCTGAGGGAGGCGCCTGATGCCGACCCTGCTTGACATGACCGTATTGACGGCCCTCGCCCTGCACGATAAGAAAGAGGTCTGATGCCGACATTGATCGACACGACATTGGCGGCCCTCGCCCTGCTGTTCAGTGGTGACACCGAACTGTGGCAGGTGGTGGGGGTCTCCTTCTCCGTCTCCTGTATCGCCCTGCTGCTGGTGCTGCTGCCTGCCTTGCTGCTGGGCTTTGCCCTGGCCTATCTGCCGCTGCCCGGCCGCTGGCTCTGGCTCTCCTGCATCAATACCCTGCAATCGGTGCCGACCGTGGTGATTGGCCTCTTGCTCTACATGCTGCTGTCGCGGGCCGGCCCCTTTGGCGACTGGAAGCTGCTCTTTACCCAGCAGGCGATGGTGGTGGGGCAGATGCTGATCGCCTTCCCGGTGATCGCCACTATGGCCCACGCGGCGTTTGTCCAGAGCGACCGGCGTGCCTGGGAGACCGCCCTGACCCTGGGGGTCTCCTGGCCCAAGGCGCTGATCGGCCTGATGCACGAGTGCCGCTTTGGCCTGCTGGCCGCCATCATCGGCGCCTTTAGCCGCATCGTCACCGAGGTGGGCTGCTCCATGATGGTGGGGGGCAATATCCTGCACTTCACCCGCAACATCCCCACCGCCATCGCGCTGGAAACCCAGAAAGGGGCCTTCACCCAGGGGGTGGCGCTCGGCATAGTGCTGCTCACCCTCGCCCTCTTGCTCAACCTGCTGCTGACGGCCTGTCGCGGCCACAGCTATCTGAAGAACTGACCATGCCCCCACTGTGTATCAACAGGAGTACCCCATGGCCCTGACCGCCCACCAGCTGACGATGCGCTTTGGCGAGCGCCAGCTGTTCGAGATTGAGCGCCTCTCCATCGCGGCGGGAGACGCCATCTGGCTGCATGGAGCCAACGGGGTGGGCAAGACCACTCTGCTCAAAATCCTGGCGGGGCTGCTGGCTCCTACCCGCGGCCACACCAATCTGCCGGGGCGCTGGCAACAGCGGCTCAACCGGCTGCTCAAGCGGGATCTGGGGCCGGGCCGGGTCACCTATCTGCACCAGACCCCCTATCTGTTCGATCGCACGGTGCACGACAACGTGGCCTGGGCGCTGGATAAACAACTCGGCAGCGAGATCCGGGTATTCGAGGCGCTGCGCCGGGTCGAGCTGGAAGGGCTGGCGCGGGAGCACATCAGCATCCTCTCGGGTGGCGAACGGCAACGACTGGCGATGGCGCGCGCCTGGGCGCTGCAACCGGCCTTTCTGCTGATGGATGAGCCCACCGCCAATCTGGACACACATTCGGTTGCCCTGATGGCCGCATTGGCGCAAGATCTGCGGGAACATGGCAGCGGCCTGGTCGTCATCAGCCACCAGAGCAACGCATTGACCTCCCTGTGCGAGCGGCAATGGACCCTCGCCCGTGGCCAGCTGCAAGAGACGACCCCTTTAAAAATCATCGAGCGACATGACTTCAAAAAGCGACAGCCACTCTGATCCCGTTGCCGTATCAGCAGTGATCCTGGCAGGAGGCCGCGCCACCCGGATGGGGGGCGAAGACAAGGGATGGGTAGCACTGGCGGGACGCCCTCTTATCGACCATGTTTTGGCGCGCCTGCGCCCCCAGGTGGATGAGGTGCTGATCAACGCCAACCGCAGTCAGGCCCGCTATCAGACGCTGGCTCCGGTCATCAGCGATGACAACAACGACTATCTCGGCCCGCTGGCGGGCATGCAGGCAGGTCTTGCTGCCGCCCGTCACGACTGGGTGCTGTTCGTTCCCTGCGATGGCCCCGCCCTGCCGCTGGATCTGATGAGCCGCTTTCGCGCCGCCCTGACCCCGGATACCGAGCTGGTAGTGGCCCACGATGGCGACTGGCTGCAACCCGTGGTGGCCCTGCTGCACAAATCCTTGCTCCCCTCCCTCACCGCCGCACTGGCAGAGGGGGAGCGCAAAATCGATATCTGGTTTGCCCGCCACAATATGGCGGTGGTGAGCTTTGCCGATCAGCCGGATGCCTTTATCAATCTCAATAGCCCGGACGAGCTGGCCGCCTACGAGGCCCGTCTGCTTGCCCCGGCTATCGACCCCCAACAAGGAGTCACCTCATGACCCCGGCCCCCACTCTTCCCCTGCTCGGCTTCGCCGCCTGGAGCGGCACCGGCAAGACCACCTTGCTGGAGCAGTTGATCCCCCTGCTGGTGGATCGCGGCCTGCGCATCGGGGTGCTCAAGCACGCCCACCACGACTTTGATATCGACCAGCCGGGCAAGGACAGCTACCGCCTGCGCAAGGCGGGTGCCCAGCAGATGATGGTGGCTTCCCGCCGCCGTCATGCTCGCATCATTGAAACCGAGCTGGCCGAAGCCGATTTTCGCCAGCTGCTGGCCAGCTTCGATCAGACAGAGCTCGACCTGCTCTTGGTCGAGGGGTTCAAGCACGAGCACTTCCCGAAAATCGAGCTGCACCGCGCCGAGATTGGCAAGCCGCTGCTCTTCCCCGAAGACAGCGACATCATCGCGCTGGCAAGCGATCAGCCACAACAGAGTGGCGAACAACAGCAGACAAGCCTGCCCCGACTAGATATCAACGATCTGGCGGCTATCGCCGACTTCGTCTGCCGCTGGCTTGACGGCTGCCAGAGCAAGGAGCCTGAGGCGGGCAAGGGCTTTCTCTCGGTAGAGGCGGCCCGCAATGCCATTCTGGCGGCCCTCACCCCGAGCACGGCCTGCAGCGACAAACCGCTGGCCCAGTGCCACGGCGCCGTGCTGGCCGCCGATCTGATAAGCCCCATCAATGTGCCCCCCCACGCCAACTCGGCGATGGATGGCATTGGCCTTCGCAGCGATGATCTCGCCGCCGGTCGCTGGCAACTGGTGGGGGAAGTGCTGGCAGGCCAACAGCGCCACGAGCCTGTACTGGCCGGTCAGGCGGTGCAGATCATGACCGGCGCTCCGCTGCCCCCCGGTGTGGATACCGTGGTGATGCGGGAAGAGACGCTGATTGAAGGTGAGTGGGTCACGGTCACCGCCCCGATCCGGGCGGGGCAGAATGTGCGCCTCGCCGGCGAAGATCTCGCCAAGGGCGCGGTCGCCATCCCGGCCGGTACCTGGCTTGGTGCCCCCCAGCTGGGGCTGGCGGCATCACTCGGTCAAGCCAGTCTCACTGTGCGCACCCCGCTGAAAGTGGCGCTGTTCAGTACCGGCGACGAGGTGCAGGCCCCGGGCGAGCAGCTCGCCCCCGGCCATATCTTCGACAGCAACCGCTTCACCCTGATGGCCCTTATCCGCGCCGCTGGTTGCGAGGTGATGGACCTTGGCATCATTCCCGATGACAAGACCATTCTGCGCCAGCAGCTGGAGCAGGCCGCCGCCAGCGCCGATCTGGTGCTGAGCTCGGGCGGAGTCTCGGTGGGCAATGCCGACTTTATCAAGCTGGTGCTGGCGGAGCTGGGCCAGATCGATTTCTGGCGCATCCAGATGCGGCCGGGCCGCCCGCTCGCCTTTGGCAAGCTGGGGCAGACCCCCTTCTTCGGCCTGCCGGGCAATCCGGTGGCGGCGATGATCTGCGTGCTGCAGTTTGTCGAGCCAGCCATCGCCCGCTTGCAAGGCAAGCGGTGGCAGCCGCTGCGCCTCTCGGCACTGGCAGACGAGAAGATGAAGAGCCGCCCGGGGCGCACCGAGTTTCTGCGCGGCATCTTCCATCAGGACCGTAACGGCCAGCTGCGGGTGCGCACCACAGGGCCACAGGGCTCGGGCATTCTCAGCTCCATGGCCGATGCCAACTGTCTGATTGAAATCGTACCGGATCAACCCGGGATCGCCGTTGGCGAGCGGGTCTGGATCCACCCCCTGCAGGGACGACTGGCCTAAATCCCGACGGGGCGTCGGCCGGATGCACGCCGCCCCGTCACCCACCTGACAGGAGGCAGACCGTGCGTCTTGATGCCCCCCTCTCCCGACTCGATCTGCTGGTCTATGGCCGCTACCGGATCGTCCATGGCCTGCGCATTGCGCTCGCCTTCATGCTCACCTTTCTGCTGACCCGCGAGCTGAAACTGCCGGAGAGCACCTGGCCGCTGATAACCTTGGTGGTGGTGATGGGCCCCATCTCGTTCTGGGGCAATGTGCTCTCCCGCGCCCTGCAGCGGGTGGTGGGCACCATCTTCGGCGCCAGTTGCGGGGTGGTGGCGCTCTATCTCGAGATCTACTCGCTACCGCTGACCCTGATCTGGTGCGGGTGCATCATGTTCCTCTGCGGCTATCTGGCCCTCGGCAAGCGCCCCTATGTGGGGCTGCTGATCGGCATCACCCTGGGAGTCACCATGGGGGCCATGCCGGGGGATATCGAGACGGCGCTGTGGCGCAGTGCCGACGTGATACTGGGCTCCCTGCTGGCGCTGCTCTTTTGCAGCATCTATCCCCAGCGTGCCTACAGCCACTGGCGGCTGCAGTTGCACCAGATCCTGCAGCAGTCGGGGCGGCTCTATCACACTCACCTCTCCCCCAATGTGCTGGAGCGCCCGCGCCTCAAGCACAATCTCTCCCAGCTGCTGGCACAGACCGGCAAACTGCGGGCACTGCTGGCCCCTGCGGCCAAGGAGACACGCCACAGCGTCGCCCTGTTTGATGCGGTGCAGGTCACCATGCGCAACACCCTCTGCACTCTTGAGATGCTGGCCAACACCTACTGGAACGATCGGGAGAGCCACTTCCTGATGCAGAGCACGGCTGAGCTGCAAGCCTGCCATCTGGCCACCGAGGAAGCGATCAACCAGCTTGCCCTGATGATGCAAACCGGCGACGGTCGCGGGGCCGATGCCGCCATCGCCCACCTGCACGAGGTGGCGACCCAGGTATCGCTGCCGCCCAACGCAGAGGCAGCCATCAATGGCTACCTCTGGCTCAACGTCCAGCTGACCGAGCAGCTCACCCACCTGCGCCGCCTGCTGGGGCTGATCCTCACCCCGCCCCATCGCAAGCAGCCCGACTAGACCCAATGCAAAACGCCCCGCTGTTGCGGGGCGTTTTGCTGTCTGACTGGCCGTTTGGGCCGTTGATCAGCAACTCTAACTGGCATTGGCCAGCGGCTGCTCGGTGGTGAGGTAGAGGGAGAAATCCTGAATACCCGCCTGCAGGGCGGCAAAACAGTCGGGGTCTATCGCAGTGCCCAGGTTCTCCGCCATCATCTCCAGCGCCTGCGGCACAGGGATGGCGCCGCGATAGGGGCGCTTGGCGGTGATGGCATCGAAGATGTCGGCTGTGGTGATGATGCGCGTCTCAAGGGTAATCTCGTCCCCTTTCAGCCCCTTGGGGTAGCCCTTGCCATCGAGCCGCTCATGGTGGGCGCCCGCCACTTGTGCCAACTCCTCGAAGGCGCCGATGCGGCTCAGGATCTCCTCGGTGTAGGCGGCATGCATCTGCACCGCCGCCCACTCCTGCGCATCGAGTTTGCCCGGCTTGTCGAGAATGGCGTTGCTCACCCCGAGCTTGCCCACATCATGGAGCAGGGCTCCCCGCTTGAGCCAGCGTCGACGCGGTTCGGACAACCCCATCTGGGTGGCAAGAATGTCGGTATAGAGCGCCACTCTGCCGCTGTGACCCGCGGTGTAGGGGCTTTTGGAGTCCACCACCTGCCCGAAGGCCGCCGCGATTTCGTCCAGATAATCCTCATCCAGCGCTACCTCCCCCTGTCCGGCCGGGTGGACCAGGACCCATTCGGTCAGTCGGGGATCGGCCAGCCCTTGCCAGAACTCCTCGTCGGCCAGCGCTTCAAATTCCCGAACCAGTGCCGGATCAAACCAGCTGCCGCTGCGCTCGCGCAGCTCCTTGAGCGCCGCATCCGGGCCTGCTGCCGCGTGAAACACATCCACCACCTGACAGAGCAGGGCAATGCGCGAGAAGAGCGGGATCGCCTCGCCAGCCAGTTGCAGGGGCCGACCTTTGCCATTCCAGTGCTCATCGAGGGAGAGGATGCCATCGGCCACCTCGTCACTGAAACGCAACTGGCGAGCGATATCCGCCCCCCGATGACAGCGGGTCTGGATCAGTTCGTTGGCAATCTGGTCACCGTTGCGAAAGATATGAAACAGGCTGCGAAAACGTCCCAGCAGGTCCGCCTGCAAGCCGGTGTGGCCCAGCACAAAGTTGACTACCTCGGAGAGGGAGCCATCCACCAGTTTGAAATCGCGTTTGAAGTGAAGATCGTCGGTGAGATAGAGCTCGCAGATGCGGGCGGCATTGCTGCTGCACCCAAGATCCTTAAGTAGGAGCGTGTAGTAGAGATCATGGCGCAGCCGGGCGTCCAGTCCCAGCCGCTCCCCCAGACGGGAACCTATCCAGCAGCAGCGAATGCAGTGTCCTCTTGGTTGCCCCTCAGTCATATCGAGCGCATGACTGAGGGAACCAATCAACTCCGCTAATCGCAATCCATTCACCGTCATAGTCTACTCCCTTAGACATCATGGCGATTTTGCCAGCAGATTAGGTATACCCCATCTGAAGCTAGATCGATCTGGATTCAGTTGAATTTAGGCAGCAGCCTTGCCCTGATTAGCCCGCTCTTCCAGCTCTGCGCGGCTCAGGGTAGAGACAAAGCGGCCATCGAAGTAGATATCCATCAACTCGCCACGCTTCTCGCCACGCATCATGCTGCGGCGGCCATCCAGATAGTGCACCTCCATCTGGGCGGTATGCTCGTCCGGGTAGCTGATCTCCACCTCGCGCACCCCTTGTGGCAGCATGGCCAACGGCACCTTCTTGAGGGCCGGATCCAGATGCTGGTTCACCTTGATCACCGGATTGGCTTTCATGTCCACCACAGCCGGAGATTTGCCGGTGATGGGGTTCTTGCCAGACCAGAACTCGATGGTATTGAACACAAACAGGTCAGCGGTCGCGGCCAGACCGTAGACAGGGGAGAGCAGCATAAAGACCCCGGCACGAGCGTAGCGGTTATCCACCACGCTCAGGTTGCCCTTGGTGACCATGCCGGAAAGCCCCATCTGCCCCATACAGCCGCCCAGCCCCATGCTCGCGACCATAACCAGCAGGGCCATTGCCCGCCCCTTCTGTTGTAATGCCATCGTGTTCTGTTCCTGCTCTGAAATGAATGAGGCGGCAAGCCTAATCAAGGGGCCAGAAGAGGACAATTCACAATGGCAGGACGATACAGGAGGGGTTCAGATTGGCATATCAAGTGCGCAATAAATAAGCACCGATGGGATTATCATCCGATCGGTGCTTCATTCAACAATCAATAACCGTCAGGAGCCGATGGCCAGATTGGAGACTGTCTCGGTCACATTGATGGCGCCCTGCTCGATCTGTGACATCACGCCACTCACCTCGCCGATCTGCTCCTTGCCACGCTGGGCACTGGTGGCCACCTCATTGATGTTGCCGGTGATCTGGGCCGTCAGTTCGCGGTTTTTCTGAACCACGCTGGCGATCTCGCCGGTCGAGAGGGAGGTGCGCGCAGCCAGCTGACGTACTTCGTCGGCCACCACCGCAAAGCCGCGCCCCTGATCGCCGGCCCGGGCAGCCTCGATGGCTGCGTTAAGGGCCAGCAGATTGGTCTGCTCGGCAATGCTACTAATAGTAGAGACAATGGCTTCAATGCTTTTCGACTGCTCATTGAGCTGGCCAATCAGGCCGGAAGTGCGACTCACCTGTTCGGAAATGGCGCTAGAGATGGCAACCGATGCCGCCAGCAGTTCAGACCCGGTTTCGGCAAAGCGGGTGGTCTCCTGCGAAATGGTCTGGGCTATGTTGGCCGCCTCGCTCACTGCCTGGGCGCGCTTGATCCGCTCTGTCACCTCACTGGCAAACTTGATCACCTTGACCACCTTGCCGCTCTCATCCTTGATGGGGTTGTAGGTAGCCTCCAGCCAGATCTCGTTGCCGTGGCTGTCACGACGACTGAACAGCCCCGACTTGAGCTGGCCGTGGGCCAGATCGTCCCAGAAGTGAGGTTGCTCGCGATAGAAGCTCTCATCGCAAAACAGCCTGTGATGCTGCCCCTTGAGCTGCGAAAGGGAGTAACCGACGCAGGAGAGGAAATTCTGATTGGCCGTCACAATCTCCCCCTTGGGGGTGAACTCGATAATGGCGAGTGCCCGATCGAGTGCCGAGATGATCGCTTTCTGACGACTCAACTGCTGATAACTCTCGGTGATATCGGAGGCTATCTTGACGACCCTGACCACCTTGCCCTCAACCTTGACCGGGAAGTAGGTAGCCTCCAGCCACAACTCCCTGCCATGTTTGTCAATGCGCTGGTAGATGCCACTGTGGGAATGCCCCTGACGCAACTGTTCCCAAAACTGGGCATAGGAGGATGACTGGGCGTAGTGGGCATCACAAAAGATCCGGTGGTGTTTACCAATCACCTCCTGCTCGCTATAGCCCACCACACTCAGAAACAGCGGGTTCGCCTCGAGGATCTCGCCACTTGGTGTGAAACTGATGGTAGCGACACCGACTTTTACTGCATCAATAAATGCCTGGGCCTGGGCCAACTGCATTTGACACGCTTGTAATTCCGCTTTGAGTTTGAAGTTGAACATCTTGCCCTGCCCCTCTGTTACCTGTTTACAACTACATCACATCTGCATGAACTTTAGACGAGAAAGCAGAGGGATAACGGGGTCCCATCCATTAAGGTGCCAGGTTCCACTCCAGATAGGCCGGATTGGCGACAAAGCCGATCCGCTCATAGAGAGAGCGCCCCTGCTCGCTGGCATGGAGCCACACCTTGCCCAGCTGACGCGCTCTGGCGAAGGCCGTTATGGCATCGAGCAGCGCCGTGGCGATCCCCTGCTGGCGCCATTGTGACCGCGTATACATGTTGAGCAGGTACCCCTCCACCCCCGTCAAATTGCCGGGATAGGGGGGCCGTACAAACAATGCCAGCGTCCCTGCTGCCACGATCTGTTTGCCGCCCTCTTGCGTATCGGCCTCAGCCAGCCATGATAAAGCGCTCTCTTCACTCATCGCCCGGGTAAAGTAGTCAAGGGTGGCCTGCCACAAGGCCGGGTCTGCCTGCGGCGTCACCAGCTCACCGACCTCACAAAACAGCTCCATGCGCAGCGCCACCAGTGCGGGAATATCTGCGGCCCTTGCCTGACGAATGATCATTGGCTGCTCCTTTTCTCTCATGGGAAATTTCGCCGGCCGTCATTATGACAAAGAGCGCCTTGTGGCGCTCTTTGTCATTGGGAAAATCACTGATAAATCAATGGTTGCGACGTGTCAGCCAATAATCCAGGCTCAGCACACCGCCGCCCCAGATGATCAGGGTCAGCAGCATCCAGCCCCACAGCTGGTGATCGTAAAAGCCACCCGCCCAGAGGGTCGGATAGGAGATCACCGCCATGATATTGAAGCCAAACAGCAGCAAGGCGGCTGGGCGGGTAAAAAGCCCCGCCAGCAGGAAGAGCGGCAACAGCAGCTCGGTCGCCGTCCCCAGATAGGCAGCCCACAACCAGGGCAGCAGGGGCACCTGATACTCGGATTCAAACAGATAGAGGGTGGAATCCCACGCCGTCAGCTTGAGCCAGCCTGAAGTGATAAAAACCGAGGCGACCCACAGCCGCGCCAACAACAGCACACCGGCACTGCTCCAGCGCGGCAAATCACCACTTGAGCTGGCCAGCGCCAGCCATTTGTTTGCCATCATGGCATTACCTCCATATCCACCAGCAGACCAAGGGTTATCAGGCGAGTGAGATGTTCACTGGCCGCAGGGTCGGCCGCAAGCAGATCGACCAGCGCCGTACCGGCGAGACATCCCTGTAGCAGCGCCCACTCACCAGCCGTCAGGGGCAAGGGGGCAACCCGGCAATCCGGCTGTTTCTTCAATGCCAACCAGACGGGGGCATCAAGCACCTCCACCGCTTCACCACAGTGCAGCGCCATCTGCCACAGGGCCAGCACCGGATAATCGCTGGCAACCAGCAGCAGATCAGTGGCTGGCAAGAGTCGCAGCCGCTCCCATTGTTGCGGCGATAATGCGGCCAGACGCTCGGCTGGCCAGCAGCGTGATTCCAGCGGCAGCAGACTGGCACGCTCAAGCTGCCATTCGAACTGAGCCAGCGCCTCCAGCCAGGGCAGCCCGGTTGTAGTTGGCAAGCGGGCCAACCATTGGCCAAATCCGGCGCCATAGTGCATGACGCTCCCTTCCCTGAGCGGCTCGGCCAATACGAAGCCACGGGCCGCCGCTGCAAAAAAGTCATCCCCGACCATAGCCTTGACGGCGGGATAACTGCTCGCCAGCACCTCGCCAAGGCTCAGGATGAAGTGGTTGCGATAGACCTGCAGCACAGATTCGGCAGAAAAGAGTCGGGAGCTGATGTGAGGGGCAATGGCGTCATGCGCCCCCAGCAGACCATCGGCAAAGTGCTGTTGCAGCTGTGCCAGCTCAGCCATGGGCCACCTCCCGTGGCGCACTCATGGCGCACGCCTCATCCAGAATGGCGCCGGCCTGCGCCGCCTCTGCCAGCAAGACCGGCAGCGGCGGGATCTCGAGGTCCCACTCAATCAGGGTGGGAATGGCCTGCTTGCGGCAGATCTGGCGATAGAGTTCCCAGACCGGCTCCACCACAGGAGCGCTGTGGGTATCGATATAGAGGGAGCCTTCCGGCAGCTGCTTCTCGGTATAACCGGCCAGATGGATCTCCCCGACGGTGGCGAGATCGATCGCCGCCAGATACTCATCGCAAGAGAAACCGTGATTGAAGGCACTGACATGGAGATTGTTGAGGTCGAGCAGGATGCCGCACTCGCTGCGCTGCTGCAGCTCGGCCAGAAATTCCCACTCGCTCATCTCCCCGGGCAGTTGCAGATAGGAGGAGGGATTTTCAATCAGCATGCGGCAACCCAGGGTCTGTTGTACCTGCTGGATCTTGTCGCTCATGTTGCGCAGGGAGGCTCGGGTATAGGGCACCGGCAGCAGATCGTTGAAGTAACGCCCGCCAATGCTGCCCCAGCTGAGATGTTCGGAGATCCGTACCGGTTTGATCGCCGCTACCAGTGTCGACAACTGCTGCAGATGGTGCGGATCGAGCGGGTCGGCAGAACCGAGGGACATGCCAACGCCGTGAAGACTGACGGGGTAGTGCTGCGCCAGTTCGGCGAGCACCTGAAAACCGTGACTGTGCCGTTCGAAGTAATTTTCACTGTGCACCTCCAGCCAACCGACTGCCGGCAGGGTTTGCCGGATCTCATCGTAATGGGGAGTGCGTAATCCGATACCAATCAAAGGGTTCATCGCAAGACTCGCTTTCACCAATCAGAGAAGATGCAGGGGGCGACCCATTGGCCATCCCCTGCCCGATGTCTCTTACTTGGGTTGCAGCGAACCGCCGACCAGCTTCTCGCACAGCCCTTTGGGCATCACCACAAAGGCATCACCCTGAGCATCTTCCTTGGCAGTACCGGCGCAGGAGCTGCTCTTGGTCGCACAGTCATTTTTGCTGGCCTTGACCACGCCGTAGCACTTCTCCTTTTCATCGGCAGCCATTGCTGGTGCCGCGATAAATTGGGCGCCCAGCGCCAGCAGACCGGTCATGGCGGAGGCGATAGCAGTGCTTTTTTTAACATTCATGTTCATGTTCCTTTTGATGTCGTTGGATGTTGCTGATATCCCCGATTTATCGCAACCGGGTACCTGCAATAGAACCGGCAAACGGGATATTCCCTTTCAAAAAAAACACAAAAAGAATTAAATAATCCAAATGACAGAAGTCAAAACATTGATTTAAAACAACTATTCTCTCATTAAAAACTTCTTGCCGACCACCGTTTTATGAACAAAAAAAGAGTGCCATATGGTGCTTTCATCCCGTTAATCTTCTTCACTGCTTCCATCAAAAGAGATGTGTCAGACATAAAAAAGCCCCGCCAACAGGCAGGGCTGGATGCAACTTTAAAGAAACAAGAAATAAACAATCTGAGTAGTGTTGGGAGGCAGGAGTTGCGGCAAACAGATAAAAAAAGAGACAGCTTTGGCTGTCTCTTTTTGCACATGGTGCGAATGGGGTTTAGTAGAAGATCCGCTCGCCACGCTCGCTCATTTTGAGCCACACCGGTTTGGTGCTGGTTTTGTTCCAGATCCGGTGCAGATAGCTGTAGAAGCGGGCACGATCGCTGCGAAACAGCATCACGGGGAAAGCCAGAATGCCCACCAGCAATACATAAATGCGACGAAGAATAATCTGAGTCAGGGAAAAGGGATGAAACATGATGTAACTCCTTACTGGTAAGACCACTGAGCAAAGATTACCCCACTCCATGTAGGATTACTACATCACCAGCGCATTTTTTTATAAAAAAATGGTGAAAAACGGGAAATACTGAAAACGGGTTACGTCATTAACCAACAGTTAACAAACTTGCGAAAATCGTGCGCTTTGCCACAGTTATCAGGGGAAAAACATGCAGTAGGGAGACACGCATGAAACTGCCGGAAGTGGCACTGCTGGTGCTGATGGTTGCCCTGACACGGGCACAACTGGAGGAGTGGCAACTGAATCGGGAAGATGCCATCGTGCTGGCCGAACGGGGCGTGCCCACCGTCAGCCTGTGGCAATGCGGCACACTGAAGCAACGGATTGCGGATCTCAACCAGCACAGTGCCGAGGTGCAGTTTCAATATCGGGGGCAAAACATGGCGGATGTGAGCCACTATCTCGAGCGGGAGTGGAAACAGGCTGGCTGCGAGCAGTTACTGGTACAGCAAGGATACTGACCAAGGCTCAGACTCGAAGAGTGATGATTGAGATGAACAGAGAGAATATGGAGGCACGTTCCGGAGTCGAACCGGACTAAACGGATTTGCAATCCGCTGCATAACCGCTTTGCTAACGCGCCATGCTGACAAGACTGATTGTCTTGAAAGTGAGTTCCATCGTTGGTGCGATGGAAAATTGGAGCGGGAAACGAGACTCGAACTCGCGACCCCGACCTTGGCAAGGTCGTGCTCTACCAACTGAGCTATTCCCGCGTTACTGCTTTCGTGCCAGTTGCCTGACAACGAGGCGCATTATACGTACCACGAGCGCCAGCACAACCCCTTTTTCGCAATTTAAACCCTGATGCAGACTGTTTGCTCAGGGTTTAAACGCCTTGCTGCATTTTTCTCCAGCCAGCTGTGACCCACCAAGCGAATTTGGGATAAAGTCGTTGAAATGATTACGCTTTCGTTCGAGACTTGAGCGGCTTAATAACCGGATTCTCAATTGAAAATCACAAGATGAAATGGATCTTCACGCTTCGTGGGCTCAGGCCGCAGTTAATGCTGGCTTTTTTCATGTTGGGCATGGTGCCCTTTTTGGTCATCACCCTCTTCTTCCTGTACAGCCACGGCAAGGATCTCACCACCCAGACCTCCAACCATCTGGTCTCCGTTCGTAATATCAAGAAGAGTCAGCTCGAGGATTACTTCAACAACCTCAAAGAGCAGATCATCAACTTCTCCCAGCAGGATTTTGCCGGCAACAGTATCGGCCGTTTCTATGGCTTTACCGGCGCCTTCGAGAAGCTGGGCACCACGCCGCAGGAGGCCCGCAGCCGTGCCCAGGCCCGCTATCTGCCCGGCTCCTGGGATCAACTGCGCAAACCGGACAGTCAGGTGGAGATCGAACCCTCCATCACGGCGCTTATCCTCGCCGACGAGATGTATGGCCGGGTGCACCAGCGCTTTCATCGCGGCTATGCCGACATGGTGCGCAAGTCCAACTACAGCGACATCTTTCTGGTGGACCTCAACGGTGATGTGGTCTATTCGGTCACCAAGCACCCTAACTTTGCCACCAATCTGCTCTCCGGACCTTATCAGGGCAGTGGCTTGGGCCAGACCTTTGCCAAGATCAAACGCCGCCTCGATGGTGGCCAGAAGCCGCAGCAGATCTTCGAGTTCACCGATTTTGGCCGCAACGAGCTGACCGGGCAGGTGGTCGCCTACATGGCGGCGCCCGTGATGCAGTACGACTATGTGCGCGGTGTGGTAATTTTCGAGCTGCTGCCGGACAAGCTCAACCAGATCATGGCGGAGCGGGAGGGGCTGGGCGAGACCGGCGAAACCATCCTGATCGGCCCCGACAAGCGGATGCGCGCCGATGCCTGGCTGGCTCCGGAGTTCAGCGTCGAGAACAGCTTCAGCCCCAACTTCCGGCCGCTGCAAACGCCCCTCATCACCAAGACGCTCTCCGGCGAGCAGGGGGTCGGGCTGTTCCACTCCTATCAGGATGACGAGGTGCTGGCCGCCTACACCCAGGTGAAGGTGTTCGATACCGAGTGGGCCTTTATCGCCGAGATCTCAACCCGAGAAGCCTATGCCCCGATCCGCCAGCTGGAAACTCTGGTGATTGTGCTGGGTGCAGGCTCGGTGCTGCTGCTGATCCTCTTCTCCCGCTGGCTCTCCCACTCCATCACGGCGCCGCTGCGCTCTCTCACCGAAGCGGCCGAGCAGGTGGCCGACGGTGCGCTGGATCACCCCATCGCCATCGAGCGCACCGGCGATGATATCGACCGGCTGGCCGAGGCGTTTCGCCATATGCAGCGCTCGGTGAAGGACAAGATCGAACTGATCGAACAGCAGACCCAGGAGCTGCAACAGCAGGTCAAGCTGACCCACAAGCAGAACCTCAGCCTGCAGCAGGCGGACAAGCTCAAGGATGAACTGCTGGCCAACACCTCCCACGAGCTGCGTACCCCCATTCACGGCATCAAGGGGATGGCCGAGTCGATGCTCGCCAGCCAGCAGGATTTGACCGAAGGGCAGCAAAAACAGCTCGGCCTCATCATCAAGAGCGCCGACGGCCTGGCCCGTCTGGTGGATGATCTGCTGGACTACCACCAGATGCGCTACGGCCAGCTGGAGATCCACTCACAACCCGTCTCATCAAAAGGGGTTATCCGGCTGGTGCTGGATCTCTGCCAGCATCTGGTGCAGGCCAAACCCCTCACTCTGGTGGATATCAGCCCGGCCGAACTGCCGCCGGTGCTGGCCGACGAGCAGCGGCTCGAGCAGGTGCTCTACAACCTGGTGGGCAACGCCATCAAGTACACGCCGCAGGGCAAGGTGGTGCTCAGCGCCATCGTCGAGAACAACTTCCTGCGCATCAAGGTCACCGACACCGGCATCGGCATCGCCCCCGATCATCTGGAACATATCTTCGAGCCACTGGTGCAGATGAGCCCGGAGGTAAGCAAGCAGGGGGCCGGCCTTGGCCTCTCCATCACCCGCCAGCTGGTGCACCTGATGGGGGGCGAGCTGTTCGTCGAGAGTGAGCCGAGCGTTGGCTCTACCTTCGCCTTTACCCTGCCCCTTGCCACCGGCAAAGCGGCCAATCTGACTCTCGACAGCCGCCAGATCGAGCATCAGCTGGTGCGCCAGCAACCGCTGATCCTGCCTGACTGGGAGAGCGACGATCTGCCCCCTCCCCCCGAGGGTGCGCCGCTCATTCTGGTGGTGGATGACGAGCCCATCAACCTGCACATCCTGCGCCATCTGCTGCAGCCCTGCGGCTACCGCATCCTGCCCAGCAGTGACGGCCACGATGCGCTGGCCAAGCTGGCCGAGGAGCAGGTGGACCTCATCCTGCTCGATGTGATGATGCCGACCCTTTCCGGTTTTGACGTCTGCCGTCGCCTGCGCCAGCAACACCCGAAAGATATGCTGCCGGTGCTGCTGCTCACCGCCCTCAACCAGCCCAAGGATATCGAGGAGGGCTTCGGGGCCGGTGCCAACGACTATCTGGTCAAACCCTTCTGCAAAGAAGAGCTGTTTGCCCGGGTCAAGGCACTGCTGGAGGCCAAGGCCGGACGCGCCTCGCTGGTAGAGAACCGGCTATTGAAGCAGGAGATCGAACATCGCCTCACCCTGCAGGATCGACTGCATCAGGATCAGCAGCGCCTGCTGGCCCTGCTCGGCGAAGGGGCCGACCCCATGATCTTTATCGACGAGCAGGGCACCGTGCTATTTGCCTCCCGGGTGCTGGCGCGCCTGCTGGGGCAGGAGCCGGAAGCCATGGAGGGGCAGCCCCTCAATGAGTGGCTCGCCACCCCGCTGCAACAGCAGTGGCCCGACCTTGCCAGCGAACGGGAACACAATCTGGAATTTTTGGTGGCCGGGCAAAAAGATGTGCTCAACGCCCGCGCTCTGCCTATCACGCTCGGAGGACAGGCAGCTTTCGCCCTCACTCTGAGTACCGAGCTGCGTCAGGATGAGAACCGGGTAATGGCGCTGGAGAACGCCCTCAAGAACCTCTCGCGGCAAGCCATCATCGAAGATGAACAGCTGCTGGGCGAGCTGAGCCGCCTGGGTGGCGAGTTCCGTTCGCTGGCCGACGACCTTATTCGCCAGCAGGATGACGAGCCGCTGCGCCGTGCGCTGGTAGAGACCATGCAGCTCACCCTGGATGCCTGGCAGCAGGGGACCGGCAAGGGCAAAATCGTGCTGGCAGAGAAGAGCAAGCTGTGGCGGGTCTATATGGACAGATCCAGCCCGCAGACCCGCACCCTCGACAAATATCTGAGTCTGGACACCCTGCCCAAGTCGCCACGCTGGAAGACGGTAGTGGCCACCACCGAGTATGTGCTGGGCCACTGCCCGCTCAATGACCACCAGCGCCAGCAGTTGCAGCACAGCGCCCAGACCCTGCGTCAGCTCGCCAACCGCAAGCCATGACACGGCGCCCTAAACGGGCGCCGGATCACAATTGGCAATCTGGTTTCTTTTTATGCAAAACAAAGCCCCGCACAACCCCGAAACCGAGAGCAGATCCAATTCACAAATTTGTCATATACGCCATTTCCACAGCCACTTTTTACGCGAAAGCAAATAACGCAAGGTTATGATTTTAAAAAGATAAAAATCGATTTTGACGAGATTGACGTAATACCGTCAATTTTTACGAAAACAACGAAATCAATAGTTGTTGTTTTCCTGTTAATTCTGGTTTGCTTAGGGCGTTGGAAAACAGAACGACAAAGGTTAGACACCTGACCAACACAGAGGGCCGATTTCATCAGCATGCGAAACCGGTGCTCACACAAAACAAGGCGAACCCTCGGGCTCGGGCTCGGGCTCGGGAATGCCAAAAAATAAGAAAGGAAAACATATGCTTGCCAAAGTATCCAAAATCTCTACCGCTGTAATGCTGGGAACCATGATGCTTGCCGGTGCCGCCGGTAACGCCATGGCCGCAGAAAACAAAACCGTGCTGACCATGGTTGCACAGCAGGAAACCGCCTGGGTCAAGAACTTCAACCCCTTCCTGCAAGCGGGCCTGCTGCACACCACCCGTCACTTCATCTATGAACCGCTGGTGATCTTCAACGATATGCAAGGGGGCAAACCCGTCTATCGTCTGGCCACCAACTATGCGTTCAGCGATGACCTGAAATCCGTCACCTTCGATCTGCGTGATGGCGTGAAGTGGTCTGACGGCGAAGCCTTTGATGCCGATGACATCATCTTCTCCTTCAATCTGGTCAAGGCCAACAAGGCGCTGGATGAGCGCTCAATCTGGACCCAGATCAAGAGCGTCGAGAAGCTGGCCCCCAACAAGGTCAAATTCGACCTGACCGAGGTCAACACCAACGTGGTGAACGATCTGGTGCTGGTACCTATCGTGCCGGAGCATCAGTGGAAATCGGTGAAAGATCCGGTTGCCTTCACCAACGACAAGCCGGTTGGTACTGGCCCCTTCACCGAAGTGGACAACTTCTCCGCCCAGCTCTATACCCAGTGCCGCAACCCGCACTACTGGGATAACGCCAACCTCGCCATCGACTGTATCCGCATGCCGCAGATGGCCACCAACGACCAGGTGCTGGCTGCTGTCATGAAAGGTGACATCGACTGGTTCGGCTCCTTCGTTCCGGATATCGAGCGCCTTTACGTCGGCAACGATCCGAAGAACAATAAATACTGGTTCCCGGCCTCCGGTACCGTGGCGTTCAACGTCAACTTCCAGACCAAGAACCCGGGCAATAACGAAGCCTTCAACGACATCAACTTCCGCCGCGCCTTCTCCATGGCGATGGACCGCCAGTCCATGGTGGATATCGCGGGCTACGGCTACCCCACCGTCAACGAGTACCCGTCAGGTCTGGGCAAAGCCTTTGACTCCTGGAACAACCCGGAAGTGGACAAGAAGTACGGCAAGTACAACAAGTTCGACTTGGAAGGGGCCAAGGCCCTGCTGAAAGAGGCAGGCTACAAGGATTGTGACGGCGACAAGTTCCTCGACACCCCGAGCTGCAAAAAGATCGAGTTCAAGGTACTGGTACCGAATGGCTGGACCGACTGGGTCAACACTGTTCAGATCGGTGTAGAAGGGCTGCAGGCATTGGGCCTGAATGCCAAGACCGCCACCCCGGAAGCGACCGTCTGGACCGAGAACCTGATCACCGGTGACTTCGATGTCGCCCTGCAGGGTTACTTTGCCGGTGCCAACCCGCACAAGTACTTCGAGACTGCGTTCCACTCCCGCAACATGGGTGACCGTGGCAACCGCTTCGCCGCGCCCCGTTACAAGGATCCCGAACTCGACAAGCTGATCGATGACTTCACCCAGACCGCCGATGCGGCCAAGCAGAAGGAGATCATGTTCGCCATCCAGGATCGTGTTGGTGCCAACCAGACCATCATTCCGGTCTTCAACAACCCGACCTGGTATGAGTACAGCACCAAGCGCTTCAACGGCTGGTTCAGTGCTGATAACCCGGTAGCCAAACCTCAGCTTCACCCGGACACCCCTGAGCGTCTGCTGCACGTGTTGTCCCTCAAGCCAAACAGCTAAACAATCCCGGCCCCCTGCGGGGGGCCATCTTCCCCGTTAATCCCCTTCTTGCCCGGCACCGCCGGGGTTGGGGTAGCTATACCCGACGCGGGGCAGACTTGCAGTAAAAGGTACTATCATGGGATTCATACTGAGACGCTTTTCCTTCTATCTGGTTGCCTTTCTGGTAGCCGCCACCATCAACTTCCTGTTACCCCGTGCCATGCCAGGGGATCCTGTCTCCGTGATGTTTGCCCGCGCTGGCGCCATGATGGAACCCGCCGCCCTGGAAGCCCTCAAAGCCACCTTCGGCTTTGTCGACGGCCCCATCGGCACCCAGTTTCTCACCTATGTGAAGAGTGTCTTCACCTGGGATCTCGGCACCTCGGTGCGCTTCTACCCACAGCAGGTCTCTGATGTGCTGGGCCGTGCCATCGGCTGGACCCTGTTTCTGGTCGGCACCTCCACCATTCTGAGCTTCTCCCTCGGTTCCATCGTCGGCATCTTTGCCGCCTGGTATCGCGGCGGCCGGATGGACAGCATTCTCTCCCCGCTCACCCTGGTGATGCAGGCCATTCCGCCGGTAGTGGTCTCACTGCTCGCCCTGTTTCTGTTCGGGGTCAGCCTCGAGTGGCTGCCCATCGGCTACGCCTACAGCCCGGAGATCAAGGCTGACTGGGGCTGGGAGCACATCAAGAGCATCATGGCCCACGCCATCATGCCGGTGCTGACCCTGGCCGTGGTGCAGGTGGGGGGCTTTCTCATCACCATGCGCAACAACATGATCAACCTGCTGGGCGAGGATTACATCATCATGGCCAAGGCCAAGGGGCTCTCCAGCAACCGGGTGATCTTCAACTACGGCGCCCGCAACGCCATTCTGCCCAGCGTCACCGCCCTCTCCATGGCGCTCGGCTTCGTTATCGGTGGCTCTCTCATCACCGAAGTTATCTTCAACTATCCCGGCCTGGGCCTGACCCTCTATCAGGGCATTCTGGCCCGCGACTACCCGCTCATTCAGGGGCAGCTGCTCATCATGACCATCACCATGCTCAGCTTCAACTTCCTGGCCGACGTGCTCTACGTCTTCCTGGATCCCCGTCTGCGTACAGGAGGCAAATAAGATGCGTATGCCGACCATTCTCAAAATCCTGCTGGGCAACAAGAAGGCTGCCTGTGGCCTCGCCATCGTGGTTGCCTTCGTACTGATGGCCCTCTTTGCCCCCATTCTGGCCAGCAACGAGCCGACCAAACGGGTGGCTCGCCCGCACCAGCCGCCCAGTGCCGAGTTCGTGATGGGTTCAACCCGCATGGGCCACGATATCTGGGCCCAGTTCACCAACGGCGCCCGTATTTCGCTGCTGGTGGGCTTCAGCGCTGGCCTGCTGGTCTGCACCCTGGCCGTCGCCATCGGCATCACCGCCGGTTACTTCGGCGGTCTGGTGGATGAGTGCCTCACCTTCCTGATGAACGTGGTGCTGGTGATCCCCAACCTCCCCTTGCTACTGGTGCTGGCGAGCTTTATCGGGGAGGCGTCACCGGCGGTGATTGCCGTGATAATAGGGTTGACCTCGTGGGCCTATGGCGCGCGGGTGATCCGCGCCCAGACCCTGGCCCTGCGCGAGAAGGAGTTCGTCATCGCCGCCGAAGTGCTGGGCGAGCCGGCCTGGCGCATCATTCTGGTGGAGATCCTGCCCAACCTCATCTCCATCATCGGAGTGAGCTTCATCGGCTCCATCATCTACGCCATCGTCACCGAAGCGACCCTGGAGTTCCTCGGCCTCGGCGACCCGACCGTGGTGAGCTGGGGCATCATGCTCTACAACGCCCAGACCTCCAGCGCCATTCTGGTCGGCGCCTGGTGGGAGATCCTGGCTCCCTGCTTTGCCATCGCCACCCTGGGTGCCGGTCTGGCCCTGCTCAACTTCGCCATCGACGAGATTGCCAACCCGCAGCTGCGCTCCCACAAAGGGTTGAGCCGCTGGAAGAAACTGGCCACACCGGTAACCACACCGGTTGCCACAGCACAGGAGAAGACAGCATGAACAAGCATCCCCTGCTGTCAGTACGCAATCTTTGCGTCGACTACATCACCGAAAATGGCGACGTACGCGCCGTCAACTCGGTGAGCTTCGATATCAGACAGGGCGAGATCTTCGGCCTCGCCGGTGAGTCGGGCTGCGGCAAATCCACCGTCGCCTTCTCGGTGGCCCGGCTGCACAAGCCGCCCGCCTACATCAGCGGTGGCGAGATCCTGTTCAAGGGGGAGAACATCCTCCACTACAACGACGAGCGGCTGCGCTCCTACCGCTGGCAACAGGTGTCGGTGGTGTTCCAGTCCGCCATGAACGCCCTGAACCCTGTGTTGCGGATGGAGGAGCAGTTCTGCGACGTGCTGCTGGCCCACAACCCCGGCATGACCCGTTACGAGGCGATCAAGCGCGCCCAGGAGCTGCTCACCATCGTCGATATCCACCCGAGCCGGCTCAAGGACTACCCGCACCAGTTTTCCGGCGGCATGCGCCAGCGGCTGGTGATTGCCATCGCCATGGCGCTCAACCCCGAGCTGCTCATCATGGATGAGCCGACCACGGCGCTCGATGTGGTGGTACAGCGGGAGATCCTGCAGAAGGTCTATGCCCTGAAAGAGAAGTTCAACTTCTCCATTCTGTTCATCACCCACGACCTCTCCCTGATGGTGGAGTTCTGCGATCGCATCGGCATCATGTATGCCGGTGAACTGGTGGAGGTCGCCCCCTCCAAGGCGATCCTGACCTCACCGCTGCACCCCTATACCAGAGGGCTCGGCAACTCCTTCCCGCCCCTGCACGGGCCGAAGAAGGTACTGGAAGGGATCCCGGGCACCCCGCTCAACCTGCTGGAGGTGCCGGTCGGCTGCCGCTTTCAGGCCCGCTGCGGCAAGGTGCACGATCGCTGCCGTCAGGAGTACACCAAATTGGCCGAGATCCGCCCCGGGCAACAGACCGCCTGCCACCTCTATGAGGAGCAGGGGCTGCAACAAGATTCCGTGATCTATCTGGACAAGGCCGCTGGCTGTTAAGGATGTCTGTCATGCAAATCGCCAAAACCGATGCACCCATCATCGAAGTCCAGCACCTCTACAAGGACTTCCCCATCAACTCCAATGCCATCAAGAGTGGCAAGATGCGGGCCCTCTCCGACATCACCTTCAACCTGCACCGGGGCCGCGCCCTGGCGGTGGTCGGGGAGTCGGGCTCCGGCAAGAGTACCATCGCCAAGATCATCGCCAAGATGTACAAGCTCAGTGCCGGGCGCATTCTCTATCGCGGCCACGATCTGGAGGAGTTCAACAAGGGCACCGCCCTGCTGGACTATCGCCAGAGCGTGCAGATGGTGTGGCAAGATCCGTTCGGTTCGCTCAACCCGACCCACACCATCTATCACCACATCGCCCGCCCCCTGCTGCTGCACAGCAAGGTGATCGACAAGAAAGAGCTGCCAGACATGGTCTACGCCCTGCTGGAGAAGGTCGGCCTGACCCCCGCCAAGGCGACGGCGGCCAAGTATCCGCACCAGCTCTCCGGCGGCCAGCGTCAGCGGGTCAACATCGCCCGCAATCTGGCGGTGGAGGCGGAAGTGGTGCTGGCGGACGAGCCCACCTCCATGCTCGACGTCTCCATTCGCATCGGCATCCTCAACCTGATGGAGCAGATGAAGAATGAGCTCGGCGTCTCCATGCTCTACATCACCCACGACATCGCCACCGCCCGCTATGTGGCGGAAGATCTGGCAGTCATGTATGTGGGTCACATGGTGGAGTGGGGCGAGGTGGACGAGATCCTGCACCACCCGCAGCACCCCTACACCCAGCTGCTCATCTCGGCGGTGCCCGACCCCGAGAAGAGCATCCACGCCGAGTTGGAGGGTGGCCGCAAGGGGGAGATCCCGCTCTGGACGCCGGAGTCCTGCGGTTGCCCCTTTGCCGGGCGCTGCAATCAGGCAATGCCCCGCTGCAAGGAGGCGCTGCCCCCCATCACCAAGCTTGCCGACAACCACTTCGTGCGTTGCTACCTCTACGAGTGAGGGTGAGCCTTAGACCGGCCGGACAACCCTGTCCGGCCATGCCTCGATACGGGGCGGCCACAGCCCCGTGATGTGCCTCACCGCCCGGCGGTGAACCACAGGAGTAATACCTTGATGGAACTCTTGATCAATCAGGTGGGCTACGAGTGCGACGGACACAAGGTCGCCCTGTTGCAAACCTTCCCCGCCCCTGATCTCGGCGGCTATGTCAGGCTGCAACGCCTCGACGATGGCCAGATCCTGTTTGAAACCCCGCTGCAACCGGCTGGCAGCGTCCCAGGCTGGCAAGGCCGCGCTTACTGGCGTGCCGACTTCTCCGCCTTCAAGGAGCCCGGCCACTATCGGCTGGAGGCGATCACTGCCCAAGGCATTGTCCGCTCGACCCGCTTTGCCATCGGCCAGGATCTGCTGGCCAGCCGCTGCCTCTCCGACGTCATTCACTACTTCAAGGGGCAGCGCGCCAGCGGCACCTTCGATCGGGCCGACCGCAGCGCCCGCCTGTTTGGCACCGACCAGCACAAAGATGTGCACGGCGGCTGGTTCGATGCCAGCGGCGACATGAGCAAGTACCTGAGCCACCTCTCCTACGCCAACTACCTCAACCCCCAGCAGACCCCCATGGTGGTGTGGGCCCTGCTCAAGTGCCGGGAACTGCTGGCCCTGCGCCGCGATATCGACGGAGTGAACCTCTGCAAGCGGCTCAATGACGAGGCGCTGCACGGCGCCGATTTCCTCTGCCGGATGCAGGATGAGTCAGGCTTCTTCTTTATGACCCTATTCGACAAGTGGAGCAAGGATCCCGCCCAGCGCGAGCTGTGCGCCTATGCCACCCAGCAGGGGATCAAATCCGCCAACTGGCAGGCGGGGTTCCGCCAAGGGGGCGGCATGGCCATCGCCGCGCTGGCCCGCGCCGCCCGCGAGAGCGTCAGTGGCGACTTCGATGCCAGCCGCTACGCCGAGGCAGCCAAACGCGGCTACCTGCATCTGTGCGAACACAACCTCGCCTACCTCGATGACGGGGTCGAAAACATCATCGACGATTACTGCGCCCTGCTGGCAGCGGTGGAGCTGACCCGCACCTTCGGCAACGAGTGGCTCAATGAGGCGAGAGTCCGTGCCAGCAAGCTCTGTGCCCGCCAGCGCCCTCATCCTGAGCTGGGTCACTACTGGTCGGCCAACGAGGATGGCTCGCGCCCCTACTACCACGCCGCCGAGGCGGGTCTGCCGGTGCTGGCGCTGCTGGAATATCTGGGCGTAGAGCCGGATCAGGGGCACCAGGCCCGGGTACAAACCGTAGTGGAGCAGGCACTGACCGCCGAACTGGCACTGTGCGCACGGGCGGGCAACCCCTTCTCCCTCGCCCGCCAATATGTGAAAGGGGTGGATGAAGCGCCGCGCGTCAGCTTCTTTATGCCCCACAACAACGAGTCCGGTTACTGGTGGCAAGGGGAGAATGCCCGCCTAGCCTCGCTGGCGACCATGGCCTTTGCTGGCGCCCGCCACTTCCCCCGCCAGAGCCAGCCGCTCATCACTTACGGTCAGCGCCAACTCGACTGGATCCTCGGGCAAAACCCCTTCAACGCCTGCATGCTGGCGGGCCACGGCATCAACAACCCCGCCTATACCGCCGGGTATCCCAATGCGCAGGGGGGTATCTGCAACGGCATCACCGCCGGATTCGATGACGAAAATGAGGTGGCCTTTATTCCGGAGGAGTACAGGGATCGGCTGGATCAGAACTGGCGCTGGGGCGAGCAGTGGATCCCCCACGCTGCCTGGTTTGCCCTTGCCATCACCTGGCTGAATGCGCAGGGAAATGGAGGTCACCATGATTGAGTTCTGGGTCGGCGTCGATGGCGGGGGCACCCACACCCGCGCCCGCATTCGGGATCGGGCGGGCAAACTGCTCGGAGAGGGGCGCGCGGCCGGCTCCAATCTGGAGCTGGGCATCCCCCATGCCCACGCCAATGTGCTGGCCGCCATCGCCAGCGCCCGCCTTGCCGCCGGGATCGCTATCGAGAGTGAACAGCAGATGGGGGTCGGGCTGGCGCTCGCCTCCGCCGAGCTGGCCGACTGCTATCACGCCCTGCTCGAGATGCCCTTCCCCTTTGCCAGCGTCAGGCTCACCTCCGATGCCTTCGGTGCCTGCCTCGGCGCCTTTGGCGGCCGTGAGGGGGCCATTCTGATCGCAGGTACCGGCTCGGTGGGGCTGGTCTATCAGGAGGGGCAGATCCGCACCTGCTCCGGCCGCGGCTTCCCCATTTCAGACATAGGTAGCGGCGCCTGGCTGGGGCTGTGCGCCATCCAGCAATCCCTGCTCTGCCACGACGGCATCCTGCCCGCCAGCACCCTCGCCATCCGCCTGATGGACCGCTTCAAGCGGGATCAGGCCGAGGTGGTACGCTGGGCCGCCCGCGCCATTCCGGCGGACTATGGCCACTTTGCCCCCTGGGTATTCGATGCCGCCAGCGATGGCGACGAGCTAGCCAATCAGCTGCTGGACGAAACCTGCGAACAGCTGCAGATCCTGCTGGAGGGGATGACCCAGCTCGGTGCCAGACAGATCGCCCTGCTGGGGGGGATTGGCACCCGCCTCGCTCCCCGTCTCGGCCAGCTCAACCTGATCCCCCCCCAGGCAGATGCGCTCGATGGCGCCATCCTGTTTGCCCAATCAGAGGATTTTCCATGTCTACACCCCTGATCCACACCCAGGTCGCCCGACGTGACGGCGAGGATGTCTGGTTCACTTTCACCCTCTCCCGCATGCCTGATACCAAGTGGAAGCTGCACTTCTGTCTGGCTCGCCATATCGACCCCGACTCCTTGCAAGGGGGCGAGCTGGAGCGCCAGAGCGGCAGCTACAAGGTGATTGTCCCAAAAACTGGCAGCTGCGAGCTGCGCTTTTGCTGCCGCCAGACCCCCATCAAGAAGCTCTCCGACATGCCGCAGGGCTTCTTTCTCAGCCTGCCGGAGGCGACCACGGGTGCCCAGCTGCTGCCGGTGACGCTGGCTGCTCAGGATCTCGGACTGGAAAACCCGCCGGTAACCCGCCCCGATCTGCCGGATGTCGAGCCCCTGCCCGGTATAGTGCCGCAACCGGCCTATCTGGTACTGCTGGAGGGGAACTTCCGGCTGGCCGAGCGGGCTCATGTCAGCGCCCCCCGCGATGTGCCGAAATTGCTGGCCCACTTTAACGAGCTGACGTCGCTGGCACTGGAGCAGGATCACGACGCAGAAATCCGGCTGACCGAGACCAAACTGGCACCCGAAGCCTACCAACTCACCATCACGCCGCAGGAGGTGGTAATTGCCGCCGCCGACGAAGCGGGCTGGCGCCATGGGCTGGTGACGCTAGCCCAGTGGTATCTGCAACATGGGGAGAGCCTGCCCTGCATCACGCTGGAGGATGCCCCGCGCTTTGGCTTTCGCGGCATTTTTCTCGATTGCGCCCGCCACTTCCACGCCCCGGCCACCATCAAGCGCCTGCTCAAGCTGATGAGCCTCTACAAGTTCAACCGCTTCCACTGGCATCTGACCGATGACGAGGGGTGGCGACTCGAGATAAAGACCTTCCCGGAGCTGACAGACGTGGGTGCCTGGCGCGGCCACGATCTGGCAATCGGCCCCCAGCTCAGCGGCGGCGCCGAACCCTATGGCGGCTACTACACCCAGAGCGAGGTGAAGGAGCTGGTGAGCTATGCCGGTGAGCTCGGCATCACCGTCATTCCCGAGATCGACATTCCGGGCCACTGCCACGCTGCCATCAAGGCGCTGCCCGAGCTGCTGATCGAAACGGCGGATCACTCCCGCTACCGCTCGGTTCAGCATTTCGATGACAACGTGCTCAACCCCGCCCTGCCCGGCACCTACCGCTTTCTGGAAGCGGTGCTGGACGAGGTATGCGAACTCTTCCCCGGCCCGCAGATCCACATGGGGGGTGACGAGGTGCCGACCGGGGTCTGGACCGACAGCCCCGCCTGCCAGCAGCTGATGACCGAGCAGGGCTACGCCGACTGCCGCGAGCTGCAGGGCCATCTGCTGCGCCACTGTCAGCGCTATCTGGCCGCCAGAGGCAAACAGATGATCGGCTGGGAGGAGATCCTGCATGGTGACAAGGTGAGCCGCAAAGCAGCCATCTGCGCCTGGACCAGCTTTCAGGCGGGGCTGGATGCTGCCGCAGCGGGTTATCCTGTGGTGATGGCGCCCGCCCAGTTCCTCTATCTGGATCTCGCCTGGAGCGCCGATATTCACGAACCCGGCCTCTACTGGGCGGGTACCCTCAATCTGGAGCAGGTTTATGCTTGCGATCCTGCCCCAGCCGATTTCCATGCCAACGATAACATCCTCGGGGTGCTGAGCCCCTTGTGGTCAGAATTGATCACCAGCCGTGATCGTCTCGACTACATGTTGTTCCCGCGTATGCTGGCCACGGCCGAGGTGGCCTGGAGCGATCCCGCCCACAAGGGGTGGGAGCACTTCGCCGCCCGCCTGCCGGGTCAGCTGCAGATCCTCGATCAGTTGCAGGTGCGCTACCGGATGCCACAGAGGTAATGTTGTCTCTACTTTGGCGGCCAATCGGCCGCCTTTTTTACGATTAGCCAACAAAACATCAACTTCCCCCTACCATTCATCCGCCATTATTGGCAAAATCCAGCCCCCAATGAAGCTGGTCTGCCTCCTGCTGGCGCGAGCCTGCGGCCACCTCCAGATCTGCCAGAATAACAACGACAACATTATCAACAAGAACATCGGAGCGTATTCCTATGGCCCGCAGAGATGTCCATACTCTGGATAGCGAAGTGGAGTTTCCTGCCGACGTACAACTGGTCTCCACCACTGACCTGCGCGGGGTGATCACCTACGCCAACCCTGCCTTCTGCGACATCGCAGGCTACTCGGTCGATGAACTGGTGGGACACAACCACAATCTGGTGCGCCATCCCGACATGCCCAAAGCGGCCTTTGCCGATCTCTGGGCTCGCCTCAAGGAGGGCAAACCCTGGCGCGGCATGGTGAAAAACCGCTGCAAGGATGGCCGCTACTACTGGGTCGATGCCTATGTGACCCCCATCTATGAGGCAGGGCGGATCAGTGGTTACCAGTCGGTACGCTGCAAGCCCGAGCCCCAATTCAAACGCATCGCCGCTGAGACCTACCAAGCCCTGCTCAAGGCCGAGCGCGGCAACAGCAGCAACCTCCCCTCTCTTGCCAGAGTGCGCACCCCGGCCATTACCCTGCTGCTGCTCGGCCTGATGGGCTGGACCTTCGCCAGCCAAGGGGCCATGACCGTCCTGCTGATGCTGCTACCCCTGTTGCTTCTTGGCGGAGCCTACTGGCGCGAGCTCTTTGCCCTGCCCCACTATATGCAGCAACTGGGCCGCGAATATGACAGTCTGACCCGGCTGGTCTACTCCGGTGACAACCCCGGCGCCATTGCCGATTTTCATATCAAGATGCTGCAGGCCCGCATCCGAACCGTGTTGGGGAGGATCAATGATGCCACGGCACCTCTGCAAACCCTGGCCATCAATCTGAAGCAGGCCTCTCATCAAGCCTGTCTCGATATCAACGAGCAAGATGCCCAGACCCAGCAGATGGCTACGGCTATGACTCAGATGGCCAGCACGGCCCACGAGATCGCCCGCAACATTCAGGACTCCAACGGTCAGGTCAACGAAGCTCGCAATCGTTGTGAACAAACCAACCAGCAGTTGAACCAGACCGAGCAACAGATCGAACAGCTCGCCAAACAGGCAGAGCTGGCGTTCAACTCGGCGGTAGAGCTCGCCAGTGAATCCGAACGGATTGGCAGTGTCATGGGCGAGATCCAGGGCATCGCCGAGCAGACTAACCTGCTGGCCCTCAACGCGGCCATCGAAGCGGCTCGAGCCGGGGAGCAGGGCCGTGGTTTTGCGGTGGTCGCAGACGAAGTGCGTACTCTATCGACCCGCACCCACAAGGCTACCGAGCAGATCCAGGGCAGCATCAAGCAGATCCAGCACACGCTGGGACGTTGGAAGGGAATGATGCAGGAGAACCTGCAACAGACCCGCGCATGTGCCGAGATGACCCGCCAGGGCGCCAGCAGCCTCCATACCGTGCTGACAGAGATAGAGCTGGTCACCGAACACTCCACCCAGATCGCCACCGCTGCAGAGCAACAACAAGCGGTCGTGGAGGAGATCAGCCGCAGCATCCACCAGATCTCCGAGTACTCCCACGCCAACAGTCAGAAGATGCTGGATGTCGATCACTCCAGCCAGGCCCTGCTGGAACGGGCCAAGCAACTGAAGGGGCTTAGCCAGACCTTCGGCTGAATCATTGCCAGCCTCATGACAGAAGCGCCACAATGGCGCTTCTGTTGTTTTTGACGAATCGGGTCTATGAGCATTGAACCAAGTCCACCCCCATTGAACAAAACTGCCCGTATCGAAGCGATCATCGCCCTGATCCCGGCAGGCCGGGTGGTCAGCTATGGTCAGGTGGCCGATCTGGCCGGGCTGCCCGGACGGGCAAGACTGGTGGGCAAGGTGCTGCGGGAAACCGACAAGGTACTGCCGTGGCATCGGGTGCTGGGCGCAGCGGGCACCATCTCGTTACCGAAAGGATCGCCAGGCTTTGCCGAACAGATTGGGCGTCTGCAGCAAGAAGGCGTCGTAGTGATCGGTGGGCGGGTCAGAATGAAGGAGTGGCAATGGCAGCCCGATCTGGCCGAGCTGCTTTTTCTACTGCCCTTTTGAGGGGAGCACAGCCGGATCACTCCAGCGGCGCCAGGATCTCGTCGCTGCGCACCTGCACCGGTATGGTCTCATCCGCGCGCTGCAGCAGCACCAGCAGGCTCTGCCGGTCAACCTCCAGCACATAGGCCGCCCCTTCCCGGGTCATGCAGCTCATGCCTGGCCGGATCTCGTTAATCTCCATCTCAACCTCCTTGTCTACTTCGCGATTGACGACAGCTGCACTCCTTGCAGCTGTCTCAGTATACCGCTATCCATAAGCAAAGAGGCCCCTTGTCGGGGCCTCTTTTCATCAGGCTTTTTTAGCCTTTGGCAAACTCTCTTGCCAGGTACCGTTGTCGTAGTGAGCGGTCCAACCGGTCGCCTTGCCGTTGACCTCGCTCATCACGTACTGCTCCTTGGTCTTGCGACTGAAGCGCACAATAGCGGGGTTGCCGTCCGGATCGGTGAGCGGGGCACCGGCCAGATACTTGTGCTTGGCGGAGATGCGATCCTTGAAGCGCTTGAGCTCTTCCACCAGCGGCGCGCGGGTCTCGCGGGATTTGGGGAAGTTGCTGGCCGCCAGGAACAGACCGGCAGCCCCGTCACGCAGCACAAAGTGGGCATCGGACTGGGTGCACTTGAGCTCCGGCAGCGGCACCGGATCCTCCTTCGGCGGCGCGATGTCGCCATTTTTCAGGATCTTGCGAGTGTTCTTGCAGGTCTCGTTGGTGCAGCCCATGTACTTGCCGAAACGGCCGTTCTTGAGCTGCATCTCGGCTCCGCAACGGTCGCACTCGATGCTCGGCCCTTCGTAGCCCTTGAGCTTGAACTGGCCCTTCTCGATCTCGTAGCCATCGCAGTCCGGGTTGCGACCACAGACGTGCAGCTTGCGGCTGTCATCGATGATGTAGGCATCCATCGCTGTACCACAGACACCGCAGCGGTGCTTGGCGCGCAGCGCTTCGGTTTCCGCCTCTTCGCCGTCAGTGGCGGAGACAAACTCGTCGGCAGAGACCAGGTTGATGGTCTTCTTGCAGCGCTCTTTCGGCGGCAAGGCATAGCCGGAGCAGCCGAGGAACACGCCGGTGGTGGCGGTACGAATACCCATCTTGCGGCCGCAATCCGGGCAGTCGATGTCGGTCATCACCATCTGGTTGGCACGCATGCCGCCCTCTTCGGGCGCCTTGTCAGCCTTCTCCAGCTCCTGGGTAAACTCGGCGTAGAAGGCGTCCAGCACCTTCTTCCACTCCAGGCTCCCTTCGGCGATGCCATCGAGCTTGTCTTCCATCTTGGCGGTGAACTCGTAGTTCATCAGCTCGACGAAGTTCTCCACCAAACGATCGGTGACGATCTCGCCCATCTTCTCGGCGAAGAAACGGCGGCTCTCGACCCGCACATAACCGCGATCAACGATGGTGGAGATGATGGAGGCGTAGGTTGACGGACGGCCGATGCCGCGTTTTTCCAGCTCGCGCACCAGCGCAGCTTCAGTGAAACGGGCAGGCGGCTTGGTGAAGTGCTGGCGCGGATCCAGCTTGATCAGCTTCAGCACCTCGCCAACGGTCACCGCCGGCAGCTGACTATCTTCGCCCTTGCGACCCATAGGCGGCAGCGCCTTGGTCCAACCGGCGAAGCGCAGGGTACGACCACGGGCCTTGAGCTCGAACTCACCCGCCTTGACGGTCAGGGTGGAGGAGTCGTACTGAGCGGGGGTCATCTGGCAGGCAACGAACTGACGCCAGATGAGATCGTACAGACGCATGGCATCCGGCTCCATCCCTTCCAGCATCTCGGCAGTCACCTGTACGTTGGAGGGACGGATCGCCTCGTGCGCTTCCTGAGCATTGGCCTTGGCACCATACAGATTCGGCTCGGCTGGCAGATAGGCCGCGCCATACTGCTCGCCGATATATTCACGCACCGCTTCAACCGCCTCTTTGCTGAGGTTGGTGGAGTCGGTACGCATATAGGTGATGTAACCCGCTTCATAGAGACGCTGGGCCATCATCATGGTCTTCTTGACCCCAAAGCTCAGCCGGGTAGAGGCCGCCTGCTGCAGGGTAGAGGTGATAAACGGCGCGGACGGCTTGGAGCCAGTCGGCTTGTCTTCCCGGTTCACCACCTTGTAGTCGACCCCTTCCAGGGCTGCGACAGCGGCAAAGGTCTCGGCCTGGGTCACCGGCTTGAAGTCGGCCCCGTTGCGGCTGACCACTTCCATCCGCAGATCAGCCTTGTCACCGGTCAGCAGGTCGGCATTGAGATCCCAGAACTCGACCGGAACGAACGCCTTGATTTCGCGCTCTTTATCGACGATAAGACGCACCGCAACGGACTGTACCCGACCGGCAGAGAGGCCACGAGCCAGCTTTTTCCACAGCAGCGGGGAGACCATGTAACCCACCACGCGGTCGAGGAAACGACGGGCCTGCTGGGCATTGACGCGGTCAATATTCAGCTCGGACGGCTGGGCAAACGCCTCCTTGATGGCGCTCTTGGTGATCTCGTTGAACACCACGCGCTTGTAGCGGCTGTCATCGCCACCGATGATCTCGCGCAGGTGCCAGGCGATCGCTTCTCCTTCTCTATCCAAGTCGGTTGCGAGATATATGGTGTCGGCTTTCTCGGCCAGACTTTGCAACTCGCTGACCACCTTCTCCTTGCCGGGCAAAATCTGGTAATTAGCCTGCCAGCCAGCGGTCGGATTGATACCCATCCGGGCAAACAGGGCCTTGCGATCCTTGGCAGCCTTCTCGGATTCGCTCAACTTGATGCCGCGAATGACAGGTTTCTTGGGCTCGGTGCTGGCGCTGCCGCTGGTGGGCAGATCGCGAACATGACCAACGCTGGATTTCACCACGTAGTCCTTGCCCAGATATTTGTTGATCGTCTTGGCCTTGGCCGGAGACTCCACTATGACCAGTGATTTGCCCATGCTGTAACTATTATCCTCATTGCACCCGACGGGGTTGGTGTGCGGTTTTGTGGGGCTGTATAAGAGATTTGGCGCGAAAAAGCAATCTTGTGAGCAAATTTGCCTGACCAGCCCGAACCACACGGCTTCTTTTATTGCTTCTTTATTTATTAATGCGAAGGCAACAGGCCGGACGCAACCGCTTTTTCAATTTTCTGCCATACCGCCCCTCTTTTTATATCTGAAACGACATAAAAACGTCTGCTGGTTACCGGCTTGTTACAAAAACATAAAATCTCTTTATAATGGCCCAACCCCGACGCATTGCGCGCGGAAGGAACCGCTACCCATCATAAAAATCGAAAGGATGTACTCAATGAAGCACTTCGAGGTCAATTTCGACGGTCTGGTCGGCCCGACTCATAACTATGCTGGCCTCTCCTACGGCAACGTTGCCTCCCAGAGCAATGCCCAGGAGGCTTCCAATCCGAAAGAGGCCGCCAAACAGGGGCTGCGCAAGATGAAGGCGCTGACCGAGCTTGGCATGACCCAGGGGGTACTGGCGCCACAAGAGCGTCCCGATCTCGCCACCCTGCGCCGCCTAGGCTTCACCGGCAACGATGCCCGGGTGCTGGAGCAGGCCGCCAAACAGGCTCCCGCAGTACTGGCTGCCTGCTATTCGGCCTCCAGCATGTGGACTGCCAACGCCGCCACCGTCTCTCCCAGTGCCGATACCCAGGATGGCCGCATTCACTTCACCCCCGCCAACCTGACCAACAAGTTTCACCGCTCCCTGGAGCCGGACGTCACAGGTCACATCCTGCGCGCCGTGTTCAACAATGATCGCCACTTCAGCCACCACCTCCATCTGCCGGAAAATGACCACTTCGGCGACGAGGGTGCAGCCAACCACACCCGGCTCTGCCGCGCCTATGGCGAGGCGGGTGTCGAGCTGTTTGTCTATGGCCGCAGTGCCTTTGACTACTCCCGCCCGGCGCCGAAGCGCTACCCGGCCCGCCAGACTCTGGAGGCAAGCCAAGCCATCGCCCGCCTGCATGGCCTTGGCGAGGAGAGCGTGGTGTTTATTCAGCAAAACCCGGAGGTGATCGATCAGGGGGTATTCCATAACGACGTGATCGCGGTGGGCAACCAGAACGTGCTCTTCTTCCACCAGCAAGCGTTCCTCAACACCGAAGCGGTGCTGGCCGAGATAAGCGACAAGTTTGGCGAGGGGGATTTGCACTTTATCGAAGTGCCGACCGCCGAGGTATCCGTGCTGGATGCGGTGAAATCCTATCTGTTCAACACCCAGATCCTCACCCTGCCGAGCGGCGAGATGGCCATCATCGCCCCCACCGAGTGCCGCGACAATCCGGCTGTCTCTGCCTATCTTGGCAAGCTGCTGACGCAGGAGACCCCGATCAAGGCGGTCCACTACATGGATGTGAAACAGAGCATGCGCAATGGCGGCGGCCCGGCCTGCCTGCGACTACGGGTTGCCATGAACGATCAGGAACTCGCGGCGGTCAATCCGGCCTGCCTCATCAACGACAGCCAGTTTGCACGCCTCGATGGCTGGGTCGATCGCCACTACCGTGACCGCCTGACCCTCGATGACCTGCGGAATCCGGCACTGGTGCAGGAGTCCCGCAGCGCACTGGACGAGCTGACCCAGATCCTGAAACTGGGTTCGGTCTACCCGTTCCAGCGCTAAATGTGATGCCCGGCAAGACCGCCAACGCTGGCGGTCTTCTGCTATTATCAGCCTTCTCTTCAGCGCGATTGCCAACTTGCACGGATGCTGTTTTGTGCAGAAAAGCAGCGCACAACTTGCTGATAAGCTTGAATTTTGAGCTGGATGTATCAAAAAATAGACGAACAGTCATTTTTTACTGCCAGATGCCTCATCAAGGGGTTCACAAAGCCTCTGGATCTGATAGTATGCGCCTCGCACTTGGGGAGGGGTTCCCGAGCGGCCAAAGGGATCAGACTGTAAATCTGACGGCTCTGCCTTCGAAGGTTCGAATCCTTCTCCCTCCACCATTCAAGTGCAAAAGTAGTGACAATCAGGAAATACCCCGTGGAGGGGTTCCCGAGCGGCCAAAGGGATCAGACTGTAAATCTGACGGCTCTGCCTTCGAAGGTTCGAATCCTTCTCCCTCCACCATTTCCCTGATTACAACGGCTGAATACAATTTGCTTTGCCCCTGTGGAGGGGTTCCCGAGCGGCCAAAGGGATCAGACTGTAAATCTGACGGCTCTGCCTTCGAAGGTTCGAATCCTTCTCCCTCCACCATCATTCAAGAAAACCCGGCCTAGCGCCGGGTTTTCGCTTTCTGCCATTCTCATCACATTTTCCCGACCTTGTCAGATCTGACAGTTGCAATTGCATCCCATCTTGCTCATCGTGGCATCATCGACATCAGAGTGTTCATATCATGTTTGAAGTCTGGGACGAGCATGGTCACGCCACCGGTCTGACACTGCAGGCGCTCAAAGTCAGAATCAGCAACGACTATCAGGGTGATCTGATGGTGCGCTACAGCAACAAGCTGGGACTCCCCACGACCCTCTTTCTGACCATTCATCAGGGCGTTGCCTATCAACGCTTCAAAGCGGGCTCGCCAAGACTGGATTGGGAATGGCTGGCCAGCGCAGGCAATGGCCACAGCCCCCGCAATTTTATGAGCGAACAGTTTCCCGATTTTCAACTCGCACTAGATAATTGAACATCAGCAACTATCGCTAACCCACCACCACAGATTACCTAAAAACTGATTTTCCATTCGCATGATATTCCTGCCAAATTGCATGATGACGTGGGGGCGAGTACAATCTCGCACCCCGAATATCCGGCGCATCTTCTGTAGATAGGCCCGGGTATGCCGTCATCGGGTTGCGCTGCATTGAGCCTCCTCTCGGAGTGCATCTTGCACCGCAGCTCAACCACTACGATGCCATCAGGTGGCATCGTCCTGATTTGCAATCAGATATAAAGAGTCCGCCATGTTTAAACCAGAATTGCTCTCCCCCGCAGGTTCCCTCAAGAACATGCGTTACGCCTATGCCTATGGCGCTGATGCCGTCTATGCCGGTCAGCCCCGCTACAGCCTGCGGGTGCGCAACAACGAATTCGATCATGAAAACCTGCAGCTGGGCATCAACGAAGCCCATGCACTGGGCAAGCAGTTCTATGTGGTGGCCAACATCCAGCCCCACAACTCCAAGCTCAAGACCTTTATCCGCGACATGCGCCCTGTGGTTGAGATGAAGCCGGATGCGCTGATCATGTCCGACCCCGGTCTTATCATGATGATGCGTGAAGCCTTCCCGGATATGCCCATTCACCTCTCGGTGCAGGCCAACGCGGTCAACTGGGCCACGGTGAAGTTCTGGCATCAAATGGGCCTGACCCGCGCCATCCTCTCCCGCGAGCTGTCGCTGGACGAGATCGAAGAGATCCGCATGCAGGTGCCGGAGATGGAGCTGGAAGTGTTCGTTCACGGCGCGCTGTGCATGGCCTACTCCGGCCGCTGCCTGCTCTCCGGCTATATCAACAAGCGTGACCCCAACCAGGGCACCTGCACCAACTCCTGCCGCTGGGAGTACAAGGTGCACGAAGGTAAAGAAGATGACGTGGGCCAGATCGTCCACCGTCAGGAGCCGATCAAAGTGCGTCCGGACAACACCCTGGGCCTTGGCAAGCCGACTGATGCGCTGGTGCTACTGGAAGAGTCCAACCGCCCGGGAGAGTACATGAGCGCGTTCGAGGACGAACACGGCACCTACATCATGAACTCCAAGGACTTGCGCGCCGTCGAGCACGTCGAGCGACTGACCAAGATGGGCGTTCACTCCCTGAAAATCGAAGGGCGCACCAAATCCTTCTACTACTGCGCCCGTACCGCTCAGGTTTACCGCAAGGCCATCGACGATGCGGTAGCGGGTCGTCCGTTCGACCGCAGCCTGATGGGCACCCTCGAAAATCTGGCCCACCGCGGCTATACCGAGGGCTTCCTGCGCCGTCACAACCACAGCGAATACCAGAACTACGACTACGGCTACTCCGTCTCCGACACCCAGCAGTTTGTCGGCGAGATCACCGGTCGCAAAGGTGACATGGTCGAGGTCGAAGTGAAGAACAAGTTCCTGGTGGGCAACAATCTGGAGCTGATGACCCCGCAGGGCAACGTCCGTTTCAATCTGGAGCAGATGGAGAACCGCAAGGGCGAGCTTATCGACACCGCGCCGGGCAACGGTCACGTAGTCTATGTGCCGGTCCCGAAAGATCTGGATGTGAACTACGGCATCCTGCTGCGCAATCTGGGCGAGCGCGAGGATACTCGTCAGCCCCACTCGGCGGCCTGAAATGGCGCTGCTTATCACCGACAAGTGCATCAACTGTGACATGTGCGATCCCGAGTGCCCCAACCAGGCTATCAGCTTGGGTGAGGAGATCTACGAGATCGACCCCAGTCGCTGCACCGAGTGCGTCGGTCACTATGAGAAGCCGACCTGCATCAGTGTCTGCCCTATCGACTGCATCATCTGGGATCCCGCTCATGTGGAGACCGAAGATCAGCTGATGGAGAAGTTTGTGCGGATGCACCGGCAGTAGCTGATGCACAGACGGTAAAACGAAAAAAGGCCGAGCAATCGGCCTTTTTTGATCCTGCGTGCAGCGGCTGGCCATCACTTGCCGACCAGCCGGATCAGTTTGTCCAGCTCACGCTGGGCCTCCAGCATCCGGGTCTGGGACTCCTCCAGCCTGGCCTGCCGCTTGGCAATCTTCTCCGGTTTGCCACTGACTCTCGCCTCCTGCAGCTCGAGCAGGTGCTCGTCCACCTCGCCGCGCAGTTTGTTAACCCGCTCTTTCTGCTCCTTAAGCAGACCTTCATCGGTACAGTTGGCCTTGATATTGCGCGCGGCCTGTTCCAGTCCGGCAATCTGCCCGGCGTTCTTGTGTTCTTTGGCAAACACCAGCTGGTCGTTGACGGCCTGCAGACGGGCCTTGCAACCGACCGCCTCACTGCCAAAGGCCTGACCCGCCAACAGCAGCAAGCCGGCTCCCAATACTTTCCACATCTCGATTCATCCGGTCTTGTTTGCGAGCTGACCATAAAAACCTCGATCGGCAGCAGGGTCAAGCAAGCGGGAAAAAGGTGCGACAGAAGTTGTGCAACATCACGCAATTGGCACCCTGTTGGTTCTACAATGGCGCTCTTTCCAATCGGGAGTCTGTTATGAATCAACAAATTGTGGTCATTGCCAACGGTGCCCCCTATGGCAGCGAATCCCTGTTCAACGCCTTGCGTCTCACTATCGCCCTCAAGGAGCAGGGTGGAGCCAGCCTCAAGCTGTTCCTGATGTCCGATGCGGTGAGTGCAGCACTGGCCGGTCAGGCTCCGGCCGAAGGGTACAACCTGCGCCAGATGCTGGAGATCCTGCTGGCACAGGGCGTCACCATTCGCCTGTGCAAGACCTGCACCGATGCCCGTGGCATTACCGCCCTGCCGCTGATCGAGGGCATTGAGGTCGGCAACCTGCCGATGCTGGCCCAATGGACCCTGGCTGCCGACAAGGTGCTGACCTTCTGAACCATAAGGGGCTGGCCAGCGGCGAAGTCAGCCCGGTTAGCCTATCACCGACTCCTGCCGGGCACTTCGCCGACCATGATGTCGGGCGCCAGCTTCATAAAGCGCAAAAATCGCCACACAAAGCAGCGCCATCAGCACATAGAGCAACTGCCCGCTCCACTGCTCGAGGATCCAGCCTCCCAGCAGGGCGCCGGCGGCTCCTCCCAACCCGGCCAGTGCGCTGGCACCAAAGTAGCTCCCCTTGAGATGAGCGGGAGCCATCTGGTCGATCAGCACGTTGAGCAGGGGGAAGAGGATGGTCTCGCCGATGCTGAGCAGCAGCACGGCGCCAAACCAGTGGCTGCGCACCATCGGATCCCCCAGCGCGAAGAGCAATTGGGCAGCCAGAAAGAGCGCCATGCCGATATGAAGCCGTACCCGCACCGGCCAGCGTGACAACAACCGCAGCAGCGGAAACTGCAGCAGCACCACGGTCAGGGCATTGGTCGCCACCAGCAGAGCAACCAGCTCGGCCACCTGCGGCATACCGGCTCGGGTCAGGTATTGCACCAGCGGCGAGTGAAACTGGGAGTAGACCAGCACCATCAGGAGATTGGCCATCACCAGCAGCAGGAAGGCGCGATCCGCCAGCAACACCTTGATGGCATCCCGCAGTCCGGGGCCTGCCGCCCCCGGCTTGCCTGTGCTGCCAGCCCGGCGAAATCCCCAGCCAAAGGCCAGCGCCAGCAGCAGATAGCTCACCACCAGAAACAGGAAGGTCTCCTGCTGGGCGTTGATCCCGAGGGTCACCCCCAGTAGCGGCCCCAGCGCGGCCCCCAGGTTGAGCAGAAAATAGCGCAGGTGCAGTGCCAGCTCCCGCGCCTTGGCCGAGGCCAGACTGTCGGCCATCAGCGCCTTGCCGGGCGCATCGATGAGCCCCGACGAGAGGCCGCTGCCCATCACCCCGACCCCGAGCCAGAACACCTCGTGCGAAAAACCGAGCAGGCCGAAACAGATCATCGCCACCAGACAACCGGCCAGCAGTATGCTGCGCCGCCCGAAGCGATCAGAGAGCCAGCCGCCGTAGAAACTGACCAGGGTAGAGAGGGCCATCGAGCCACCCAGCAACAGGCCGATGAAGGTGGCCGAAAGGTCATACTCCCGATAGAGCAGAATGGAGAGGAAGGGCCACACCATGTAGTAGCTGGTACGCACCATAAAGGTACCCAGAATGACGATCCAGACCAGCGGGGTAAATTGCCTGAAGGTGCTCCATGACATCGCTATGCTCCATGCCCCGCAGCTCTTACCACAAGATCCTGTCATAAACGGGGAAAGCATTCAGTTGTAACAGAGGGTCTCAATAGAAACAACCTTTGCTCACCAGCAAGGTGCAACCGGATGCAAAAAGGCCAGCCGATGGGCATCGACTGGCCTTTTTATCACGGGAGTTCCCTCAGGCTAGCGCTTAGCGCCAGGGGCTCTGTTGCCACAGCCGCCCCAGTCCGGCTTCCAGTGCCTGCGCGCCCTGCTGCCCCAGCTTCTGGGTCAGGCTTTTTGGCTTGCGATAGCTGATGCCGATCACCTTGTGGTGGCTGGCCTGCGCCAGCAGGTAATCATCACTGGTGCAGAGGGTATCCACCAACCCCAGCCCCTTGGCCTGACTCGCCAGCCAGTGCTCGCCGGTCGTGACCTGATCGATATCGAGTTGCGGGCGGTGTTCGGCCACAAAGGCCTTGAAGCGCTCGTGGATCGCCGCCAGCTCCTCGCGAAACTTCTCGCGCCCCAGATCGTCGTTCTCGCCAAACATGGTGATAGTGCGCTTGTACTGGCCGGCGGTGTGCATCTCGAATTCGATATCGTGCTTTTTCAACAACTTGTTGAAGTTCGGCAGCTGGGCGATCACCCCGATGGATCCGACGATGGCAAAGGGGGCAGCCAGGATCTTGTCCGCCACGCAGGCCATCATGTAGCCGCCACTCGCCGCCACCTTGTCAATCGCAACGGTGAGTTTGATGTCACGATCGCGCAGCCGCTGCAGCTGGGAGGCTGCCAAGCCATAGCCATGCACCACGCCGCCACCGGATTCGAGTCGCAGCAGCACCTCGTCACCAGGCTGGGCGACGCCGATCACCGCGCTCACCTCCTCGCGCAGGGAGGCCACCTCTTTGGCATCCATGCTGCCGTTGAAATCGAGCACGAACAGACGACTGCGCTCATCACCGGCCTTGGTGCGTTTTTTCTGCTCTTCCTTCTGCTGCTTTTCCAGTACCTTGCGCTCGGCCTTGCTGGCGAGCGCGCTCTTGAGCGCAAACTGCCCCTGCTCCAGCTCGCTCGAGAGATCGGTCACCACCAGCTCCCCCTTGCGGGCTTTCGGCTGGCGAGTGCTGACGATCATCAGGATGATGGCGCCGATGGCCAGCAGGAAGGTCACTATCTTGGCCAAAAACAGGCCATATTCGGTCAGAAATGTCACGATGGACTCCAGAATGGATCGGTTTTCGTCACATTCTAGGGAGTTTGATGGAGGCGCGCAAAAAATCGCAGCCAGTGCCCGGAAAAACCAACCAGAGCATCACAACCTCTCTATTTTCTTCACATTTTTCTTGCCGCTGGCTGGTCAAACAGGCGCGCGGATCAGTACACTTGGCGCCGATTGCCATGCACTTATGGCCGGAATTTGTTAACAGGAGTTGTCATGCTCGATTATCAGGCACCCCGCGATCTGCTCAAGGATAAAGTCATTCTGGTCACAGGTGCCGGCGACGGGATCGGCCGCGAAGCCGCCCTCACCTACGCCGCTCACGGTGCCACCGTGATCCTGCTCGGCCGCACCAGCGCCAAACTCGAAGCCGTGTATGACCAGATTGAAGCGGCCGGTTATCCGCTGCCCGCCATCGTGCCGGTGGATCTGAAAGGGGCCACCGCCGCCCACTACCGCGGCATGGCAGAAACCTTCGCCCAGCAGTTTGGCCGCCTCGATGGCGTGCTGTTCAATGCCGGTCTGCTCGGCACCCTCTCTCCGTTTGAACATATTCAGGAGAAGGAGTGGGACGAGGTGATGCAGGTCAACGTCAAATCGGAATTCCTGCTGACCCAGGCGCTGCTGCCGCTGCTGCGCCAGACTGCCAAGGCGCAGGGCGATGCCTCCATCGTCTACACCTCCTCCAGCGTGGGACGCAAGGGGCGCGCCTACTGGGGCACCTATGCCATCTCCAAATTTGCCATCGAGGGGATGATGGAAGTGCTGGCCGACGAGCTTGAGAACACCGGTGTGCGGGTCAATACCCTCAATCCGGGCGGTACCCGTACCAAGATGCGCGCCAGCGCCTTCCCGGCGGAAGATCCCATGAACCTCAAGACTCCGGCCGACCTGATGCCGCTCTACCTCTACCTGATGGGGTCGGACAGCCGCGGCAAAACCGGCCAGACCTTTGTGGCTCAGCCAAAATAAACAAGTTGCGTGGCCCAGCCCAAATAAATCAATAAAATACCCAGAGTGTTGTGCGGCAGGGGTTAAATTGAATAGGGGGCACAGGCTCCCTGTTCGAACCACTGACCATTCTATCTCCAATCAGGTTGAACTATGTTTCGTCCCAAGAGCACGTTTGAGCAATGGCGGATCTTTCAGGCGGTGGTCGACTGCGGCGGCTACGCCCAGGCGGCCGAGGCGCTGAACAAGAGCCAGTCCTCCCTCAATCATGCGGTTGCAAAGTTGCAGCAGAGTCTGGGGGTGCCCTTGCTGGAGGTGCGCGGCCGCAAGGCGGTGCTGACGCCGGCGGGCGAGATCTTCCTCAAGCGGGCCCGTCAGTTGAGCCAACAGGTGGAAGAGCTGGAAAATCTGGCCAACAACCTGGAGCGGCAGTGGGAGCCGCAGATCAACCTCTATGTCTCGGCGCTGCAGCCAAGGGATCGCCTCTATCGGGCGCTGGCCAGCTTCTATCCCCGCAGTCGGGGTTGCCGGGTCAACCTGCACGAACGCATTCACTGCCACTTCAACGCCCTGCAACCGGGGGATCTGATGCTCTCCGAGCACCTGCCCGGCGATCGCACCGGTCTGCTGCTGGACGAGGTGTGCCTGCTGCCCCTCTGCGCCGCCAGCCATCCGCTGGCACAGGAGGAGGGGGCGATCCGCAGCGATATATTGACCAGCCACAACCAGATCAGCCTTCACCCCCCCATTCATCGCTCGGTAGACTGGAACGATGCGGATGACACCGGCTGGAAGGCCACCCACTACCACGAAGTGCTCGCCATGCTGCGCCTTGGCCTCGGCTATGCCTGGCTGCCGCGCCATCTGGTAGAGCGGGAGCTGGCGGAAGGGTCACTCATACAGCTGGCTCTGGAGAGCGGCAACGAGCGCCACCTCTACACCTATCTGCTGACCCTCTCCCCCGAATCTCTCGGCCCAGCGACCGAGCTGCTGCTGCGCTGCCTGCGCAACGAATATCAGGGCGAATCAGCGCCGCTTCCGCACGCCCAGTCCCAGCACGATAAATAACAGCCAGATCCCCCGTCAGACGTTGGGCACCCGCCAGCTGGCGGCCAGTGCCACCAGCGCCAATCCCAGCGCCACCATAAAGACTCCGTGGAAACTCCACACCTCCGCCACCACACCGGCGATGGCCCCCGCCATGATGGAGCCGGTGCGGATACTGTTGGCAAACAGGGTAGTCGCCACCCCGGCTCTCCCCGGCATCAGATCCTGAAAGTAAGACATGCCGATCCCCGCCACGATACCTATGAAGATGGCGTTGAACAGCTGCAAGGCGATCAGGGCGTATTGGTCGGTGAGGGTCACCAGACCTGTGTAAAAGGCCGCGCCAGCCAGCACCGCCAGCAACATCATGGGGCGCTTGCCAAAGCGCGCCGTGTAATAACCCGCCAGCAGCATGAAGGGGATCTCCAGCGCCGCTGCCGTGCCCATCAGGATACCGGCAAGCTTCTCATCCAACCCCAGCTCGCGGGTGATGTAGAGCGGCATATTGATGAGATACATGCTGTTGCAGGTCCACATCAGGGTGGAGGCGATAAAGAGCGCCCGCACCGCCGGATCCCGCCAGCTGCTGACCCGCTCTGTCTCTTCAGCCATCTTGGGCAAAGGCAGCGAGGGCAGCCAGCGCCACACCACCAGAGCACAGAGCAGATAGGCCAGTGCCGAGGCCAGATACATCAGCTCAAAACCGTAGCCGATGGCCAGCGCGAAGGCGATGGGCGGGCCTATGACCCAGGCCAGCGAAAACTGGGCCCGCATCACCGAGCTGAACATGTCCGCCCGCCGGTTGCGGCTGTCGGAATACTCCCGCGCCAGCGCAAACAGCTGGGGGCTGGCAGTGGCCGCCAGCGCCGCCAGCATCACCCCCAGACTCGCCAACAGCCAGTAGTTGCGGTTCCAGGCAAACAGCAAGGAGAGCGCCACCCCAGCAAAGCAGCAGCGCAGGATCAGTCGCTTGCGGTCCCCCTTGTTGTCGGAGCGATGGCCCAGCCACTGGCTGACCAAAATGCCCACCACAGCATTGATGGTATAGAAGAGCCCGACCAGAAAGGGGCGCACCTGCACCTCCTCGGCCAGAAACAGACTTAAGGTAGGCACCTGCAATGCCACCGCGACGCCGGTCATAAAGGTCACGGCAAGAAACGAAAGAGATACGGGGTCCGGGCGTTTGACCGCCGCTATCGACAAGCTCATAGGGTTACCACTGATTGGAAGGACGATACGGGCTAACGGGCGGCAGCCGTATGAAAATTCGGCGCCTATCTTATGTCACTATCAAGAGCGGGCTCAAGGATGGCATAAGCGGGTGTGCGCCTTGCGAGGGAGGCCGCGACCCCGTAGAGTGAAGGCCCATCCTGCCAGCACAAGGAGTTCGCATGTTTGATTTTGATCAGGAAGTAGACCGCAGTGGCACCATGAGCCTGAAATGGGACAAGTACAAGGGTCAGGATGTGCTGCCCATGTGGGTTGCCGATACCGACTTTGTCTCCCCCCCGTCCGTGATTGAGGCGTTGACCAAACGGGTCGCCCACGGCATTTTCGGCTATTCACGCCCCTCGCCGCGCCTGATCGAACTCATTATCGAACGGATGGCGACCCGCTATGGCTGGGCCATCGAGCCCGAATGGCTGGTATTCCTGCCGGGCGTGGTGCCGGGGCTCAACCTAGCCTGCAAGGCGTGGAGCCAGCATGGCCGCGGTATCATCACTCCCAAGCCGGTCTACTACCCCTTCCTGCAGGCGCCGGGCTTCAATGATCGTCCCCTGCTCACCGTGCCGATGATTGAAGAAGCCGGTCGCTGGGTGCTGGATCTTGAAGAGCTGGAGCGTCAGGCCCCCGCCGCAGATCTGCTGCTGCTCTGCAATCCCCACAACCCGGGCGGCACCATCTTCACCCGTGACGAGCTGCTGGCCATCGATGCCATCGCTGCGCGCCACAATCTGGTGATCTGCTCCGATGAAATCCACTGCGATCTGCTGCTGGATAAGAATGCCCGCCACATTCCCTACGGCGCCATCAGTGCACAAGCAGCCGAGCGCTGCGCGGTGATGATGGCCCCGAGCAAGACCTTCAATATCGCCGGTCTCTGCTGCTCCTTCGCCATTATCCCCAACGCCCGTCTGCGCTTCAGGCTGCAACAGGCGATGCGCGGCATCAGCGCCGACGTCAACCTGCTGGGCTTTGTCGCCGCCGAAGCGGCCTATGAGGGTGGCGAACAGTGGCTGACCGAGCAACTCGACTATCTGGCGGCCAATCTGGACCTGATCCAGCAGGCGGTTGCCCGCTGGCCCGGCGTCAAGCTGGCCAACCATCAGGCGACGTATCTGGCCTGGATTGATGTGAGCGGCCTTGGCCTTGCCGATCCCATCGCCTTCTTCGAGCAGGCCGGCGTTGGTCTCTCCCCCGGCGCTCAGTTTGGCGATGGTCAGTTTGTGCGGCTCAACTTCGGCTGCACCAGGACACGACTGACCGACGCACTGGCGCGGATGGAGCGGGCAATCCTCAACCACAACAAGCCCTGATCAGCCAGCAACGGGATGGGCAAGCCCCATCCCTTTTCCCCTGTGTCATCAGCCAGCGGTCAACTCAGTCAACGGTCAATTATGTCTCTACGGATCTTGCATCACCTTCTGCTCCCCCTCTGTGCACTCTCTGCGCTGCTCCCCTTTGGCAGCCAGGCGCTGACTATCGGAACGGGCCCGCTCAACGGGGTCTACTACCCGACCGGTGGCGCCATCTGCCGGGTGCTCAATGCCGGCCATGCCCTGCATGGGGACAGCTGCACCGTGCAGAGCACCCGTGGCTCGATGGCCAACCTCAAGGCACTCGACAAGGGGGACGTACAGCTGGCGCTGGTGCAGTCCGATGTGTTGCACCACGCCCTGCACGGCACCGGCCCCTTCAGCGGGCAGGGGGCCAACAATGAGCTGCGCAGCCTGTTTCGCCTCTATCAGGAGTCGTTAACCCTGCTGGCCGCCCCCAATAGCGGCATCACCACCCTGGCAGATATCGAAGGGAAGCGGATCTATCCGGGCAACAAAGGCGCCGGTGAGCAGATCACCAGCCAGGCCCTGATGGCGGCCATGGGATGGCAATCCGGGCAGTTTGCTGCCTATCAGCTCAAATCGGACAGCGAACCGCTGGAAGGGCTGTGCGACGGCTCGCTGGATGCCGCTTTTGTGGTTGCCGGTCACCCCAGTCTGGCGGTCGGCGATCTGATCAGCCGCTGCAAGGTGCGCCTCATCCCCATCGAAGGGGAGCAGATCGACACGCTGCTCAAGCAACACCCCTACTACCAGCGCAGCCGTATCGCCGCCAACCTCTATCCGGGACAGACCACAGCCATCAACAATATCGGGATGAGTGCCGAACTGGTGGCGCTGGCCAGCCTGCCGGACCCCATCGTCCGTACCGTGCGCGATACCCTGCTGGCCCGAGTCAAACAGTTCAGCCGGCTGCATCCTGCCCTGAGCAAGGTGACCCCCGAGCAGTTGCAGGCGCAAACCGAACTGCCCCTCCATGCGGGGATGTCGGATCAACCGCCAGCCCCCTTGCCACTGACCCCCGAGCAGTTAACCGCGGAACAGCTGATGCCGGAGCCGTTAGCACCAGCGCCATCGGCCTCGGAGGCGGTGCCCACGACAGGGCCGGTGAGCGCCGCCAACGGGACGACTGCGCCCTCTGACGCGACCGCCACCAGCAGTGCCGCAGTGGCAACAGAAGCCACAGAGGTTAATCCCTTGCCCGAAGAGGCACTTGAGGTCACCTCCGAGCTCACTGCTACGCCAACCACCGAGGGTGAGAGCATGGCTCCTTCTGCCGCAGCGTCAACTGCGCCAGCACCATCGGCTGCAGTTTTGGCTCAGTTGCCGCAAAGCGCCTCTGCAGCCACTGCGCCGCAAGAGCAGGCAACCCAGCCTGCCAGCAGCGCAGTGACTGGCGAAACCCCACCGCAGGATAAAACCGATATACCTCCCGCTCCTGCCACCAGTGCAGCCACACCGCCGCAGCACTGAGTGGTCAGCACCCACAAACGCATCAGGGCAGCCTCGGCTGCCCTGATTATTGATATGCGCTCGACAGTGGCGAAGTCGATTGGCCTGCTCACCTTGCCGCCCCGCTACTGCTCCATCACCCGGGTCAGATAGGGGTTGGGCTTCTGGATCTCCTCCTCCACCCAGTGCAGCAACTGCTTGATGGCCCGCGACAACACCTGATTCTGACGCACCACATAACCCAGACTGGTACCGGGAAAGTCGCCGAGGCTGGTGACCGGCGCGGTGAGGTTGAGGCGCGGATGCAGGGAGAAGTCCGGCACGATGGCGACACCAAAGCCAGCCTCGGCCCAATCGAGCTGGGCGTCCACGCTGCCCACCTCCATGATGCGGCAGGGAGGCAAGGCCAACAGCGGCAGGGACGGGTCGATCAGCGCTCGGGTGCGGGTGTCGTGACCGAGCAGGATCAGGGTCGGCTCGTCGAGGGGGTCGCTCTCCCCCGCCACCGCCCGTGCCTGCCAGCGGGCAAGGCCGTGCCCCAGGGCGCACCAGGTCACCTGTTGCAGCTCGGTATAGAAGAGCGGTTCGCTGCGCTTTTGCGCCATGACAAAACCCAGATCCGCCTTGCCCGCCTTGACCAGCTCGGCCGCCTGATCCGAAGTGGTGTTGAACAGAGTGAGGTCGATGCCGGGAAACTCCCGCTTGAAGCGCTGGAACGGCTGGATCAGCAGCAGGCGGGAAATGATGTCGCTGGCGGCGATGGCCAGCGTTCCCTGACTCAGCTGGTTGAGGGCATTGAGATCGGACTGGCAGAGCTGCAACTCGGCAATGGTGCGCTCGGCGCTTTGCAGTAGCCGCTCTCCCGCCTGAGTCAGGCGAAACGGGCTGCGCTCGATCAGCCGCACCCGGGTCGCCTGCTCCAGCCGCTTGATATGCAGGCTGACATTGGGCTGGGTCATGTGCAGCTCGGTGGCGGTCTGGCCAAAATGTTGCAATCTGGCCAGGGTGACAAAGGTTTGCAGCCAGTGAATATCCAGCATAAGAGTCCCTCAACCCGCGATGTGCGGGGCTTGCCAGGCAAAATCGGACGGTTTGCCGTTTAATTGGCCATAATTATATGGTTCTCTTATCGGAATTATAAAGATAATTAATTTTTCTAATCCGCATCAGGCTCCTAGGATGGACGCCTAACGTCTTAGGAGAAAGAGTCATGTCGTCTATCGTAGTCGTAGGTGCTAACTGGGGTGATGAAGGCAAAGGCCGCATCGTGGATTATCTGGCAGGTCAAGCTGGCGCCAGCATTCGCTTCCAGGGCGGCAACAACGCTGGCCACACCGTGGTCAACGACCTTGGCACCTTCAAGCTGCACCAGGTTCCGAGTGGCGTATTCAACCCGGATTGCCTGGTTGTCCTCGGCCCTGGCATGGTGATCAGCCCCGAGAAACTGACCGTCGAGCTCGAGGAAGTCAAAGCCTCCGGCGTGACTCCGAAGCTGGCCATCTCTGACCGCGCAACCCTGTGCCTGCCGCTGCACGCACTGGAAGATACCCTGGAAGAGCAACGTCTGGGTGACGGCGCCTATGGCTCCACCCGTCAGGGTATCGCCCCTGCCTACGGCGATCGCGTCATGAAGAAAGCGATCCTGGTCGGCTGGCTGAAACAGCCGGACGTACTGGTCGAGCGCATCCAGTTCATGCTGGATTGGAAACTGCCGCAGATGAAGGCTATCTACCCCTCCTTCGAATTCACCCAGACTGCCCAGGAGATGGCCGACTGGCTGCTGGAAGTCTCTGCCCCCTGGATCGACGCCGTCTGCAACGTCAGTATGCCGCTCAAAGCGCTGCAGGCCGAAGGCAAGACCCTGCTGTTCGAAGCCCAGCTGGGCGCTGGCCGTGACCTGATCTACGGCGAATACCCCTGGGTGACCTCCTCCCACGTATCTGGCGCCTACGCCGGTATCGGTGGCGGTCTGCCGGGTTTGCGCCCGGAGCGCGTCATCGCAGTGGCCAAGGCATTCAGCTCCTCTGTCGGTACCGGCACCCTGCTGACCGCCATGGAGAACCAGGACGAGTTCCGCAAGATCACCAACGAGTTCGGTGCCACCACCGGCCGTCCCCGTGATGTCGGTTACTTCGACGCCGTCGCCACCAAGAACGGTGTCGAGCTGCAAGCCGCCACCGAAGTGGCACTGACCAAGCTGGACTGCCTGACCGGTCTGCCGGATCTGAAGATCTGCGTAGCTTACGAAGGTGCCCACACCGAGAACCCGATTTGGCCGCAAACTGCAGCCCTGAAGCCGGTTTACGAGCAGATGGAAAGCTGGAGCGAAGACATCACCGGCTGCCGCACCTTCGAAGAGCTGCCCAAAGCGGCCCAGCAGTACGTGCTGCGTATCGAAGAGCTGCTCGGCGTACCGGTTCCGATGGTTTCCGTCGGCCCGGGCCGCGACGAGATGATCCTGCGCTAAGCCGCACCTCTTATCGTCAAACAAAAAACCGGCATCCCTGATGCCGGTTTTTTTATGGCTGCTATTTACCTTATCGCCATAAAAACCACCCAAAGGCTCAATTAACTCAACAATAGACCTCACATTGAGCCGTTCTGCAATATTATTCTGCCCTGCTCTCGCTAAAGTGAACCCGTTACCACACGAGGAGTCACCCGATGAAATTGCTCAAACAGAGTGCCCTGTTGCCACTGCTCTGCCTGACGGCCATGCCAGCCTTTGCCATGACCCTAAAGAGCACGGACATTCACGAAGGCCAGCTGATGGACAAACAGTTCAGCTTCAACGGCTTTGGCTGCAGCGGCGACAACCACTCGCCCCAACTTAGCTGGCAGGATCTGCCGGCAGGCACCAAGAGTGTTGCCATCACCGCCTATGACCCCGATGCCCCTACCGGCAGCGGTTGGTGGCACTGGCTGGTGGTTAACCTGCCTGCCACCCAGAGCGAACTGGCCAGCAATGCCTCCGGCAAGCTCAAGCAGGGATTGGAGGTCCGCACCGACTTTGGCAGCCAGGGTTACGGCGGCCCCTGCCCGCCCGCTGGTCACGGCATGCACCGCTATCAGTTCACCGCCTGGGCCCTTCCCCATGATCTCGAGGTAAAGGCTGATACCCCGCCCGCTATGGTAGGCTACATGCTTAACAGCATGGCGCTTGGCAAAGCCACCCTGACCGCCACCTTCGTCACCCCCTAGGAGCCAACCGGATGAGCACTCCCCTGCTGCAACAGAGCCACTATCTCGGGATCCGCCAGCAGCCCCTGCACCGGGTGCTCATCTACGCCCCGACCCTCATCTGGGTCACCCAGGGGAGCAAGCAACTGTGGTGGCGCGAGCGACGTCTGTCGTTTGACAGGGAGCGGTGGCTGCTGATCCCGGCAGGCCACCAGCTCACCTTCGTCAATCAGCCGGAGCAGGGCAAATTTCGCTCCCACGCCATCACGCTGCTCACTCCACCACCGCCGGAGTGGCTGGCCGAGTCAGCCCCTTCCCACGCCGATTTGGAGGAACCCGCCGTCAAGGTCACCCCCGGGCTCACCTTCTGCTTTGAACTCATCAGCACCATGGCCGAACGGGGACTGAGCGAGGCAACCCAGGCCGAACTGCTACGCAGCTTCTATGCCGAGCTGCGGGCAGCCAACGCCCTCGGGTTACTCTTTCCCGCCAGCACCATGACCCTCGCAGAGCGGCTGGCACGCTACCTGGCGGTGGAACCCGGCATCGACCACACCTTGGAGGCAGTGGCCCCCCACTTCTCCATGAGCCGCGCCTCCATGGTGCGCAAGCTGGCCGCCGAAGGTCGCAGCTTTCGCCAGTTGCTGGCTCAGGTACGCATGAGCCACGCCCTCAACCTGTTGCAACAGGGCCTGACCCCGCTGGAAGTCGCCCTCGCCTGCGGTTATGACTCCCCCAGTCGCTTTGCCGCCCGCTTCAAACAGGAGTTCGGCCTGACGCCCCACCAATACCTGCACACCTGCCCTGCCAGATTGGCGAGCAACGGCAAGTAAAATATTACTTAAATCCAATCTTATGTAACCTGATGTAACCCGGTGATCCCGCTCACATTGTCGCCTCTTCAGAGTGTGATCTCGCGCCAACGCTCCCTTTTCCCTTGCCATACAATGGCTACCGAACACCTTTTCACTAAAAATAAGCGTAAAAAATCTTCCTTTTAACCTACATAAACGGAATTGGAGCGAGAAATGTTTCGTAAAACTTTACTCTCGGTAGCCCTAGGCACCGCCCTGTTCGGACTGACTGCCTGCAACGATAACCAGACAGAGAGCAGCACAGTCGCCAAACCGGAGCAGGCCATCCAGTACAAGGACGTGATCGACCGTCGGGGAACACCGACCCAATTCCGCGACTTTGACAGCTACTCCAACCTCAAATACAACCCGCTGCTCGATCTGGGGGCCTGGCACGGTTTCCTGCTGCCTGCCAGCGACAAGGAGTGGGGGGGCTTTACCGGCCCCATGGTCATCTCCGAGGAGTACAGCCTCTTCTTTGCCAGCGAGCTGGACAAGCTCACCCTGAGCGATACGAGCGGCCGCCCGTTCCCGCTCACCAGCGCCCGCAAGCAGGAGGTGTACGCCATTCCCGGTGCGCTGGTGCAACGCTTCGAGTTCGAGCCCTTCACGCTGGAGCTGGAGCTGCGTTATGGCGATGCCCGCACCGCCCTTATCCGCACCCGACTCATCAACCAGACCGATGCACCGCTCACCCTCAACCTCAACTGGCAGGGTGAGTTGCTCAATCAATGGGATGCCAAGGATACGATTGCCAGCAAATATCCAGGCTGGACACGCACCATCAGCGAGAGCGACAAAGGAATCGAATTCCAGTTCGGTAAACTGCGCAGCACCTGGAACATCATGCAGAGCGGCAGCGCCCGCTATCGCATCGACCGCACCCTGCCAAGTCGCACCACCCTCGACCAGAAGACACTGGGCTACCAAAGCGACGCCAGCATTACCCTGGCCGCCAAGGGGAGCGAGGATATCTACACCCTGCAGAGCTATCTCCACTCCGCAGATGACGCCAGCCGCCATCAGCAGAGCCGTCAGGCACTGCTGGCCAACCCGGCCAGCTATTTTGCCGACTCCATCCGCCGCTGGGAGGGCTACCTTGCCAAGGGTCTCTCCAATCAGGGGATCACCGAGTCGGAGCGTCGTATCGCCGTCAAAGCGATGGAGACCCTCAGCGGCAACTGGCGCTCCCCGGCTGGCGCCATCCTCCACGACGGGGTGACCCCCTCCAATACCGCCCGCTGGTTCGACGGCGTCTGGGCCTGGGACAGCTGGAAGCACGCCTATGCCATGGCGCACTTCAACCCTGAGGTAGCCAAGAACAACGTGCGCGCCATGTATGACTATCAGGTACAGCCGGATGATCCGGTGCGACCACAGGATGCGGGCATGGTGATCGACGCAGTCTTCTACAACAAGCTGGCGGATCGCGGTGGCGATGGCGGCAACTGGAACGAGCGCGACACCAAGCCGCCCCTCTCCGCCTGGGCCATCTGGGAAATCTACAACGCTACCAAGGACAAGGCCTTTATCGCCGAGATGTATCCCAAGCTGCAGGCCTACCACGACTGGTGGTACCGCGCGCGGGACAACAACCGCAACGGCATCATCGAATATGGCGCTACCAAGCATGTGGAGCACAATGACGAGTACGGCAATATCACCTTCAAGGTGCAGTACTCCAACGGTATTCCCGCCGGGCTGGATCTCTCCAGCTGTACCAGTGAGGGGGATGGCTGGTATGCCTGCGCCGGAATGCCGCTCTATCAACAGGTGTTGAACGTGGGCGGTTACAGCGACATGGATATCGGTGCCCAGCACGGCGCCGGTTGGGAGTCCGGCATGGACAACGCCGCCCGCTTCGGCTTTATCGAACCGGGCCAGCTGCAACGTTATGCCGACAAGACCTATGGCGGAGATTTGGCCAAGGCGCGTCAGGACTGGAACGTCGCCTTCTTTGAAAACCATCAGGACAATGGCGATTTGATCGGTTTCTCCATCGATCAGGAGTCAGTGGAGCTCAACGCCTTCCTCGCCAAAGAGAAACGCATTCTGGCAGATATGGCCGACCTGCTTGGCAAGCCGGACGACGCGAGCCGCTACCGCGATGGCGCGACCCAGCTGGCTGGTTACATCAACAGCTGCATGTTCGATGAGGCATCAGGCTTCTATTACGATCGCCAGATTGCTCAGGGGGATGTTGCTGACGGCAACGGCTGCGTCGGCAAATTGCTGACCGCCCGCGGCCGTGGCCCGGAAGGGTGGAGCCCGCTCTGGGCAGAGGTCGCCGACAAGGAGAAAGCGGCGCGGGTGCGTGAGGTCATGCTCAACGCCCAGGAGTTCAACACAAAGATCCCGCTGGGCACAGCGGCGCTGACCAACCCGGCCTACGATCCCAATATCTACTGGCGCGGCCGGGTATGGCTCGATCAGTTCTACTTCGGGGTGAAGGGGCTCGAAAACTACGGCTACCGCAGCGATGCCGAGGCTCTGGTCAACAAGCTGTTCAACAACGCAGAGGGCTTGGCGGGCAGCGGCCCCATCCGCGAAAACTACAATCCGGAGACCGGCGCCATGCAGGGGGCCAGCAACTTCAGCTGGAGCTCGGCCCACCTCTATATGCTCTATCGCAACTTCCTGAAACCACAGGCGTAAGCTTGCTCCACCATGCAAAAGGCCTCCGAATGGAGGCCTTTCTGTTTTCACTCAAGTTGCACTCACACAATACCCGCCGCGCTGCGGGTTCGGGCTCGTCTTAACTGGTCGTGAGCGGCAAAGAGAGGCGTTTGGCCAGTGCCTGGAAGTGCTGGCTCACCTCAGCCCCGAACAGGGGGTCGCCAATGGCGCGGTTCTGCCAGTTTTGCTCCAGATGACGCCAGTCATCCTCGGTCAGGGAGTCACGCAGATGGGGGAAGATCACCCCCTCTTCATAGTTCATGTGTGCCTCTTGCAGCTCCACGAAGCGCTCCAGCTTGGTAGTGAACTGATCGAGGGGGATCACCGCATCCATCAGGATCATCTCCACCATCTCCTTGAGATCGGCCCCGGCCTCCAGCAGCTTGACGTGCTCCTCCTGCAGGCGGTTGGCGACCTCACCCTCCACCACCCGATATTTCAGGTAGTAGTCATAGATGAGGTCTTCCTTGGGATGGTGGTACTTGTCAGAGACCTCCCGCAGGTAGTCGATGACATCGCGCACCAGAAAATAGCTGATGGGCTCTTCGGCACGGATGGCTGCCAGCTTGTGCTTGAGCAGCTCCAAAAGTCGGGCGATGTTGAGATGGTCCTTGTGCAGACTGGATAACATGGGCACTCCTTGGCTCTGAATAAATCTTATGTCCCTGAGTATACGGTCATTTGTCGCCCGAACTTTGCACTCAATCAAGTGGGATGCAGACAGATTTCCACTCTATCGGACTCTTGTCCTGTTGTTCCAGCAAGCGATTGGTCTCGCTAAAGTGACCGCAACCGATGAAACCGCGGTGGGCAGAGAGTGGGCTCGGGTGCGGCGCGGTCAGCACATAGTGGCGCTGGCGGTCGATGAAACGTCCTTTCTTCTGGGCGTGGGCACCCCACAGCAGGAACACCACCCCCTGACAACTGGCATTGATCTGCTCGATGACCCGATCGGTAAAGGTCTCCCATCCCAGATGGGCGTGGGAATGGGCCTGACCGGCCTGCACCGTCAGCACAGTGTTGAGCAGCAGGACACCCTGTTTGGCCCAGGATTCGAGAAAGCCGTGATTGGGTGTGACGAAACCTGGCAGGTCACGCTGCATCTCTTTATAGATGTTGACCAGTGAGGGAGGCGTACGCACGCCGGGCAGAACGGAGAAGCAGAGACCGTGCGCCTGATTGGGGCCGTGGTAGGGGTCCTGGCCCAGGATCACCACCTTGACCTGATCCAGCTCGGTCAGCTTGAAGGCATTGAACACATCGGTGGCTGGCGGATAGATCACCTTGCCCGCTTCCCGCTCGGCTCTGACAGTTGCCAGCGTACTCTTGAAATAGTCCTGCTCTTTCTCAGAGCCAATCACATCACTCCAGGTCAGCACCCCGGCCTCCTCACTTGATACGGCGAAGGGCTCAGGATAGGGGGCCAGCCCGCAAGACGCAACCGTGGCTCACGCTTTCCAGAGCCTGGCGAGGCGCCCCGAGCGCTCCAGCTTGCGCAGCCCGCTATTGAACAGCAGCATCAGACGGCGCGCCTCGGGATCGGCCTTGCGCATCAGCAGGTATCCCGGTTGCGACCAGATGGGGTCGGCGGCACCGGTCAGTGACAGCGATTGGGGATGACGAACGAGCGCCTGTTGGAACAGAGTCTGTGCCACCTGCTCATCCATCACCAGATAGTGGATCCGCCCGTCGAGCAGCTTGCCCATGCTCTCCTCATCGGAATCTGACCACTCGAGGGTGAGCCCGGCTTGGCGAGCGGCAAAACCATCGCCATAGAAATAGCCACGGGTTACCCCGACCGGCTCGTGTTTCAGCTCACCCAGATTGACCGCGGGCGTACCGGTAAGCGTCATCAAGCGGGTGGTGAAATGGCCGAGCGAGGCGGAGAGATAGAAAAGCTGCTCCCGTTCGCGGGAGCGAAACCAGGGCATGGTGACCACATAGCGCCCCTCCAGAGTCAGTCGGTAAGCCTCGGCCCAGGAATAGAAGTGAAAGCTGACATCGAGCCCCTCTTCGGCAAAGGCCTGGCGCACCACCTCACAGAGAAAGCCCTGATTGGGCAGCGCCTCACTGATATAGGGCGGCCACTCGCCCACAGCAATACGCACCGTCTCGGCCCGCACCGCAACACTGCTTGCCCAGCAACAGCACAGGGCCAGCCATGCCCACTTTCGCCACCCATTATTCACCCGGCACTCTCCTCGCTTTTTTGCTGAGTGTAGCCAACCCCTCAATTAACCTCAGAAAAAGCCGAAAAGATGTAGTTAAATTACTAGATTGACGAGATAAAAGATGCATAATCTGGATATCTTACAAAATCAGAAAAATGACCTATTTTTGATTCAACTCAAGAATTCAATCCCATTGAAATGGCGCTTTGTCGGATTTTCTTGATCTAGATCAATTTTGGTAATATTACCACCGTGGTATATATGACCCTATCAAAGAAAAGGTGTAAGGCAAGGGCCCTTTAAGTCATCGCCATCGACGGTAGCTTAAATACATCAGGGTAATTTCCTTACAGTTGGATTCGCGTTCCCATTGAGGAGTCATACCATGATCAAAGGCATTCAAATCACCCAGGCCGCCAACACCGCTCTGCTGAACTCTTTCTGGCTGCTGGACGAAGAGAAGCAACAAGCTCGCTGCATCTGCGTCAAAGGCGATGCTTTCGCTGCCGATCAAGAAGTGCAACTGGCTGACCTGGGTCAGTTCGAATACCGCGAACTGCCGGTTCAGGCTGAGCCTGCTGTTGAAGGTGGCCAGCACCTGAACGTCAACGTGCTGCGTCGCGAAACTCTGGAAGATGCTATCGAAAACCCGGAGAAGTACCCGCAGCTGACCATCCGTGTATCTGGCTACGCAGTGCGTTTCAACGCCCTGACCCCGGAACAGCAGCGTGACGTGGTTACCCGTACTTTCACCCAGAGCCTGTAATCAGCGCCCTGCAGTGAACAGCTGATACTCGCAGTATCAGCACAAAAAAACGGCCAATCGGCCGTTTTTTTATGCGTGCTTGTCGCCGCATCCTTATCAAAAAATACCCCGCATTGCGGGGCATTTTCATCAGGCATGACAGCGTCGGGATCAGGCCGACGTATCGAGGGGTTCGAAGCCCTTGATCAGGTCATCGATGGCCTTCATCTGTTTGAGGAAGCCTTCCAGCTTCTCCAGCGGCAGGGCGCTCGGACCATCACAACGGGCAATTTTCGGATCCGGGTGGGATTCGATAAAGAGACCGGCCAGACCGACCGCCATGCCAGCGCGCGCCAGCTCGGTCACCTGCTCGCGACGGCCACCGGAGGCGGCACCCAGCGGATCACGGCACTGCAGGGAGTGGGTCACGTCAAAGATCACCGGATAGCCACCGGTGCTCTTCTTCATCACGCCCAGGCCCAGCATATCCACCACCAGGTTGTCGTAGCCGAAGTTGGCACCGCGCTCGCACAGGATCAGCTGGTCGTTGCCGCACTCCTCAAACTTGTCGGTGATGTTCTTCATCTGGCTTGGGCTGAGGAACTGCGGCTTCTTGATGTTGATGACGTTGCCGGTGCGGGCCATGGCTTCCACCAGATCAGTCTGGCGTGCCAAGAAGGCGGGCAGCTGGATAACGTCAACCACCTCGGCGACCGGCTTGGCCTGATGGGGTTCGTGCAGATCGGAGATGACCGGCATGCCGAAGGTCGCTTTCAGCTCCTGGAAAATCTTCATCCCCTCTTCCAGACCCGGGCCACGATAGGAGTGGATGGAGGAGCGGTTCGCCTTATCCCAGCTCGCCTTGAAGACAAACGGGATGCCCAGCTTGCTGGTCACTTCCACGTACTTCTCGCACACCGCCATCGCCATGTCGCGAGACTCCAGCACATTCATGCCGCCAAACAGCACGAACGGTTTGTCGTTGGCAACATCGATCTGGTTGATCTTGATATTCTTCTGTTCCATCTAAGACATCCTTAATAAAAGGGCCTGAAGCCTAGTTACTCCGTTGCGACCGGTCGCAACGGCCTTGATATTCTTCTGTTTCAGTTTCAAGCCGCCCTTAATGGAGGGGCTTGGGGCTCAGATCCAGCGTGGCCAGCTGCACTTTCAGCACATCGGCAACCGGATCGTCCGGGCATTGTTCAATAAAATATTCAAAATCGTCGGCGGCCTGGCGCGGGCAATCGAGCTGCTCGTAGATAAAGCCGCGATCCCGCGTCTCCAGCGGATCGCCAGGCTTCATCCGCAGCAACAACTCGCTGCAACGCAGCGCCTCGGGCATGCGATCTTCCCGCAGCAGGGCACCCTTGCTGACGTTGAGCAGCCGTTCGATGATCTCCCACTGGCCGGAGGGCTGCAGGTAGTCGGGAGTGAGGGTCGCCAAGTCTCCCAACGCACCGCGCAGCAGCAGCTCGATGCGGGCCAGACTCAGCTCGTCGCCGGTAAAGGGGTCGACATAGACCTCCCCCTCGCCACCGGCAAAGCTCACCAGGAAGTGGCCGGGGAAGCAGATCCCCTCCACATCGAGCCCAAGCTTGCGTCCCAGCTGGATGATGAGAATGCCGAGGCTGACCGGGATCCCTTTGCGCTGAACCAGCACCTGATTGAGATCGCAGTTGTTGGCCGAGAAGTAGTCCTGCCAGTCGCCATGAAAACCGAGGCTGTGGTAGAAGCCTTGCAGCAACTGCTGGCGCACCTCGTCGCAGGTGCCCTCTTCGATCTGCTCATCCAGCCACTCGTCCAGCAGGTTCAACTCGCGCATCCCCTCCTCGACCGAGCCATAAATCTCGTCGCTGACTGACAACGCCAGTTCGGTGATGTCGTGGGCTTCGAAATCGGTCCATTCGTCTATGTGTAACATTTTCTTCATGCCTTAGCCGAACACACTCGTCTGTTTGAGCACTGCCAACTTGGCAATAAAGTAGATCCAGCCGAGCGCCCCCAGAAAGGAGCACCAGCGCACCAGATTGCTTTTGGCCAGCCGCAGCGCCATCGCCGCCAGAAATACCAGCACCAGAATGGCCATCAGCTTCTCGCTGAGCCAGGGCGTTCCGTTATTGAGCGGGTTGAGATCCAGCACCATGCAGAGCAATACGCCGGAGAGCACCACCAGACCGTTGAGCCAACCGCTGACCTTCATCACCGGCGCACTGTAAGCACGGCCAGTGGCGGTCTGTACCCAGTAGAAGCGGAGCATAAACATCAGCACGGCCCCGGCAATCAGGGTGAGGTGCAGGTGTTTGAGCACAAAAACCATATTCAATCCTTGCATGGGGGCGCACAGGCAACCCGCCGTGTAACAGTAAGGGGCTGTCAGCGCAGCGGGCAGAGGCCCAGCGTCACCCTGTCGTTATCCCCGTAATCACGCACCGTGGCTACCTCGCGGTAGCCGCCATCACGCAGCAACTGACGCACCGCCTCCCCCTGATCCCAGCCATGCTCCAGCAGCAACCAGCCATCGGTCAGCAGATAAGCGGGGGCATGGGCCACGATGTGGCGGATATCAGCCAGCCCGGCGTCATCGGCAACCAGCGCCGAGCGGGGTTCAAAGCGCACGTCACCCTGCTCGAGATGGGGATCGGCGCCATCAATATAGGGGGGATTGGAGACAATCACCGCAAAACGTGGCGTATTGTCGCGATCCGGCTCGCCAAGGGGCTCGAACCAGCTGCCGTCGCGCACCTCGATGGGCAATCCCAGCGCGGCGCTGTTCTCGCGGGCTAGCGCCGCGGCATCGGCCATCCGATCCACTGCCCACACATCGACCTCGGGCCGCTCGGACTTGAGCGCCAGCGCGATGGCGCCGGTGCCGGTGCCCAGATCCAGCACGGCGCACGGCCTTTGCGGGATTCTGGTCAGCGCCTGCTCGACCAGCACCTCGGTATCGGGGCGCGGGATCAGGGTCGCCGGGCTCACTTTCAGCGGCAGCGACCAGAACTCCCGCTCTCCAACGAGATGAGCAATGGGTTCGCCGTTGAGACGACGAGCCAGCCACCCCTGCAGGGTGGCCTGCTGGGCGGCATCCAGCTCACGCTCGGGCCAGGTCATCAGATAGCTGCGACGACACCCGAGCAGATGACAGAGCAGTACGTCGGCATCGGCGCGCGGGGACTCCCCCCCGGCCAACACAGTCATGATATGGGCGCGGGCCTGCTGGATCTGCATCAGTGCCACTCCACCATATGGGCAGCACACTTAATGCGAGCTTGCCGGATCACCATTTGCATCAGTTGTTCTCGGCCAGCGAGGCGAGCTGATCGGCCTGATACTCCTGCACCAGCGGGGTGATGACGCAGTCCAGATCCCCTTCCAAAATTTCGGAGAGGCGATAGAGGGTCAGGTTGATGCGGTGCTCGGAGAGGCGGCCCTGCGGGTAGTTGTAGGTACGAATGCGCTCGGAGCGATCACCGGAGCCCACCAGATTGCGGCGGGTGCTCTGCTCGGCAGCGCGGTGGCGCTCATCCTCGGCCGCTTGCAGGCGGGCTGAGAGCACCGACATCGCCTTGGCGCGGTTCTTGTGCTGGGAGCGCTCGTCCTGACACTCCACCACCAGCCCGGTCGGCAGGTGGGTGATACGAATGGCCGAGTCGGTCTTGTTGACGTGCTGACCACCGGCACCGGAGGCGCGGAAGGTGTCGATCTTCAAGTCGGAAGGATTGATCTCGATCTGCTCGGCTTCCGGCACTTCCGGCAGCACGGCGACGGTACAGGCGGAGGTGTGCACCCGGCCCTGAGATTCGGTCTCCGGCACCCGCTGCACCCGGTGACCACCGGATTCAAACTTGAGACGGCCATAGACGCGCTCGCCGTCGATCTTGGCGATCACCTCCTTGTAGCCTCCGTATTCACCGTCGTTGCAGCTGACGATGGAGACGCGCCAGCCCTGACGCTCGGCAAACCGTGAATACATGCGGAACAGGTCACCGGCAAAGATGGCCGCTTCGTCGCCACCGGCACCGGCGCGGATCTCCAGATAGCAGTTGTTGTCATCCTTGGGATCCTTGGGCAGCAACATCAGTTGCAGCTCCTGCTCCAGCGCCTCCAGATTGGCCTTGGCCAGCGGCAGCTCCTCCTGCGCCATCTCGCGCAGGTCGGCATCATCCTCCTCCAGCATCATCTGAGTGGTCTCCAGATCATCCTGCGCCTGACGGTAACGCTGGAAGGCGTGAACGATATCTTCCAGCTGGGCATATTCGCGGGTCAGGGCGCGGTAGCGATCCTGATCCGAGACCACATCCGGCTCGCCGAGCATGGCCTGTACTTCTTCGTGGCGCTCGATGAGGCCTTCCAGCTTTCTGATCAGTGACGGATTCATAACTCTTGCATTCTCAATGGAGGACGGGACAACCGGCAGGTTGCCCGAAAATTATGGCTCTTGTGACAACCCCAGCGCCTGCCGCAAGCGGGAGAGCTCGCTCTGATCCCCCTGGGAGGCAGCTTGGCGCAACGCCTGGGTCGGCGCGTGGATCAATTTGTTGGTGAGGCGATGGGCCATCGCCTTGAGCGCCTGTTCGGCACTCTCGCCCTGCGCCAATGCCAGCAGGGCCCGTTGCAACTCTTCATCAGCCACTTGCTGGGACTGATGGCGGTAATCGCGAATGAGATCGACCGAGCTCTGGCCGCGATACCAGCCCATAAACTCGTCGCGCTCTTCCTGCACGATCACCTCGGCCTGTGCGGCGGCCCGCTTACGGGTTTCGAGGTTCTGCTCGATGATCCCCTGCAAATCATCCACCGTGTAGAGATAGGCATCGGAGAGCTCATCGACTTCGGCTTCGATGTCGCGCGGCACGGCAATATCCACCAGAAACATGGGTTTGAAACGGCGGGCCTTTAGCGCGCGCTCCACCATCCCCTTGCCGATGATGGGCAGGGGGCTGGCGGTCGAGCTGATGACAATATCCGCTTCGTGCAGATAGTCGGGGATCTCTTCGAGCGTCATCACCTGGGCACCGAATTCGGCCGCCAAGGTCTGGGCACGCTGCAGGGTGCGGTTGGCCACCATCATCTTGGTGACGTTCTGCTCGCGCAGATGACGGGCCACCAGTTCGATGGTCTCCCCCGCCCCGACCAGCAATACCTTGGTCTGGGAGAGATCGGAGAAGATCCTCCGACCCAGGCTGACGGCGGCAAAGGCCACCGACACGGCACTGGCGCCAATCTCGGTATCTGTGCGCACTCTTTTCGCCACCGAGAAAGATTTCTGGAACAGCCGCTCCAGCGCCCCCTTCACCGACTCCGCCTGCTGGGCATGAGCGTAGGATTGCTTGATCTGCCCCAGGATCTGCGGCTCCCCCAGCACCAGCGAGTCGAGCCCGCACGCCACCCGCATCAGGTGGCGCACCGCCTCTTCATCGTGATGCTGATAGATGGCAGTGACCAGTTCGGCCGCGTCCAGCCCGTGGAACTGCTGCAGCCAGCGAAGCACTTGCTCCTGCCGCTCCCCGTCCAGATTGCAATAGAGTTCGGTCCGGTTGCAGGTGGAGACGATCACCGCCTCGCTGACACCGGGTTGGCTCACCAGCTCACGCAAGGCGCGATCGATGCAGTCCGGGCCAAAGGCGACCCGTTCCCGCAAGGCGACACTGGCGGTGTTGTGGTTGATTCCGAGGGCAAGCAAACTCATGAGTGGGCGACGATCATTTCATACGCTGGGTGCAAAGGCTGCCAATTGTACGAGAAAGGGTAAGTCTTTAAAAGCAATACGGCCGCCCCGTATACTGTGGCAAATTCCTCTCTCTGGAGCCGTCTCTTGCTGCTACGTATTTTTACCCTCACCTGCCTGCTGTTGCTGGCCGGTTGTGCCACCACCCAGCCCCAGCGTGACCAGGTGAACTGGAACCAGGAGCGGACCCGCCTCGAGCAGCTGACCCACTGGCAGCTATCCGGCAAGATGGCCATCATCACGCCACAGCAAAAGGGCAGCGCTCGTCTCAACTGGCAGCAGGATGGGGAGGATTATCGCCTCAACCTCACCAGCCTGATTGGCACCAGCATTCTGGAACTCTCCCGCAGCAAGGGGGAGATCACCCTGCTCGACAGCGACGGCAATCGCCACCAGAGCCAGGATGCCGAAGCGCTCATCTATCAACTGACCGGCTGGAATATTCCGGTTGCGGGATTGCCAGAGTGGATCAAGGGGCTGCCAGGTCAGGCGGAGTTTGAACTCAACCCCGACAGCAGTCTGGCCAGCGTGCGCGACGGCCAGTGGCAGATCGTCTATGGCGATTATCGGGATCAGGATGGCTACCGCCTGCCGCACCAGCTGACCATGACCGGCCAGAACAGCCGCCTCAAGCTTCAGATCAACCAATGGACTCTTGCACGTTAATGGCTTCCACACGCTGGCCGGCACCGGCCAAACTCAACCTGTTTTTACACGTCAATGGCCGTCGTCCCGATGGCTATCACGAGCTGCAGACCCTGTTTATCTTCCTCAACCACAGCGACTGGCTCGAGTTCGAGGTGATACCGAATAGCGACACACTCACCCTGAACCCGGCCATTCCCGGGGTGCCGGATGAGCAGAATCTGATTATCCGGGCGGCGCGGCTGCTGCAGGCAACCCTGCCGAGCCCGCAAGGTGCCCATATCCGGCTGGAGAAGGTGCTGCCCATGGGCGGCGGCATTGGCGGCGGTTCGTCCGATGCAGCGACCACGCTGGTAGCGCTTAACCACCTCTGGCAAGCGGGTTTGAGTGAAGATGAACTGGCTGCGCTCGGCGTCCAGTTGGGGGCTGATGTACCGGTGTTTGTTCGTGGCAAGGCGGCCTTTGCCGAAGGAGTGGGCGAGCGGCTGCAACCGGTCGAACTGCCCGATGCCTGGTATCTGGTGCTCAAGCCCGATTGCCATGTGGCGACCGCGGCCGTATTCCAGGATCCGGACCTGCCGAGAGCCACGCCGAAAATGGCGCTGGACAACCTGCTGGAAGGCGAGTGGAAAAACGATTGCGAATCACTGGTGAAAAAGCGCCACCCCGAGGTTGCCAATGCGCTCGGCTGGTTGCTAGAATACGCGCCGTCAAGAATGACGGGCACAGGAGCCTGCGTCTTTGCTCAATTTGAAGACGAAGTGACTGCTCGGGAAGTGTTGGCCTGCGTGCCGAAGGGACTTGATGGGTTTGTCGCCAAGGGCGAGAACATATCACCTCTCTTCTCCACATTGCAACAGTTCAAATGATTGGGGTATCGCCAAGCGGTAAGGCAGCGGGTTTTGATCTCGCCATTCCTAGGTTCGAATCCTAGTACCCCAGCCAATTTTCGAGCATCGGTAATTAGCTGTGATAAACGGTGACTGATCTTTGATCTCGTCAACGTGCCCAGGTTCAAACCCTGGTACCCCAGCCAATTTTACCGAACGGTATTGATGATGATTAACGTGGCCGGTTTTGCACTCGGCCACAGATTCGGGTTACCGGTATCATCACATTCATTGGGCAGCAGACACCTTGTACGTTATCTTGATAAATCGTTTGCCCCAAAACGATAGGGTCTGATTTCAGACTCCCCCACATACTGGATGCAACCCCGAGGTTTCAAACCGTGCCTGACATGAAGCTGTTTGCTGGTAACGCAACGCCGGAACTAGCCCAGAAGATCGCAGATCGCCTGTTTATCAAACTCGGCAATGCTGCCGTAGGTCGCTTTAGCGACGGCGAGATCAGCGTACAGATCAATGAGAATGTACGTGGTGGCGATATCTTCATCATTCAATCCACCTGTGCCCCGACCAACGACAATTTGATGGAATTGATCGTCATGGTGGATGCTCTGCGTCGTGCTTCAGCTGGCCGTATCACTGCCGTTATCCCCTACTTTGGTTATGCCCGTCAGGACCGCCGCGTCCGCTCCGCCCGTGTACCCATCACCGCCAAGGTTGTCGCTGACTTCCTCTCCAGCGTCGGTGTTGATCGCGTGCTGACCGTTGACCTGCATGCCGAGCAAATTCAAGGTTTCTTCGACGTTCCGGTAGACAACGTGTTCGGTAGCCCGGTGCTGCTGGAAGACATGAAGTCCAAGAACCTCGAGTCTCCTGTCGTTGTCTCCCCGGACATCGGTGGCGTCGTGCGTGCCCGCGCCATCGCCAAGCTGCTGGATGACACCGACATCGCCATCATCGACAAGCGCCGTCCCCGCCCGAACGTCTCCCAGGTCATGCACCTGATTGGTGACGTTGCCGGCCGCGACTGCATCATCGTTGATGACATGATCGACACCGGCGGCACCCTGTGCAAAGCTGCAGAGGCCCTGAAAGAGCGCGGTGCCAAGCGTGTATTTGCTTACGCCACTCACCCGGTCTTCTCCGGTTCCGCCGTCGAGAACATCAAGAACTCCGTGATCGATGAACTGATCATCACCGACTCCATCCCGCTCACTGCGGAGATGAAAGCGGTCGGCAAGGTCAAGCAGCTGACGCTGTCAACTGTACTGGCCGAAGCCATTCGTCGCATCAGCAACGAAGAGTCCATCTCTGCCATGTTTGAGCATTGATAGATTCAGCAATAACGAAAACCGCCATCAGGCGGTTTTCGTCTTTCTGGACCTTCTCTTTCCAACTTTCTGCTATCTGGTACGACCCTGCCCCCGGCAGGCTTAAGGATTTACCCATGAATTGCTTGCGTCCCCTCCTGCTCGCGACCCTCACCTCCGCCCTGTTCGCCTGTCAGCCCGCCAAAGAGAACCCGCCCTTCGTGCTGACCCTAGCTCACATGAACGACACCCACTCCCAGTTTGATCCGGTCAATGCCGAGATCAAAGGGCAGATCTTTGCCCAGCAGGGGGAGACGGACACGCTCTATACCCGCTTTGGCGGTTATCCGCGCCTGCTGACCATGGCGAAAGCCTATCAGGCCGAGGCGCTGGCCAAGAACCAGCCCTTGCTGCTGCTGCACGGCGGCGATGCCTGGCAGGGTAGCGGCTACTTCAAGCTCAACGAGGGGATGGCCAATGCCGAGTTGCTGAGCCAGTTCGGCCTCGATGCCATGGCGCTGGGCAACCACGAGTTCGATCTGGATAACCAGAAACTGGCCCGCTTCATCGAGGGGGTCAACTTCCCGGTGCTGGCCGCCAACCTCGACACCAAAGCCGATCCGGCCCTTAGCAAGGCTGACAACCTCAAACCCTTCGTGGTCTACGCCTTTGACGGCAACCAGAAGAGTCCGGTCACCGATCTCGACAACCTGCCACAAGGCAAACAGCTGGTCGCCGTCATCGGTCTGGTACTGGAAGACATGGGCAATATCGCCCCCAACGTCGGCAAGCTGCGCTTTGGCAAAGAGGTCGCCTCGGCTCAGGCCACGGTGGATATGCTGCAAGCCAAGGGGATCCACCAGATCGTGGCGCTCACCCACATCGGCAACGAGCGGGATCTGGCGCTGGCCGCCAAGGTAAACGGCCTCGATGCCATCGTCGGCGGCCACTCCCACAGCCTGCTCGGCGATTTTCGTAATATCGGCTGGGGCAAGACCGGCGATTACGCCAAGCTGGTGACCAATCCGGATGGCATCGGCAAAACCTGCGTGGTGCAGGCGGGCTCCTACGCCCAGGCCATCGGTCTGGCACAGGTGACCTTTGACAGCCAGGGTCAGGTGACCGACTGCCAGGGCCACAACAGCCTGCTGGCCAGCCGCGACTTCTTCGCCGATGCGGCGCGCAAGCAAGCGCTCGACGACGCCCGCAGCAAAGAGGCGAGCCAGTTTGTCGACAACCAGCCCAATCTGGTGACCGTGGATGAAGATCCGCGCCTGCGCGGCATCATCGACAGCCACTATAAACCGGCGCTGGAGAAAGCCTACGGCCCGGTGATCGGCACCATCCCCGAGCAGCTGCAAAATGCCCGTCGCCCCGGCGACAACGGCAGCGACAGCCACGGCTCAGATGTAGCGCCGCTGGTTGCCGAAGGGGAGTTCTACTGGGCCAATACCCCAGCAGTGCAAGCCCTGACCGGCGGCCCGGTCGATTTTTCTCTGGTTGCGGTGGGGGGCGTGCGCGCCGACCTGCCTGCTGGCGAATGGCGTGAGGGGGATAGTGCCCTCACCCTGCTGCCGTTCAAGAACCAGCTCTCGGTGCTTACCCTGACTGGCGCCGAGGTGCGCACCCTGCTGACCGAGACCATCACCGCCACCCTGCCCGCCAGCGCCCATGCCGGCAAGTTCCCCTATGGCGGTCACCTGCGTTACACCTTCCAGGAGACCGACGCAGGCAAAGCGGGCACCCTGACCCAATTGCAGCGCAAGACCGCAAGCGGCGAGTGGCAGGATCTGGTGGATAGCCAGCGCTATCGGGTAGTGATGAACGCCTACAGCGCCAACGGCAACGATGGCTGGCAGGCACTGGCCAATGCCCAGCGCCACCAGAGCGAGCGGGTCGACATCGCCAGCGTCAATGGCAAGTTGACCGCCTTCCCGGTGTTGAAGGTGGCACAAAACGGTGAACTGCTGAGCGCCGTCTATGCCCCGGGCCAGGCCCTCGATTGCAAAGCCAGCGGCGTGGATTGCGGCACCGATGCAGCCTCTTTCGTGGAGTATGTGCGCGATGCCCGTCCCACCCTGACCGCTCTGGATGAAGAGACCGTCACCCTGCTGCGTGCCAAATAACGACGGTAGTCAACCGGGCACAACCCATCGGCAAGCTGAAACGGGCCTCATGCAAGAGGCCCGTTTGCCCACCGTTAGCCACCCATTGGCCGCAATAATGCTGCAAATCCCGCCATAACATGCGCATTGGTTGAGTGATCGCCACTCGGCGGCTAGAATATTGCGTCCTATTGCCCTGGGTAGTGTGCCCACGGCAGCTGCGAGTGAAGACATCAAGCGTGACAAGCGAAATCAAACTGATCGTCGGACTGGGCAACCCCGGCCCGGAATATGCCAAGACCCGCCACAACGCGGGCGCCTGGTATGTGGAGCAACTTGCCCGCTGGCACAATGTCAGCCTGCGTGAAGAACCCAAGTTCTTCGGCCATACTGCCCGCATCCTGGTCGAGGGGCAGGATGTGCGGCTGCTCATCCCGAACACCTATATGAACCTCTCTGGCAAGGCGGTGGCCGCACTGGCGCGTTTTTATCAGATTGAGCCGGAAGCGATGCTGGTGGCCCATGACGAACTGGATCTGCCGCCAGGCATCGCCAAGTTCAAGCAGGGTGGTGGTCACGGTGGCCATAACGGCCTCAAGGACATCATCGCCAAGATGGGCAACAACAATAACTTCTTCCGGCTGCGTCTCGGGATCGGCCATCCCGGCAGCAAAGAGCAGGTGGCTGGCTTCGTCCTGACCAAGGCCCCCAGCAGTGAACAGAACCTGATCGACGCCGCGCTGGACGAGTCTCTGCGCGCCACCGACATCCTGTTCAAACAAGATATGACCAAGGCCATGAATCGCTTGCACAGCTTCAAGGCGGAAAAGGGTTAGGTCGCTTTGACCCTGTACGGGCATTGTGCCGGTACATGAGCAACGACCAGAACAAGCATGACATGGGCCGCCTGCGGGCGACCCCCAACAGCATCCATCAAGTAAGGTAACAATCCATGGGTTTTAAATGCGGTATCGTGGGCCTGCCCAATGTAGGCAAATCCACCCTGTTCAACGCGCTGACCAAGGCCGGTATCGAAGCCGCCAACTTCCCGTTCTGCACCATCGAGCCGAACACAGGTGTGGTGCCGATGCCGGATCCCCGCCTCGATCAGCTGGCGGCCATCATCAATCCGCAGCGCGTTGTGCCGACCACCATGGAATTCGTCGACATCGCCGGTCTGGTTGCCGGTGCCTCCAAGGGTGAAGGTCTGGGTAACCAGTTCCTGGCCAACATCCGTGAAACCGAAGCGATCGGCCATGTAGTGCGCTGCTTCGACGACGAGAACATCATTCACGTTGCCGGCAAGGTCTCTCCCGCTGACGATATCGAAGTGATCAACACCGAGCTGGCCCTGTCGGATCTGGACGCCTGCGAGCGCGCCATTCACCGTCAGTCCAAGCGCGCCAAAGGCGGCGACAAGGATGCCAAGCTGGAAGTGGAAGTGCTTGAGAAGATCAAGGTCGCGCTGGAAAACGGCCAGATGATCCGCGGCATGAAGCTGGATAAGGAAGAGCTGGCCGCCGTGAGCCACCTCAACTTCCTGACCCTGAAACCCACCATGTATATCGCCAACGTGGCGGAAGATGGTTTCGAGAACAATCCCTATCTGGACAAGGTGCGTGAAATCGCCGCCGCCGAGAACGCGGTCGTGGTCGTGGTCTGCTGCGCCATCGAAGCCGACATCGCCGAACTGGACGACGAAGATCGCGCCGAGTTCATGGCTGACCTGGGCATCGAAGAGCCGGGCCTGAATCGCGTTATCCGCTCCGGCTACCAGCTGCTCAACCTGCAGACCTACTTCACCGCCGGTGTGAAAGAGGTACGCGCCTGGACTATTCCGGTCGGTGCCACTGCCCCGCAAGCGGCTGGCAAGATCCACACTGACTTTGAAAAAGGCTTTATTCGCGCCCAAACCATCGCCTTTGAAGACTTTATCAACTACAAGGGTGAGCAAGGCGCCAAGGAAGCGGGCAAGATGCGCGCTGAAGGGAAAGATTACATCGTCAAAGATGGCGATATCATGAACTTCCTGTTCAACGTGTAATTAGATTTTTCTCTTATAAATCAAATGATTATGCGCTGTTGATGCAGCAATAAATGAACTGAGTACACATTTGCGTACACACTGCGCAGTGCTAGGTTAAATCATTGCTCTCATAAAAAGGCCCATCTGTTGTCAGATGGGCCTTTCTCCATCCCTATGCTCCCCCTCCAAATGCCTTATCAATTTCTTCCATACTCCGAACCCAAAAGAACGCACTTCATACCAAATACGAAACACTATCGAAAAGAATCCTATTCAATAAGTTTTCAAACCTACATCACCTCCATGAGTTAGCAGGCTGAATGTCTGCATTTCACTATTCCTGGAGGAGATATGGCTCACCTGATTGACACCATGGCCTACACCGGCCAAACCCCTTGGCATGGCCTTGGAAATGTCTTGCCCCCACAACAATCCCTCGATATCTGGCTGCAAGCAGCCGGGATGAATTGGACCATCGAGCAGAGCGACGTGATGTTTAACGTCGCCTCCGATGCACTGCATATCCGTCCCTACAGCGATAGCAAGGTGCTGTATCGCTCCGATACCCTCACCCCTCTGTCGGTGGTCTCAAGCCGCTACAACGTGGTACAGCCTCACGAGGTGCTGCACTTCTATCAAGACCTAGTGGAAGCCGGTGGCTTTGAGCTAGAGACCGCGGGCTCGCTTAAAGGCGGCCGCAAGCTGTGGGCACTGGCCAAGACCGGCCAGGATCTAAAACTCAAAGGCAATGACTTGGTAAAGTCCTATCTGCTGTTGGCAACCAGCTGCGATGGCACGCTCTGCACCACAGCGCAGTTCACTTCTCTACGTGTGGTATGCAACAACACCCTGCAGATGGCACTGCGCGGCGCTACCGGTGCCATCAAGGTGCCCCACTCCACTCAGTTCGATGCGGCGACCGTCAAAGAGTCGCTTGGGCTCGGGCTCTCCCATTGGGATGAGTTCAAAGTCCAGAGCAAGGCACTGGCACAGCGGCCCGTGGCCCCTGAAGAGGCGCTGCGCTTTTTCAGCGATCTGTTGGCGCAACCTCTCGATGAGGAGAACATCATTCTCACCAAGCCGGTACAACGGCTGCATGAGCTCTATCAAGGCGCAGGCATGGGCTCAGAGCTTGCGAGCTCCCGCAATACAGCCTGGGGGCTGGTCAATGCGGTCACCGAATACGTGGATCACCACCGCCGTGCCCGCAGCCAGGACCACCGGCTTGATTCCGCTTGGTTCGGTCAGGGTGCCCAACTCAAATCCCAAGCCTTGAATCAGGCACTCACTCTGCTGCAGTAATTACGCTTCCCCATTCAAACCGCATAACGACCTCACCCGGACTGGCGCAAGCCAATCCGGGCGTCGCCATTTATGCCGTCAACAAGGAATAGTCATGAAAGCAAAAGCCAAGTATGGCCAAGCCCTGCGGCTGGCCTCTACTACCCAGTTAACCCGCGAGCAGTGGCTCGCTATCCGCAAACTCGGCATCGGCTCCTCCGATGCTGCCGTGGCAGTGGGGCTATCCCCCTACAAATGCCCGCTCAGCCTCTGGCTGGAAAAGACCGGTCGCAAGGAGCCGGAAGATATCTCCCACAAGGAAGCGGTGCTGTGGGGAATCGAGCTCGAACCAGTGCTGGCGCAGGTCTATGCCAAACGCACTGGCTACAAGGTGCGACGGGTCAATGCGGTACTGCAACACCCCGAGCATCCTTTCATGCTCGCCAACCTCGACCGGGAGGTAGTCGGCCACCCCGATGGGCCGGGCATTCTGGAGATCAAGACCGCCAGCTATCACAGCGCCCCCCAGTGGGAGGAAGGGGTGCCGGTGGCTTACCAGTGTCAGGTACTGCATCAACTGGCCGTCACCGGCCATGCCTGGGCAGAAGTGGCAGTGCTGATCGGCGGCCAGGATTTTCGGATTTACCGCATCGAGCGCGATGAGGAGAAGATCCAGGATCTCACCGAGCGGGAAGCACAGTTCTGGCAAATGGTGCAACAAGACCAGCAGCCCGAGCCTGACGGCTCCAGTGATGCTGCCAATGCCCTGAGCTGGCTCTTCCCCCGTGATGATGGCCAGACGGTGGATCTCTCCGATTCACCCGAGTTCAACCAGCTGTTTGGCGAGCTACTGCGATTGCGTCAGCAAAAGGAAGCCGTCGAGCTGCAGGAGTCACAACTCAAGCAGCGGCTGCAAGCCACTTTGGGTGAAGCGACAGCCGGGCTATTTGCCGATGGCAAGATCACCTGGAAGCGCAGTAAAGACCGGCTGGCACCGGATCTGGATAAGCTCGGTCAGGATCATCCCGACCTGCTCACCCGCTACGTCAAACCGGTGCCCGGCGTGCGCCGTTTCACCATTCAACCCTTGAGGCAAACATCATGATCAAAGGACTGGCAATAACCCCACCCGTGATCGGGCGGATCTGCATCGGCAAGCTGGTGCAAAAACAGGATAAGTGGGTACCGGAGAAGGACGACAGCTTCACCCTCACCACCCAGGTACAACAAAAAGGGGGATGGTTGCTCCATCCCCTGCATCAACACTACTCATCGCAAAAGAGTGCCCAAGGGCAAGAGCAGACCAAGATCCGCGCCATTCCGGTGCGGGTGCTGTTCAACGATAGCGACTTGAATCTGCGGGCGGAATACAGCGCGTTTGACCGTCAAACCGGCAGGCCGCTGTGTGTCGGGAATGGGGAGGTGGCAAGACGAGTGGGAGCGCAAGGCATGGAGGAGGTCAGCTGCCCAGGGCCAGAACGCTGCGCCTTTGCTGGCCAACAGGGCTGCAAGCTGTACGGACGACTGAACCTGTTTGTGGAGGGGCAAGGGGATGAGCTGGGCAGCTTTATCTTTCGCACCACCGGCTACAACTCAGTGCGCACTCTGGCGGCTCGACTGAAGTACCTGGAGGCTGTGAGCGGGGGCCATACCCGCTATCTGCCCCTCACCCTGCGGTTGCGGGCCAAGAGCACCACCCAATCCTACCGCACACCGGTCTACTACGTGGATTTGACCTTGCGAGAAGAGACCAACCTGACCGAGGCAGTCAGACAGGCACAGGAGGCCGCCCAGCGTGACCAAGAGGCGGGGCTCGCCATCGACCAGATGGAACAAGCCGCTCGCGAGTTGCTGCGTAACGGCCAGTTTGAGGATATCGATGAAGAGGTGCCGATGCTGTTGAAGGAGTTCTATCCCGAGGTGGAAAACGGTGAGAACTCAAGCACTGCTTCTACCTCTGAACAAGCAATGGAGACTCCCAAACTACAACCGAGGAAGACACCATTAACCCACAAGCTCGGCAAGCAGGCGTTTACCACAAATCAGGTTAACGGCACCTGATCAGTCAACTGCAACTGATTAGAGATATCGCCCACCTGCCTGAAAATACGACATGTGGTTTCGTCCAGTATTGAGCGGAAAAAAAGGGAGGGGATAATCTTCGAGCTTGAATAGCCCATAAATCACCCAAGGGGCGGTAGACTGCTTCAGCTAATTGAAAATTATTTACAACATTTTTGTTCGGAAGACTGTTGTTTATCGCTCACGATGTAGCTCAAGAATAAGTGTCATGATCGGCAGTCCCGGTGGAGTAACAAGGAGCACGGAAAATGAAAACTCTCTCTATCATATCGGCGGTAACAATTCTATGCAGCAATAACGCCTTGGCCTATGGCGAGGCCGGACGCTGGAGTGGTGGCTGGGGTCAGGGCACCAGCGAATACACGGCGGTGGTCAACGAGCAAAATAACCTCTATATCGCCTGCAATGACACCCGCAAGGTCAGCATGACTGCCACCGTGCAGGGTAAGGAGTACGGCTCTTATGCTGGGCAGGCTTTCTCCATCATTGTCGATGGCAGCCAATACAATGAGCCATATGAGACTGACTCGCAGGTCGGTGAGAACAATTTCTTTGACATGTGGGGCAAGCTGCGTAGAGCCAAGTCGATCAGCATCGTAACTGCTGACGGCAAACAGCTCGCACTACCAACCAAAGATGTGGCATCTGTTCTACCCGCCACCGGTACCCCCGAGTTTGGCTGCCAGATGTGGGACCAATAGTACCAACCCATTCCCAATCCAAGAGGAGGCAAATGCCTCCTCTTTTGATTTCCATCATTTGCCCAGCAGTAATGGGCGATTTCTGGTGTACGAAGGGATAGAAAGAGTGATCTCGGTAGCCACATGTGGCCATCTCTGACAATCAGCTTGAGCTCATCAACAAAGGAACTCATTAGCCCCCCGTCGAGTAACGGCGGAGGGATTTGGGTTGGGGCAAGGCCTCGATATCAAAAACACGGCATAGTGCCGTTCACTCAGGATTACGCCTGAAAATGTGACATGTGGATTTATACAGGTATTTAAGAGGATATCGGGCTTCTGTATGATGGCTTCACAAGAGACTTCTTACTGGGCGTGAAGTGAATCAAGAGCGCAGTCAAAGTACTACTTTTACGTTTATTCATCACAGGATAAAAAATGACTCCCAAATCAGTTGAACTACTCCGACTCGAAGCAATACGCCTTATCAAGCTGCAAATCGAAAAACTCAATCAGCTTACCCAGATCCCCAATCTTCTGATCGCCGACAGCAAAGATGCACAATCTTATGACCCGGACAAGGTACGCAATGCCATATCCATCCTGGAAGGAGAATTGAGCAAGCTTGAGGAATTGGATATGGTGCTTGCCGTTGTGGGCACCATGAAAGCGGGTAAATCGACGACCAATAACGCCATCGTAGGTCTAGAGGTACTGCCCAACCGCAGCACTCCGATGACCGCCTTGCCAACTCGCATCCGTCACGTGCCGGGTCAACCAGAGCCACGTATGAAGCTACCCAACGTTGAGCCGCTCAATCGAGTTTTGCACGCTCTTGCAACCCAACTGGCCAGACCGGAACAGTATGAAAAGATTGAACACGAAGAGCAGGACCTGAAGTCTCTGGCTGACCGTATCAAGGTCAGGATGAGCTTTGCATCTGAATACCAAGGTCAAGAGAATATTTTCAGTTTTCTGAAAGAGCTTAATGACCTGGTACGCCTCTGTCAGAAGGTGGAGTGCGAATTTCCCTATGCCGATTACCAGAATATTGACGATCTGCCAATGATCGAGGTGGCGTTCTGCCACCTGAATGAACAGGCATCCAATCAAGGACACTTTACCTTACTGGACACACCAGGCCCTAATGAGATGGGAATGGCGGTACTCAAGAAGATGATGCGCGAACAACTGCAACGCGCTTCTGCCGTCATGGTGGTTATGGATGCGACACAAGTCAAATCTGAATCAGATGCCGAAGTTCGCCGTGAAGTGCTATCTATAGCAGATATTGTGGAGGATCGGCTCTATGTTCTGGTCAATAAGTTCGATCTAGCGGATGACTCTATTGATAAGGCATATATTTCCCAAACGCTATTGCAGGGTAAGGTGCCTGAATCCAATATATTTCTCGTATCAGCTAAATTTGCCTATTTAGCCAACCGAGCCCAGCATGCCTTGATTCATCAAGGTGAACTGCCTGATCACCAAGAGCATAAGTGGGTCGTTGATTTTGCTAAAGCGGCCATCCATCGTCGTCATTGGCAAGACAAAATTAATGATATTGATGAGGTCAAGCAAGGCATCAGTGATCTCTGGGATGACTCCCGTTTTGATGCTCCATTAACCGAGGTTATCAAAAAAGCCCATGCTAAGGCATCCTTGTTGGCTCTGGCTTCCAGCGCCGCGAAGATGGTGGAGCAGAGTGAGCGAATGAATAACTTTGTTGAAATTCGTGATAGTGCTCTTAAGAGTGATATTGCAACTCTCGAATCAGATATCAATCGTATTGAGCAGGACATTAAAAAAATTGAAGCCAGTCGTGAGAACGCACTGGAGAAATGCCTCGAACTGTTAACTAAACTGAAGGATTTTTCAAAGGTGTGTAGCGACGCTACAAATGCGCAGCTCGAACAAGGAATTGATCGTATATTTAGTCAGAGTCTGAAAGAAAAGGAAGAAAAGGAAGAAAAGGAAGAAAAGGAAGAAAAGGAAGAAAAGATTAAAAAACAAAGACAAAAGAAAGATAAAGAAAAGTCTTTTTTAACATTAATCAAAGAGATTTTTTCAGCATCTCGAGAGCCAGAGTCGCAAGACTGGGAACAGCAAAAAGAGAAATATTTCCAAGAAGGTAAGACAGAGATCGATGTTGAAAATCAGGAAGATGCTCAGAATTTGATCAAGGGGATTGAATCCGAAATCAATAAGTTACATGAAAAGATTACAAATGATCTTCAGACTGCTATCGATCAATTAAAAGAAGATCTTAAGTCTCAATCGCAGCAACTTTGTGATGAGGCACAGCTGATTATTGATGGCATCAACCAGGGATTTGCTAAGAAGGGGCTCAAAGTCAATTTGAGTTTGCCAGATATTAACCCAATCCCAGCCAATTTTAGTGGTAGCTCAATCCTTAATGAGATGATTGAAGAGAAAAACCTGCAGAAAACTGGCTATCGTTATAAAAGCGGGGTATGGGGCTGGATTTGCGAGGTCTTTGATACTGATGACTGGGGCAGGGAGTCATATAAATATAATCTGAAGGTTTATCGTATCGATGTAGTTAAGGTAGCGGAAAATGCGAAAAACAATATAAATAATACATTTATCAATTTAAGCCGCTATATCGAGAAAGAAGTTGCAGAACCAATAGAAAGTTCATTTGAACAGTTCTTTGATGATTTTATGGTGACTGTTGACCGAATTCGCGGCGATCTTATTCAGGGTAAAAAACAGTCCCTGCTGAATCAAGAACAAAAAACGGTATTAGCCAAGCAACTTGGGGATATCAAGAGCGATCTTCCGGCCATCATGTTAGACAGTAAAGAACTAAAGCTGGATCTGACCGATGAAAATGGTGTCAAGGATAAATCTTCTCAGTTTACCACTGAAGGAGCTTGCTGATGGAAATCATCGATCACGCCGTGTTTGACACGTTACCCAACCTAAAATTCAAGTTTGCCCTCGACATGATCAATGGCTTACAGGTAGCACAGGATCATATCAAGGTACAAAAATGTCGCAGCGGCTATTTTAATCGCCTCTGGGATGGTCTGGTGGGAACCAGCCAGCGCCGCCAAACCGCGATTAATCAAGAGGTGTTAATTGGATTGCAACAGACAGGTGAGTATCTGGAGGCGTTGACCGAAGGGTTAACCCTGACCAACCGCCATTTGTTGCGTATTGATAAGTCGGTACAGCATTTGAAGACTCAACTGGCGGAGGTTGCTGACTTTGCCGCCGATCTGCATAGCTCGATGGAGGCGTTTAGCACCTTTGCTCGCGACAAACTGGCCGAGCATGAGCAACGCTTGTGCCGCGTTGAAGGAAAGGTGGCCGCAGAGGATCAACTCGATCTGCTGCTGGGCCGCTGGGATGCCGGGCTTTTTTGTCACCTTTCCATCGCAAGCCGCTGTTTTGCTGTGCTGGATGAGTTGGCCTGGGGGGACTTTGGCGAGCATTTGTCGACGCTCCCATTGACCGAGCGAGCAAGACTGTTGGAGCGGCTAAAAAACAAGCTGCAGTTCAGAGTCGCCAGAGATGCCGAACACTCCTCAGAAGATGCTGATCGCCTACCGACAGAACTTCTTTTTACCGTGCCCCAGAGTGTCCTAAGCGCTGATTATCAGCATGCACTCTGCTATTTGGGTAGTGAACTGGATCTTCACCACCAACCCATCAGCCATTATGCCCTTTTTATGCCTTTAGAAAAACCACTGACTATTCCATACCTTACCAAGGTGTCACGCTTTACCGACACCATGACCAAGGAGTTGTTGGGAGAAGTAGCATGATGGTTGAGGAGCGAGCAGTGCAGGCGGTGAAAGTTGGCTTAGTTTTATCTGGTGGTGGTGCGAAGGGAGCCTATCAGGTTGGTGTCATCAGGGCTCTCGCTGAGTCAGGCATCAAGGTGGACATGGTTGCTGGCGCCAGTATTGGCGCCCTCAATGGAGCAATTGTTGCTTCAGCCGATACGCTCCACATTGCGGCGCAGCATCTTGAAGAATTGTGGCGAGAGCTGATAGCAAGCACCCCTATTAGAGTGAGCAACAAGTTGGCTGTCGTGCCTTTCCTGCTCTATGGCTATGGCATGAATCCCAGGCTCTTCTCATCGCTACAAGTTGCGATCAAGCTGCTTAAAGAGTGGGGGGTGGATGTCCCTGATCCGACGATTGACGAGGTTCTGGATAGCAGCCGGGTCGAGAGGCTCCTGCAGTCCTATCTCAATCCCGAACTATTAAGAAAAGGGTTGCCGGTGTGGGTCTCCCTCTATGAATCTGCCGGAGGGATTGATGACCTATTTTGCGTCATCAAAGCGGCAATCAATCTTGGCAATACAGAGGCATCAACTTATTTGCATCTGCAAGCGCTGGCCGACGAGCAGATGAGGGAGGCATTGTTGGCATCGGCAGCTTTACCCTTGCTCTACAAAAACCGTAAGGTCGGTGGTCAACGCTATTCCGATGGTGGTCAGGGGGACTGGGCTACCGAATCGGGCAATACGCCAATCAAACCGCTGATTGATCAGGGTTGTAATCTGATTTTTGCCTCCTTGCTATCTGATGGTTCGTTTTGGGAACGCCCGAAAGACTCGAACATTACCGTGGTTGAACTCAGACCCAGACAAGCTATTTCTCGTGGTATCACGGACCTGATGGGGTTCGATAAGGAACGTATAGAGTCCTGGATGAAGCAGGGATATGACGATACCCAAGAGACCTTGCTTGCTATGGCTAAACGGATAGACGTTCTGAACCAGTGGCAGGCTTCAGAGCGTGATTTGGATCTATCAGATGCAGCGCATTCGGAATCTGATGCTGTACTCGAGTCTGCAATGACTAGATTACGACGAACTAAGAACCTTCCCTCAATATAAAAAGCCATATTAGTCAAGTTATAACGCGGCAGGCATGAGTCTGCCGCGTTATATGCTTTTTATTTACCAATCACATCTCTAACCTTGGCAGCCAACAGTTCAACCATGGTAGCGCTGCGTCTCTCAAGCTTGTCACATTGACACAGCGGACAACTATCAAACCAGGTACGGCCGCGAAGCATCACATCACTGCGTGGAGCCGTGGTCTTGCTCCAGCCACAATGGGGACAATGGAAGGTGATAGGCGCAGCGGGAATAGGCATAGAGAACTCCAAAGGGCTGTTAAAATAGGCAGAACGACAAGCTAATAGTACCAGCGATAGCGGCTCTTCTCGCACTTTCCCTTGTAGCTAGCTGACTCGCGAGATCAAGAACAACGGCTTACTCCAGTCATGCTCACTGGGGGGTGAGCAGGTCGGCGGTCTTCAGCTTGAATGTACAGCCTTGGGCAATCAACGCATCCCGGTTGGCCAACACCAGAGGGTGGAGCAGAGGGTTACCCCCATGGTCACCGTCATAACTCACCTGCATCCGCTCCAGTGCATAGTGCATCAGCGGCAGCCGTTGCTCAATCCGTAGCTGGCCATCTAACATGGCATAGTCGGTGGCAATGATGGCTTGCTGGCCTAGGCTCAGGGCTGGGTTGGGGATCAGAATTGCAGTCACTTTGGTATTCCACTCACCATCCTGATCGCGGCCATGCGTCGAGACATCAAGTAACTCGGGCTCGCCACGAAAGCGACTCATCACAAAATCGAGATACTCACCACGCTTCTCACAGTAAGCGCGCACATGCCAGCGGATCCCGTCGTAGATCAGTGTGTGGGGCACGATATTGCGACCACTTTCTTCTTCAGAACTGAGAGACACATAGTCTACATCCACCCTCAGTTGGCTACGAGCAGCCTGCACCAAGCCACGCACGATCACAGGGTCGATGTAGCGGTTGGGTACAGTCAGGATCTCGATATGGCCGTAGTGCATAGCCATAAGAGGCAGGATAAGCACCCCTTCCTCATGGTGATTGAGGTGCTGCTTTTCCCGGTGCAACAGTATCAAGTACTCATCTACTTTTCCTTCACTGAAGCGGGGCTTGAAACTGGCGGTAGGTTTGTACCCTTTCAGGCTACGGTCATACTCCAACCCTTCTGGTGAAAACTCCTTAATATAGAGGTTGATGTCTCGCGATGCCTGCTGACGCCCAATATTGAAGGCGGTACAGAGGTGATTGGTGGTGAGGCGCCCTTCCCACTGCAACACGATTTCCAGCAGGCGAAAGCGTAGGGTCTGATCCCAGGTGAGGTTGCAAGGTGTCATATGTAGCCTTATCTGCAATTTTATTGTGTAGACTGAATCAGCATGACTTTACAATGTACATATGCAGGTTTCACCTAAATAGCTGTTCCGAATAGTAGATCATTGGAGGAAGGGAACTCAGTCCAGTTTGTGCGATCTCATTAGTCGCCAAACAAAACAAGCCACACCCAAAGGACTGAGTTGATGCCTATCCTACCACCCCTGCCACGACCACAACGGCGCCGCATTCACAAAATCATCCATACCACGCGTGATAAAGGGCATGCTCGTCGCTTGATGGCCATCTTGCTGTTACATAAAGGACGCACGATCACTGATGTTGATCACCTTACCGGCGCGGCTCGCTCGACCATCGGCCGTTGGCTTCGGTGGTATCGGAGTGAAGGCGTGGGGGCTAGAAGCCTTACCGGCTGGCCGTGCCCTGGCTGCAACCGAAATTACGTGTTCCAGTCACCTTAGTACGGACTTTAGCTAAATAAGCGATCCGTAATAAGAATTTGTGATACGTGGTGGAATATATCGCCGCTGTACGACGATCAAATACGTACACCGGATTAGCAGGAAAATGCACCAAGGATGAGTAATCAGGGTAGGACAGCGATAACGCACTACACCAAGCACGCTGTATCCTCGTCGCCATGTTATCAGCTTCATGGTTGGTGTAGTTCCCCAAGAACGCATAGACATCTTTATGAAAGAGCAGCACCACATGGTAATGAGGAAGGGGACTTTCGTCCTGCTCGCGAACCCAGATATATTCAGGAAGAGATGGCGAACCTCGTCTACCTTTACGTAAGTGTTCAGCTCTCAGTTGGCTCTTTAGTGACTCAAAAAAGCGCGTAATCACCTGAGAGTCCACGCGCGGAAAGCAGATTGGAATATCTGGTTCTCCTTTCCAGTTTGTTTGTGGAAAACGCAAATCCACACGCATCGCACAGACCCTTGAATACATATCCAAACAGCCTGTAACAACCTGCATAATTCGAATTAACTGAACACGTTCGATGGAGCCATAGTAAAAATCTGCTTCAGCGAGCAGATTATTTAACTCTTGTTGGCTAAGTATATAATCCGATGCTAAATTCATCTTACCTCCTTTTACGGGCATGAGTACGCACATGCCATTTTTGAGACATGTACAACGTTATCTTTAGCAAGCTATTCCACTCATCCGATTAATGGTTGGTGTAATTTTCTAGGTAAGGACTAGTGACTATCAACAGACTTTTTTAAAACAGTTACAATCTTTTATTGCAACATAAGCGGTATGTTTCCTATTGACATACCGCTTATGTTTAGCTCAAGAATATAGAGAAGATAAACATTCATGCGTCTGTAACACAAATCTCACAATAGAGATGAACATGAATTTTAGATATATAATACATATACCGAACTGGTTACCACTTATATTCATGAAAACACCAAGGACTATACGTGAAGAGTTCACAAAACCCTTAATTTCGTTATGTTTAAATTACTCTTGAGTTATTCAATCAGCACATCTACGGGCATCCACTTTTTTTTGGACCCACTCCAATATATCCATTGTTCTCCAAGCTACAGCTCGTGGTCCTACGGATATGGAATCAGGAAATTTCCTTTGTTTGATTAAACGATAGATAGTGGCCTTGGATAAAGTGGTCATTTCTGTGACTTCTTTCAATTTAATGAGTTTCATGTCTGTTATCCTGCTATTGGTTCATAGCTGGTTCAACAACGTAATATTGTACATGCAGTATGATCGCGGAGCTTCTACTTTCTAGATGTTGGCCGCGTAGTGCGAGGGGCACTGAGCAATATCATTACTCAGATATACCTAAAATCATGCGTAGGCTCCATTAGAGGCAAGGGTTTCGCCTAGATCACGTAGATAATCCACATCTAAAAAACCTGTGAAATGAATCACAAAAAACTACACATAGCTCTACATGAATGCGACAAAAAAAACTACAATGTAGTTTTTAGGAGTTGGATATGGCTGTTTATTCAGAAGGCGAGATGGTTAGGACTAGACTATACGATGAAGTTTTCGTAGATTATCTCTGGTATAGGACTTGCGAGATAAACGGATACACTGAGTGCCGAGTTCCAAGTAATGCTGAACTGGAAGATAAATTACAGCGTGCTTGCATGACTGATGCATCAAAAATATTCATGGAGACATATAACCACAGAAGTAATGACTCTAACAGAATCGACAAATGGATTAGTACTCTCGCCTGCGAATTTGAAAAAAAATGCCTTACAAAAAAGGATTTTAACTGGTTAGATGAACAGTACACTAGGCTACATTGTTATATATGGAGGTTAATGAGCCATTTGGAGTGCATAGATTCAGGTCAAGGTTTGTTTGGACATAAAGAATACCAATGCACACTCAACATAAACATCCAAGCCTTTAATGCAAAACACTTTGTAAAAATGGATGGAATTTACAATAACGCAGTCACTAAAAAAAACATAATCCACCTAATCAACAGACTTCCCAACGCGAAGCATGACAAACTTAAATTAATAAAAGACATCCAAAAATATACTGAACATGCTTTACAAAATCAACAGGTAGTAAGTTGGTTTAAAGATGAATCAAACAAAAAAGCCACTTGGCTTTATGATTATCTCCATACATTGAATTTAGGGTATACACCGCTAGTAATGCCCCGTTCGATTGGGGTCAAAAACGACATCATTTCATTCCTTGACGTACTTTGTATAGTTAATGATGATAGATTCAAGCTGCTTGTCATCAATTTTAAAAAAGCATGGAGCCAAAGAAAATATCGAGAAAATAACAAAACAAAAAAACAATACAGCATCAATATGAGTCATGATATTGGCGATATTTTAGATGAGATTTGCACGAAGCGAAATGAAAATAAAAACTCAATCGTTGAAAACCTAATAAGAGCGGAGTATGCGAAGATATCAAGCTCTTGACTTACTGCAAGCTGTGATAAAACAGCTAGATAACGTTATACTTCCTAGCTGTTTTCGCTTATCTCGTCAGACTGACGAATCGCTTTACTCGTTCAGACTCAAACACAAAAAAATTATTCACGCCTTCTAAAATTAACTGAAACTACGTTATCAGGCTTGGCTTGCTCTAGTCGTGTTAATATCTGAACAAAATCACCCCATTGTTTAAACAGTCTAACCACCTGTTCAGAACGTTTGCCTGCTTGATAAGTAGCAACAAGACGATCTCGTTTGCTGTGGTTAAGGGCCAGCTCAATCACACTTTCATTTGCATCTAAATATTCAGCGCAACAGCTGGCAAAGCTACGACGTAAGTCGTGAACGGTAAAGGGCTCACTTTGTGGCATAGCAAGAGCTCGTACCTTATTTATCACCCAACGCAGAGAATTGCCGTCAATATGTCCCTGTCCCGCTTCATGCTCTCGAATAGCTTCAAAAACCCAGGGACTACCACAGCTGATTGCTCGTTGATGAGTAATGATCTCTAATGCCATGTGATGAAGAGTAATCGTGTGCTCTTTGCCATTCTTGGCATTACTAGCCGGGATGACCCACTTGTTGCCGATGACCTGATCCCATGTCATGCCCGTAGCCTCCCCACGCCTTACACCCGTCAGCAGGATAAGGCGCAAACAGTTAGCCTGTGCGGGATGGTATCCCCCCTCTGCTAGCCCTTGCCAAAAAGCGGCCACCTCTTCACGACACAACCAACGTTGGCGCGGCGGTAGGGCATCAGCTCCGATCGTTGATGGTTTGATGGTACGGGCAGGGTTCAACTCGATCAGCTCTAGATTGACTGCATAATCGAGCATCTGGGCGCAGATGGTCAGCCCTTTACGTGCAGCCTGAATACTACGTCCTCTTACTTTAGACAAGTGAGCAAACAACACTGCTCGCGTCACATCTTTCAGTAACAGACTACCAATGGCTTTGCTTATATATAGTCGGTGTGTGTGACGATAGGCTTCAATGGTAGATGCTCGGGCAGGCTTGGCAACTTGCTTCCACTCCAACCACTCTTCAAAAAACGCATCAAATGTCGGCATAGCCGACCGCTTCACTTTGGATGCTTTGGCAACAGCAGCAGGATCTTCTCCTGCCTTAACCAAAGCAACAGCCTTACCGTGCTCAACTCGCGCAGTCGCCAAGCTCATTGCTGGGTAAGAGCCCAATGTGAATTTTCGGGCCTTATTATTGATACGATAACGGTAAAGCCATGTTTTCGAACGCCCACCACTGCGAACCTCGATACACAACCCACCACCAGCCCCACTAGCAACAGCAACCACCTGTCGTTGGCCATCCTCCGCCTTCAAATTGGCGATTTCCCGATCTGTCTTAAGCGCCACCCTAGCCCCCTTTGTTCAAGCTGTGTACACAATAGCATTTTGAGTACGCAACTGCGTACACAAAATACTTGGCTACCAGTGATTCCACCTGAAACATCGTGAGACCAAAAATTCTTTAATTTATTGATAATAAAGAGATTGAATTAAAAAATGAGACTTCATGACACCCTAAAAGACTCACTCAAGACCAACTTCCTGTTCAACGTCTAATCCCATGACAGGCCAGCATTTGCTGGCCTGTTTTTTATCTGCCATTGCCCGGGCAATCATGGCAATGTCTTAAAAAAAAGCAGATTGTTGGGCTTTTGCGCAACAGAGACCAATAACTGGTCAAACGCACTCAAATTGCGTTTTTCTGGCAAAAAAAGGGTTGACGCCCCAGAGCCAGATACGCATAATTCGGCCCGCACGGTGACGAGGTAACGACTCACCGGAAGCAAGGTTGGCTATGTAGCTCAGTTGGTTAGAGCATCGCACTCATAATGCGGGGGTCACAGGTTCGAATCCCGTCATAGCCACCATCTCTAGTTGGGGTATCGCCAAGCGGTAAGGCAGCGGGTTTTGATCTCGCCATCCCTAGGTTCGAATCCTAGTACCCCAGCCATTTTTAAAAGTTCTTTGCCAGTCTCATGACTGTTGAGGAGCGCTGTTGGGGTATCGCCAAGCGGTAAGGCAGCGGGTTTTGATCTCGCCATCCCTAGGTTCGAATCCTAGTACCCCAGCCATTTTAAAAGTTCTTTGCCAGTCTCATGACTGTTGAGGAGCGCTGTTGGGGTATCGCCAAGCGGTAAGGCAGCGGGTTTTGATCTCGCCATCCCTA